>CALLGK010000286.1 GCA_938009905.1 uncultured Acidimicrobiales bacterium | reverse complement strand
TGGCGTTTGAATCGTTTCGAGAATGAGAAAGCTCGGACTCGAGAACGCCACGTGGGCCGCAGCTGCGTGGGCGACCGGTCCACAGTAGATGTGGGGCGCGATCTGGGCGTTGTACACCTCGGTGAGGTGAGCGATCTTCTTCGTTTCCCAGATACCACCAGACCGCCCGATGTCGGGCTGCACGATGCGAACGCCAGCCTTCAGTGCGTCGTGAAATTCACGAGCCGTCGTGAGCCGTTCTCCCGTAGCGACCGGAATCGTGGTTGCGGCCGCAACCTGGCCGATGGCTTCCATCTGGTCTGGCGGGCATGGTTCCTCGAACCAGAGCGGGTCGTACGGCGCGATGCGACGCGCCAGACGAATAGCCGAACCCGTCGTCATCTGACCATGGGTGCCAAAGAGAATGTCGGCTCTTGTTCCAACAGCCTCTCGAATGGCCCTGACGTTGGCCTCGGCGCGATCGAGCTCGTCGAGTGAGAGCTCGCGCCCGCCCTGAAAGCTGTAGGGGCCGGTCGGGTCCTGCTTGACGGCCGTCCATCCCAAGTCCACGTATTCGGCCGCTCTGGCCGCCGCTTCGGCTGGATCAACGTACACATCAGCATCGTCTTCCGGAAGCGACGGATCGTGCACGTTACGCGGATAGAGGTACGTATAGGTCCGTAGCCGTTCGTGAAACCGACCCCCCAACAAGTCATAGACGGGCCGACCAAGCAGCTTGCCTCGGATGTCCCACACCGCCATTTCGATGCCCGAGAACACACTCATCATCGTGGGATCGGGCCGTTGGGTGAACCCTGCGGAGTACACCCTGCGGAACATCGTCTCGATGTTGTCTGGCGACTCGCCAGCAATGAAGCGGTCGAAGGTGTCTTCGACCATCCGGCACCCGATGCTCGGCGAGAAGGGGATGCCGTAGCACTCGCCAATACCCGTCACCCCGTCGTTCGTGGTTACCTCAACGAGAATCCAAAACGAGCCTCCGATACCGCTCGGCGGCGTGGTTGCGAACGTCCGAATCGACTCAAGTCGTGAAGAGGTCACGAGGCCAGACACTACTGCTTGCCCTACTGCCCGGTTGGGTTGGCTAGCCTGCGCTTCGTGACCGCCAAGATCATCTACACCCATACAGACGAAGCTCCCGCCCTCGCGACCCGATCGTTCCTCCCGATCATCGAAGC
This sequence comes from uncultured Acidimicrobiales bacterium, assembly GCA_938009905.1. Taxonomy (GTDB): domain Bacteria; phylum Actinomycetota; class Acidimicrobiia; order Acidimicrobiales; family SZUA-35; genus CALEWY01. The sequence goes on along the minus strand of CALLGK010000286.1, from coordinate 28,570 downwards.
CTTCACCGGTGTTGCCGGCGTTGAGGTCGAAGTTCGCGATATCTCGCTCGCCGGACGCATCGTCGCCACCTTTAGCGATCTGCTGCCAGAAGACCAGCGTCAGGCCGATGCGTTGGCCGAGCTTGGGGCCCTTACGCAAGACCCGATGGCCAACATCATCAAGCTTCCAAACATCAGTGCCTCTGTCCCTCAGTTGAAGGCCACGATCGCCGAACTCCAGGCCCAGGGTGTGGCCCTCCCCGACTATCCAGACGATCCTGAAACCGACGCGGAACTCGATGCTCGGGCTCGCTACGACAAGGTGAAGGGCTCTGCCGTCAACCCCGTGCTTCGCGAGGGCAACTCCGATCGCCGAGCACCAAAGGCCGTCAAGAACTACGCCAAGAAGAACCCACACTCCATGGGCGCCTGGTCAGCCGACTCGGCCAGTCACGTCTCGTCGATGGACGCTGGCGACTTCCGCTCGAACGAGCAGTCCGTCACGATGGCGAGTGACGACGCGTTGCGGATTGAGCACGTCGCCGCAGACGGCACGGTCACGGCCATGAAAGACGGCATCGGTGTGCTTGCTGGCGAGGTTGTTGACTCCAGCTTCATGAGCAAGTCCGCGCTGCAGTCGTTCCTGGCTCACCAGGTGGCGGATGCCAAAGCTCAGGGTGTGCTGTTTTCGCTGCACATGAAGGCAACGATGATGAAGGTCTCCGACCCGATCATCTTCGGCCACGGAGTGCGTGCCTTCTTCGCCGATCTGTTCGCAGACCACGGCGCCGCGCTCGATGAGGCCGGGGCAAACGTCAACAATGGACTCGGCAACCTACTCGCTGCGATCGAAGAGCTTCCGGCCGATCAGAAGTCAGCCATCGAAGCCGCCATCGCCGCCGCGTACGAGAACGGACCCGACCTCGCCATGGTTGATTCCGACCGGGGCATCACCAACCTGCACGTGCCGAGCGACGTCATCATCGACGCATCAATGCCGGCCATGATTCGCACGTCTGGCCAGATGTGGAACGCAGACGGCAATCAACAAGACGCAAAGGCCGTCATTCCCGATTCCAGCTACGCCGATCTCTATGAAGAGACCATTGCGTTCTGCAAGGCCAACGGGGCGTTTGACCCCACCACGATGGGCACCGTGCCAAACGTTGGTCTCATGGCCCAGAAGGCCGAAGAGTACGGCTCGCACGACAAGACGTTCGAAGTCGCCTCTGCCGGCGCGATGCGTGTCGTCGATGGAGCTGGCACCACGCTGATGGAGCACGCCGTCCAGCAGGGCGACATCTGGCGGATGTGCACCGTCAAGGATCTGCCCGTCCAAGACTGGGTCAAGTTGGCCGTCACTCGGGCCCGAGCCACCGGCTGGCCCGCTGTCTTCTGGCTTGACGAAACCCGAGCCCACGATGCGCAGATCATCGACAAGGTCAATCAGTACCTCGGCGATCACGACACCGATGGCCTCCAGATTGAGATCATGAACGTGGCAGAAGCCACCAAGTTCACACTCGCTCGGGCCGCAGCGGGTGAAGATACCATCTCGGTCACCGGCAATGTGCTCCGCGATTACCTCACCGACCTCTTCCCAATCCTCGAGCTTGGCACCAGCGCCAAGATGCTCTCGATCGTTCCGCTCATGAACGGCGGTGGCCTCTTCGAGACCGGAGCCGGTGGCTCGGCACCGAAGCACGTGCAACAGTTCGAGAAGGAGAATCACCTTCGCTGGGACTCCCTCGGAGAGTTTCTCGCTCTTGCAGTCTCGCTTGAACACCTCGCAGGGGCTGCAGACAATTCGTCGGCACAGATCCTCGCTGACGCACTCGATGCCGCAACCGGCAAGCTGCTCGACACGGGCAAGTCGCCGTCCCGCAAGGTGAACGAACTCGACAACCGAGGCAGCCACTTCTACCTCGCCCTGTACTGGGCAGAAGCGCTTGCCGCCCAAACGGTAGACGCCGACCTCGCTGCCCAGTTCGCTCCCCTGGCCGAATCACTCTCGGCGAACGAAGCCGCAATCGTCGACGAACTCAATGAGGTACAGGGCCAAGCCATGGATATTGGCGGCTACTACCTGCCGACCGACGATCTGGCTGTTGCCGCAATGCGACCAAGCAGCACGCTGAACGAGATCATCAACGGCTTTGGCTGAGCCAGAGTCATCATCGCCCATGACCCACCCAACCGATTTCAACGAACTCATGAAGCTCGAAGCGCACGGCCCAGACACCTGGGTTGGCTCGAGCGCGAACTATTCGTGGGGTCGGATCTTCGGAGGTCAGGTGGTGGCCCAAGCATTGTGGGCCGCCCTGAAGACCGTCGATACCGACAAGCATCCTCACTCACTCCACGCGTACTTCATCCGTGGTGGGTCGATCGAAGAACCAGTTCGCTTTGAGGTTGATCGGCTGCGAGACGGCCGCAGCTTCTGCACCCGCGCCGTCGTCGCCCGCCAATCGGGCGGTGCCATCTTGCACCTGTCGTGCTCGTTCCAGAAGTTCGAGGAAGACGCAGAAGTCCAGACGGCTCGGATGCCGCTAGCACCAGACCCAGAAGATGTCCGACCTCGCCCCGATGACTGGCCGTGGATCATGGAACGGCGGCCGCTCGTCAGCTATCCGGGTGCCGGACAGTCCATGGGTTGGGTTCGCATCGTTGATGAGCTTCCGGACGATCCTCGCCTGCACGTCTGCGGCCTGGCATTTACCTCCGACGCGGTGCAATTCAATGCGGCCCGGAGCATTCACCCCATCCAGGTGACACCCGAGGAGTACGGCGAGAAGTTCATGGGCGCCAGCCTCGACCACGCCATGTGGTTTCACCGGCCCGTGAAGGCCGACGACTGGCATCTCTACGACTGGGCCTGCCACGGGCTCCGTGGGGCCAGAGGTATGACGGTCGGCAACCTGTTTGCCTCAGACGGCACCCACGTGGCGTCAATCGCTCAAGAAGTCTTGCTCCGAGAGCGTCGCTAGCCGTCATTCCGACATCCACTGGCGTAACATCGCTCCGTGAAATACACATCCGGTTTCGGCCTTCCAGCCGAGGTTGTTTTTGACGTCGAACGAGCATTCCGCCTGTTGTCAAAGAAGTGGTTCTTCGTCGGAACACGTGGCGACGTCCCTACGCCTCGCGACTATTTCACGTTCGACGTTTTGGGCGACGAGTTCACGTTGCTCCACGGCGCAGACGGTGTGATCCGTTGCTTCGTTAATCGGTGTGCTCACCAAAGCGCCAGGATCCTGAAGGAAGCGACAGGTAGCTGCGGCCCCAACCTCGTGTGTCCCAATCATCAGTGGACCTATCACATCGACTCTGGGGCGCTGCGCGCTGCCTCCATGATGGGACAGGGATTCATGGAAACTGACGTTGCTCGCCGGTCGCGCCTTACCGAGGTAGCCCTGCACGAGGTGGAGGGCATGTTGTTTGCCTGCTTGGGCGATGAACCGAGCCAAGTCGAGGTCGAGGAGATGTCGACGGTCCTGGCCCCATATACGGGACCATTTGCTCTCGAGCGCGGCGGCTACAAGCTTGCGCACCACCAGCGGGAGGTTGTGCCGGCGAGTTGGCTCATGGTGATGATCAATAATCGCGAGTGCTGCCACTGCCGGCAGAACCATCGAGGACTCCTTGAGTTGTTTGATCCGTCGAGCTTCAACGGCGCAACCTCAGCCTCGTACGACGTCATGATGGCCGCTGGAATCGAACGCTGGGAGCAGCTCGGGCGCCGATGGGAAGAGCATGCCTTCACCAAGAGTGACTCAGTGCGTGTCGCTCGATATCCGCTGTCCGATGGGTGGAAGTCGATCACCTTTGATGGTGCGCCGGCATCACGGAAGCTCATCGGTGGTTGGGAGGACTACGACGCAAGCACGCTGTCGATCTGGTTCAATCCGAACGCCTGGGTCCACTTCACCTCCGACCACATCGCGACGAACTGGGTTCTGCCGATTGACGCGGACCACTGCACCCTCTACTCGAGCTGGATCGTTCGAGAGGATGCGGTGGAGGGAGTCGACTACGAGCTTGAACACCTCATCGATGTCTGGCGGGTCACGAACGCAGAAGACGTCGACCTGTGCGAGGCGATGACCAATGGCGCCAAGTCGTCGTACTACCAGCCGGGGCCGTTTGCTCCTGACGAACAGTTCTGCACGCAGTTTTGTGACTGGTACATGCGATATTCGGCGGAAGGCCCAGGGGCCAACGAGGCAACGAGTTAGAAAACTGGGAACACCCCGTCGGCGTCTGAACGTTCCGCGCGAGCCAGGGCGTGAATGACGGCCCAGTCACCCTTCAGATGGCGGGCGATGCCCATCACGATGTCGATCACGATGGCGCGACCCTCCGGATCAGTCTCGGGCGTCGGCACGTCGATGCTGGCTGCCAAGTCATCGACGTGCATCAGCACTTCGATCAATCTGGTTCGGCAGAAATCGTCGAGGGTGAGCAGGCGTCCACCGAGCGCCCCGACCAGTCGATCGGCCGGTTCGGCGGCAAAGCGCTCCTGCATCGTTGCGACGAGGTCACGGCACTTCGCGGCCATGGCCTCAGGACCGATCTCTGACTCGTTGGCCGAAACATCCTTGATCTGCTCGTGAATGGGTGAGTCGATCGCGGCGTGGAAGTACGTAATGGGTGTCAACAGATCGTCTGGGGTTTCCGGCTGCGCTGCTGGATCGGTTCGATCGAGGTAGGCAATGACGGCCCCGGCCGCCCGCACCAAGTGCGCGGAAAGCGCACCAACGGTCATGCCTTCGAGGGCCGAGGGCTCGTCCCACCGCTGCCCGACCTCGGGCAAGGCCAACAAGTCGGCCGCTGCCGTGGTTGCCTCGATGACGAGGTCCGGAGGATGCGTCATGACCTAGACCGCCTTTGAGATGAACACCGGGATCTCACGGTCGGCTTCTGTCGCCTTGACGTGGTAGTCGGCATAGTTCGGGAAGACGGCAACCGCTCGTTCCCACCAGGCGGCCCGCTCGTCACCATCAACGAGACGAACCTCTGTTTCGAATGGGGCCGGTCCGTCTTGCAACAGGATGTTCTGATCAGCCATCAGGTTGTAGTACCAGCCGGGATGGGACGGCGCGCCTCCCTTGGATGCGATAATCGCGTACTCACCTTCGTGTTCGACTCGCATGAGCGGGACCTTGCGGACCTTGCCGCTCTTGTGACCGACCGTGGTGATGATGATGATCGGGATCCCCGTATCTCGAAGCGTGTTCGCCTCGGCCCCGTTGGATGCCTCGTATCGCTCGACCTGTTCGGCAACCCAGTCCCACGTGCTTGCTTCGTACTCTCCGTCAAATGCCATGGATGGCACTGTATGTCTGGCGATGCCCGCGATGTGAGTTGAACATTCAGTTGGGCTGCGACGTATGGGTAGAGTGCTCGCCGTGAGCGCACTAGATCGTGTCCGTACCGGCCTAACGTTTGACGATGTTCTCCTCGTCCCAAGACGTTCTTCGATCCGCAGTCGACAAGACGTGTCGCTCAAGACTCGCCTAACCAAAGACATCGACATTGGCCTTCCCGTGTTGGCCGCAAACATGGACACGGTTTGCGAAGACGAGATGGCACTCGCCATGGCTCGGCTGGGCGGAGTGGGCATCATCCACCGATTCCTGCCGGTCGAGGCCCAGGCCGCAATGATCGAGAAGGTCAAGAACGAATCGGCAGACTTTGTCGTCGGAGCCGCCATTGGTACAGACCACGACGGTCTCGACCGAGCCAAGGCCCTCATCGCCGCTGGCTGTGATGCCCTCGTGCTTGACATTGCTCACGGACACGCCGAACACGCCATCACCGCATGCAAAGCGCTGAAAGATGCCGTGCCAGAGGCGCAGCTGATTGCTGGCAACGTGGCCACTCGCCAGGGAGCCGAAGACCTCGTGGCCGCTGGGGCTGACGCCATCAAGGTTGGCGTTGGACCGGGCGGTGTGTGCACCACTCGCATCGTCGCCGGTGTTGGCGTGCCGCAGCTCACCGCCATCGCCGACGTGCACGGCGTCGATGTGCCGGTCATCGCAGACGGCGGCATCAAGACGTCTGGCGACATCGCCAAGGCCATCGCAGCTGGAGCAGACACCGTCATGATCGGTTCGATGTTCGCCGGCACGAAAGAAAGCCCTGGCGAAGTGGAGTCATCGGCCAACGGCTTGGTGAAGCGAGTGCGGGGCATGGCCAGCTTTGAGGCGATTGAAGCTCGAGCTGAGCGTGCCGGTGAAGAAATCGACGACGAGTACTTCGAGCAGCGAGCCCCCGAGGGTGTCGAGGGCAGCGTTCCCTACAAGGGCGAGGTTGGTCGACTCGTCGGCAAGCTCATGGCTGGTCTCAAGAGCGGCATGAGCTACAGCGATGCTCGCACCATCCCCGAGTTCTGGGAGAACGCTGAGTTTGTTCGTGTGACGCCCGTTGGCCTCCGCGAGAACCTCCCACACGCCACCCTCTAGAAAGCGGCACACCCTGATGACCGATGCCCCAACGGCAGCACTGAGCGACATTCGATCCACGGTCGAAACGGCCTTGCTCAAGCATGGTGCCTCGCCACGCATCGCTGCGTCTGTTGCCAAGGCCACGACCGAATCGGAAGAGCGCGGCAACACCATCTGTGGCCTGGCCTACGTCGAGAGCTACTGCACGCAACTCGCCACGGGCCGGGTCGACGGCACCGTCGACCCCGTGGTCAACCATGATCGACCGGCTGCGGTTCGGGTCGATGCCAAGTTTGGGTTTGCTCAACCGGCGTTCGAGGCCGGTATCGACCAAGCAGTAACCGCTGCGAAGGAACTCGGCATTGCCGCCCTGAGCATCGAACACAGCCATACCTGCACGTCGCTCGGTTATTTCACCGAGCAGCTGGCTCGTCAAGACGTAGTCGCCATTGGCTATACGAACGCCACACCGAGGGTGGCCCCGCCCGGCGGCGACACAGCGCTGCTCGGTACCAATCCGATTGCCATGTCGGTGCCAGACGGCGACGGTGGTATTGCCTTCCAGTTCGATTTCGCCACGAGCGCAGTTGCGCTTGGCACCGTGCTTGTTGCCGCCAAGAACGACGAACCGATTCCACTTGGTTGGGCCGTCGACTCGTCTGGTGAACCAACCACCAACGCCAAAGCTGCGCTCGAAGGCTCACTTCAGTCGATGGGCGGCTACAAGGGCTACGGCATCGGCCTCATGGTCGAAGTTCTAGCTGCGGCACTCACGGGCACCAATCTGAGCACCGACGTGCCGCCGCTCAAGACACCTGAGGGCGCACCGCATGATCTCGGTCAGTTCTACGTGCTGATCGACCCCAACAGCTTCAGCGGACCCGTGTTTACCGAGAAGATTGCCGCCATGGTTGCAGCCGTTGAGGCCCAGGAAGGGGCTCGCCTACCCGGTCGCTCGCTGCGTCACATCGATCCGGTGCCGGTCAATCCTGCGGTGTGGGACACCGTCTGTGGTCTCGCCGACTGAGTCGACGCATTCTGCTCGCCTCATCGCCGCTCTGGCCGATGCGGGCGCCACAGCCATGTTTGGCTTGCCGGGCGGAGGCGCAAATCTCGATGTCGTTGGCGCCGCGCTCGATCGTGGTCTGAGGTTTGTTCTCGCTCACGGTGAGAACGCGGCAGCGATCATGGCATCAACGCACGGCTTGCTCACGCGGGCTCCGACGCCGGTCGTTGTCACGCGTGGACCGGGCGCCACCTCGGTGGCCAACGGCGCGGCACAAGCCACGCTCGACCGGTATCCGCTCGTGGTCATCACCGACACAGTGGCTGATGCTGCCCGACACCGTGTGGCTCACCAGCGCATCGATCAACGCGCCTTGTTCTCACCGATCACCAAACACACGTGTCGGGTTGGCGCAGATGCTTCAGCAGAGCTGTTGGGCGAACTCGCGAAGGCACCAACGACGTGGCCCTTTGGCGCCGTTCACGTCGACGATGACGCTGCGGCATCAACGGACGGTGGCGGTTTGCAACCTGTCGACCACTCCGAGACGAGAGATGACCGGTCGACCGCTCGGTCATTGATTGCAGACGCACAGCACCCTGTGGTGATCGTTGGCATGGAGGCTGCGGCGCTGGGAGGTGCCGCTCTGTCGTCGGCACTGGTTGCCGCGGGCATTCCTGTGCTCACGACGTATCAGGCCATCGGGGTTGTTCCCACAGAATCGGCGGTCTGCGCCGGGTTGTTTACGAATGGAGCGCTGGAGGCACCGGTGCTCGACGCCGCCGATCTGATCATCGCCATTGGCCTCGACACCGTTGAGCCCATTCCGGCTCCGTGGAATCGAGATGTGCCGATCATCTCGGTTTCGACAATGCCCGGCGACCAATCAACCGCTGATGATCTGTCGCCGTACTTTCCGCAACCCGATGCGGAGATTCATGATGATCTCGCCGCCATTGCGGGCGAGATTCTTCCTCCCGGAGTTGTCGACCAGACGATGTGGCAGGCCGACGCAGGACGCCAGTTCCGTTCCGCTGCGCAGACGGCGATCTCGGGAGAGTCTTCAGGCGCGTTTGGTCCGACTGAACTGGTTGCGACGGCCGCCACGGCGCTGCCACCTGGCGTCATCACGACGGTTGATGCGGGCGCCCACTTTCTGGCCGTCATGCCGCTGTGGCCCGTCACCCAATCGTTTGATCTGTTGATCTCCAACGGCTTGGCCACCATGGGATTCGCCCTGCCAGCCGCAATCGGCGCCGCCGTCGCCCGGCCCGATACACCGGTGCTAGCGCTCACTGGCGACGGTGGCCTTGGCATGACGCTGGCCGAGATCGAGACGGTGGTTCGTCTTGATCTGCCGATCACGCTTCTGGTGTTCAACGACGCAACGCTCAGCTTGATCAAGATCAAGCAACAGGAGCAGCACGGCGGCTCGGAGGTTGTTGGCTACGGACCGACAGACTTTGGGGCACTGGCCAGCGCTAGCGGCATGGCTGGAATCGTTGTCGAGTCGGCGGCCGAACTGGCTGACGAGCTTGCTGGCAGATGGGACCGTCCGCGCCTCATCGATGCCCGAATCGATCCGGCCGACTACGCGCGACTGATTGCAGCCACACGAGGGTGAGATCTGCTCGGACCGGCGAAAGGTGCTAGATCTACGACACAGAGTTCATCCACGAAGGAGCGCCGTCCACATGTCCGTTTCTGTTTCTCGTTTCCTCGACGTATCTGAGGGATTGCAGCCCAACCAGTTCAGCGTTGGCAGCAAAGACAACATCACCTCAATCAGCGAACTCGACGACACCTACAAGCAGCTCATGGACAAACCATTGGCTTGTGTGATGGCGGTGATGGGCAGGGATGGTCGTCCAAACCTCACGCCGATGTGGTTCGACTATGAAGGCGACAAGGTTCTGATCAACGTTGCCGAGCACCGAAAGAAGACCGACTGGATTCGTGAGAATCCGCAGGTCTCGATCCTCATCATGAACCCAGAGAACATGTATCACTGGATGAGCATCAAGGTCACCGTCGATCGTGAGATCTCCGAAGATGATCCCAACGAGGGTGCATGGGTGACCGAGCAGCTCAATCGCATCTGGGTGAAGTACATCGGCGACGGCGACACCTACGGCCTTCGTGATCCGTCGATCGAAGAACGCCGAGTGCTGTTCGAGTGCACGGTCGACAAGATCGCCACCTTCGGCCAGCCAGGCTGATCAGGCCTCAACGGATCCGATAACAGGTGGACGCAGCGCGCATTGCCGTCGTTGGAGGCAGCCTCGGTGGCCTCACCGCAGCGTGTCTGCTGCGAGACGACGGCCACGACGTGCGCGTCTATGAAAGGTCTTCTCGCGAGTTGGAGCAGCGCGGAGCCGGCATCGGCTTTCTCGAGGCGACCTACCGCTATCTCGTCGAGCGGACCGAGCTGCCGCTCGACGAGGTCAGCATCTCGACGGACTGGATCCGACATCTTGATCGGCACGGCAAGGTCGCGCACGCGCTCGAGCACCGCTACCTCTTCAGTTCGTGGAACGCGGTGTACCGACAGCTGCTCGAACATTGGGATCTCGACCGCTACCACCTCGGTCACGAGATTGTGTCGATCGAGCAGCGTGACGAGTTCGCTATTGCCGTGTGCGCCGACGGCACTCGCATCGAGGCCGATCTGGTGGTGTGTGCCGACGGTGTCGGGTCGACGTTGCGGGGCCAGTTCCAGCCCGATGCGTCACAGGGATACGCCGGCTACGTGGCGTGGCGGGGCATGGTGCCCGAGGCCGATCTGCCATCTGAGATAGCAGGCCAACTGACCGACGCCATCACCTACTACGTCTACGCCAACAGCCACATTCTCGTGTATCCGATTCCCGGCATAGACGGCTCGGTCGAACCCGGAGATCGGCTGATCAACTTCGTGTGGTACCGCAACTATCTCGAGGGTGCGGAATTCGAAGATCTCATGACTGACGTCGACGGACATCGGCGCGATCTGTCGCTACCGCCTGGTTCCGTTGCTCCTCATCACGATGCCGAAGTGCGAGCTCATGCCGCAGCTCGTTTGCCACCCGTCATCGCCAACGTGGTCGAACACACCGAGGATCTGTTTGTTCAGGTTGTGTACGACATCGAGGTCGACAAGATGGTCTTCGGCAATGCCTGCTTGCTCGGCGACGCGGCGTTTGCGGTGCGACCACACGCCGCAGCTGGCACGGCGAAGGCTGCCGAAGATGGCTGGGCCCTCGCCCGACATCTTCGAGCGAGCGAAGGCGTTCCCGAGGCCCTGGCCGCGTGGGAGCCAGAGCAACTGGCGCTCGGCCGTCAACTTCTTGAGCGGACACGACGAATCGGACGCCGAAGCCAGATCGACAACACGTGGACTCCGGGTGATCCCGAGTTCATCTTTGGCCTCCATGCCCCGGGAGACTGACAGGATGATGCCGTGACCAACACAATCGCGACCGAGATGGCCGCTGCGGCCCACGCACTCATCGATGGCCTTGACGATGGGCAACGGACCAAGCTGCAGTTCGACCTCGGCGATAGCGAGCGAGAGACCTGGTTCTACACCCCCGTCGACCACGGAGGTCTCCCACTCCTCGAGATGTCGGTACGCCAACAGCAACTGGCCCATCGGCTCTTGGCGTGCGCCCTTTCGGAGGCGGGGTATAACACCGCATCAGTGATCATGGGGCTCGAGAACGTGCTCGATCGACGCGAGCAGTGGCGGGTCTCGTTTGATCGGGAGCGTGGAAGAGATCCGCTGCAGTACTTCGTCTCGATCTTTGGCGATCCAGACGGTGACGCGTGGGCCTGGCAGTTTGGCGGTCACCACGTGTCGATCAATGTGTCGCTCGTTGGCGGAGAGGTGGCGAGCGTCTCGCCGCTTTTCCTCGGGGCGAACCCGGCGTCTGCTCCCCTGCTTGGCCCGCACTCGTTGCGTCCACTCGAAGGAGCGGAGGATCTGGCTCGATCGCTAGTGGTCAGCCTTGATGATCAGCAACAGGGCGATGCCATCGTGTCGACCATTGCCCCGCCCGACATTCTGAGTGGCAACTTGGCCAGAGTCTCCGACGGCGCACAGAGCCCAACACTGGCCCAGACGATGCGCGGCCCGTACAACGATGCGATGCAGGCCTTCCTCGATGAGTTCCAGACTCGGTTAGAGGCCCAACTCGGCTGGAATGCTTCGCTCCAAGAATCGATGGTCTTCTCACCATCCCCCGTCGGGCTGCGTGCCGCCAACCTCACAGCCAGCCAACAAGATGGCCTGAAGGCGCTGCTCAACGTCTACGTCGAACGGCTTCCCGATCAGCTTGCAGAGCAACAGCAGTCGCTCGTGAGCGGTGTTGGGTTCAGCAGTTTGCACCTTGCGTGGGCCGGGCCGACCGAGGTTGGCGCACCCCACTACTACCGGCTGCAGAACGAGCGAGTTCTGATCGAGTACGACAACGTGCAGAACGACGCGAACCACGTGCATACCGTGTGGCGAGACCTCCACAACGACTTTGGCGGAGACGCTCTCGCCGCCCACTATCTGCGCGATCATGACCATCAATGACTGGTCCAGCACTCCATCCTGACGTTGCCCATCTCGCCTGCCTGCTCGGCGTTTGGCGAGGCAAAGGGTCGGGCATCTATCCGACCATCGAGAGCTTCGACTACCTCGAAGAAGTCACGATTGGCCACGTTGGCAAGCCGTTCTTGGCCTACAGCCAGAAGACACGTCACGCCGAGACTGACCTGCCGCTACATGCCGAAACCGGCTATCTACGCCCCGTTGGAAGCGACCGGGTCGAACTGGTCATCGCCCAACCGACCGGCATCGTCGAACTGCACGAGGGCGTGTTTCATCCAGCCGATGGCGGAGGCTCACTCGCCTTCGTGAGCACCTCGGTGCAGCTCACCGCGACTGCTCGGCCCGTTGAACACGTGACCCGATCGATCACGGTCGATGCTGACGTGATGAGTTACCACGTCGACATGGCAGCTGTCGGCGAACCGCTTCAGCGCCATCTCACGGCTCAACTGCAGCGATGATCTCGATTGTAGACGGACTCGTCCATCTACAGATCGGCGGTCATGTGCACCGATTCCACCCGCTGGTTCTGCGCGATGCGTGCACGTGCGACGCGTGCCGCCGACCCGCAACCAACGAACGCCTGCTTGACAGCACCAGTATCGACACCGACATCGAGGTGACGTCAACCGAGCTGGTCGACGATGAGCGTGTGCGGTTCGAGTTCAGCGATGGACACACCACGCAACACGAACTCGGCTGGCTCATTGGGCACGACATGTCGATCGACCTCAGTGCCGCACCCGCCGGTCCAGCAATGTTGTGGCGGGCCGGTTCGGAACGAGGCATCACCGCAGTGTCGTGGAGCAATCTGGTGCACGACGACGCAGCCCTCGCTCACTGGATCGATGCGCTGTCCCTGCGGGGACTCGCACTGGTGACGGGCACACCGGTCGACAGCGATCCAGCTGCCTCGCTACGAGCAGTCGCTGACCGCCTCGGCCCTATCCAACCGACCAACTATGAAGACATCTGGAGCATCGAAGCCACGGTTGACCCGGTCACCGAAGTCGAGAGCGAGCACGCGCTGAAGGTGCACACCGACCTTCCGTATCGCGATCTTGCTCCTGGCTGCCAGCTGCTGCTGAGCGTGCAGGCCGATGTTGCCGGTGGTGCGTCGACGCTCGTTGATGGTTACGCAGTGGCCGAGACGATTCGTGATGCCGACCCGACGGCTTGGCACCTGCTCACGTCTATTGAGCTGACCTATCCATACGTACGGGACCACGTCGAGCATCACGGCCGAGCACCGATCATCGGGCTGCGGCCAGATGGTCGATACCACCAGATTCGCCGGGCCCCCGACCTCGTCGGCGTGCCGTTTGTGCAGCCAGAACAGACTGCGGCGTTCTATCGGGCGCTGGCCCTCTGGAATGCGCTGGTCGACGACCCCTCGTTCGAGGTGCAGATTCGACTGGAGCCAGGCCAGATGCTGGCCTTCGACAACCACCGCGTGCTGCACGGCCGCACCGCCTTCGACCTTGGCGCGGCCGGGCGCAGGTTCCTTATCGGCTGCTACCTCGACCCCGTCGACATCCAAAGCACCCGCCGCATCCTCACCCGCCCCTCCTAGGGGTCAGGTACAAAACGTTACGCCCAGCGCCGTCACGAGGTGCGGTGAAGCGCCGCGAGCAGTTCATCGTGCTGTCCGCCGTTGGAGTAGATCGCGGTGCGCGTGTCGAGGCGCTTGCCTCCCGCTAGATCGGAGAATCGTCCACCCGCCTCCTCGACGATGAGGGACGGCGCGGCGTGATCCCAGATGTCCCCGCCCAGCCAGACGCACAGGTCGATGTCGCCTTCGGCCACTCGTAGCTGGTGGCTCCATGCAATATCTGCGGGCTCTCCGCCGAGGATGTCGCGGACGGCGGCTTGGCTGCGTTCGTCGAACCGATCGAATGACGGCAGTGTTGCCGTTCGCTCAGGAACAGGTTCATGTTCCGAAGAGACATGGATCTGGCGGGCTCCGACGCGGCTCTCGCCCGAGCCGGTGAACGCGCCTGCCCCCTTCATGGCCCACCAGCGACGATTCTGCGCTGGGCTCGTTGCCAATCCGAGCACGATCTCTCCGTCCGACTCCAGCGCAACGAGCGTGCCCCAGGTTGACGCACCATCGGCGAAGAACCTGGTGCCATCGATGCCGTCCACGATCCAGCGTCGTCCGCTCGAGCCGTCGAACGCTCCGATCTCTTCGCCCAAGAACGCATCGTCGGGGAACGCCTCGACGGTCACGGCCCGCATCGCCCGGTCCGAGGCGATGTCGGCCTCGGTCACGGGCGTGCCGTCGGCTTTGTTTGTCGACGCAACGCCGCTTGACCGCCATCGGGCCATCGTTTCGGCGTCGGCCGCGTCAGCCATCTGCCACGCGACGTCGAGGTCCGACATCACGACGCGGATAGCTGCTCCAGCGAAGGAACGGGTCGGGACATCATGGGCTCGGTCGCAAACAGCGCCTCCAGTGCAGAGGCAATGCTCAACAAGCGACGGTCGGAGTACATCGGGCCAACCACCTGCAATCCGAACGGCAAGCCGCTCGCGTCAACACCGCACGGCAACGCCGTCACCGGATGGCCAACGACGGTGAGCGACGCCGTGAGCGCCAACCACGCCATGTAGTTCTCGACCGCATGACCATCGATCTCGATCGGGTTGCGATGCATCCAGGGAAAAGGCGGCACGCTCACCCCTGGGCAGAGAATGATGTCGACGCCGTGTCCGCCAGACTCGGCACGATCAAAGTGTGCGGCGAAATCTTGCAGCAGCTCGGTCTGCGTCCGGCGAGCCGCGGCAATCTCGTGCATCGGCATCGCCAGCGCAGCTTCATACGACTGGCGGATGTTGGGGTTGAACTCGTCGGTCCACCCGTCGGCTTGATCGCTCCACTGCGTCACAAAGATGTCGGACCGCAGCCGCCAATCCACATCGGGTGCCCGCCGAAGATCAACGGGCACCTCCACGAGGTCAAGCCCAAGCCCAGCCAAGCGCTCCATGCGTTCAGCAAACACCGTCTGCACCGCTTCGGAGACAAGCACGCCGCCGAGGTCGGCAGATACCCCGATGCGCAGCGAGCTGAGGTCAACCTCCATGAGGTCGGCCAACGTTGCCGCATCGAACGGGAAGGTCATTGCGTCGCGTGGTCGCTGGGTCGGCACGAGATCACGGCTGGCGACCACGGAGAGCAGCAACGCTGTGTCGGCCACGGTCCGAGCCATTGGGCCCTGCACCGAATAGAAGTTCTGCGTCATCGTGCGCTGCTCGTTTGGCACGATGCCCGGCGTCGCTCGATGGCCAACCACACCGCAGTAGCAAGCGGGAATCCGAATACTGCCGCCGTGGTCGGACCCAGTAGCAAGCGGCACCATGCCGGTGGCAACCGCGACGCCTGAGCCGCCAGATGATCCGCCACACGTCAGTTCTGGATCGAACGGGTTGCCGGTTGCCCCAAACAATGGGTTTCGGGTGTTCGCGCCAATCGAGTACTCGGGGATGTTGGTCTTCCCGACCACGATCCCACCAGCTGCCCTGATGCGGGCGACGATCCCTGCGTCAACGGCTGGCACGTGATCTGCGAGATCAGGGCTGCCCAACGTCGTTCTGACCCCTTCGGTTGCCTGTAGATCTTTGATGGCGACAGGCAAGCCGTGCAGCAGACCAAGCGAATGACCAGCAACCGAAGCCTCATCGGCCGCCTGTGCCTCAGCGAGTGCCCGATCGTCGCACCGGATCACCATGGCGTTCACCGCCGGATCAACCAGATCTGTGCGGGCTCGACAGGCCTCGACAAGCTCAACAGACGACAGCGCCCGGTCAGCCAACGACTGCTTCGCTTCAACGGCAGAAAGATCAGCTGGATCAGATGTACGCACAAGACGAGCGTAGTGACAGACTGTCGGCCGAGTATGAGTAGGCGCTGTGGCTAGGGATCTTCTGAACTTCGATGGGCGAAACGTTGTCCTCACCGGTGCCGCTACCGGCATGGGAGCCGCCGCGCTTGGTTTGCTGATCGACCACGGCGCGTCGGTCACCACGCTTGACGTCGCCCCCGTCAGCAACGCCCAAGCTCGCTCCTTGACCTGTGATCTCGGCCAGCACGATGCGATCGACGCCGCCGTCGCCCAGCTGCCTCAGCGAGTCGACGCCCTCATCAACTGCGCAGGGGTTCCAAACGGCGGTCGATTCGACGCAGAAGCGGTGATGGCCGTCAACTGGCTTGGCCTTCGTCACCTCACCGAGTCGCTGCTCCCCCGCATGCCCACCGGTTCATCAATCGTCCACGTGGCATCAACGGCAGGTCGAAACTGGCCGCAGCGCAGCGATGCCATCGCAGAGCTCGTGTCTCTCGACTCATTCGATGAAGGGCTCGCGTGGATCCGCACCCACAAAGACGTCGTCGGCGACGGGTACTCGTTCTCGAAGGAAGTCGTCCAGTACTACACCCATCTGCGAGCCCTCGAGACGGTGCAGGCCGGCGTGCGTATGAACAGCATCTGCCCTGGTGTCACCAACACGGCCCTCGTCGATGACTTCCGCAAAGGTGTGGGCGACGACATCCTGGATCGCGCGGTCGCCATCGCCGGACGTATGGCCGACCCTGCCGAGATGGCTCCTCCCATGCTGTTTCTCGCTGATGAGGCGTCGGCCAGCTACATCAACGGCGTAAACCTCAACGTCGACCTGGGCACCGGCGCCGCGCACCTCACCGGGAACTTCTAAGCGACCCAACTGTGAAGTCCGTTGCCACGCTGGCCAAGCCGGCCGCCCCTCCCGTCGACTACGCGGCTGACCGTCGCTATCAGCGCACGCTGCTCGGCGTCGTCATGCTGGCCGTGACCGCGTTCGGTTCGCTGATGACGCTCGTGACGGTTGCCCTCGGCACCATCGGCGAAGATCTTGGAGCCTCGCGGGCCACGATGACCTGGGCCATTACAGGCCTCATGCTGGCCATGGCCGTTCTTACTCCACTGGCCGGAACTCTTGGCGACGTCCACGGCCACCGAAAGATCTTTCTCGGCGGACTCGCTGGAGGCGCCGTCGCCACCTTGCTTTGCGGGTTGGCCTGGGATGCCCAGTCGCTCATCGCCTTCCGAGTGCTGTTCGGCGTGTTTGCGGCGGGCGTGAACCCAAACGGCATGGCCTTGATGATGCACGCATACGGCATCGAGCGACGAGCGGCCGCGATCGGCTGGTTCCAATTCGCGATGACGGGTGCTCCATCAATCGGGCTCGTTGTCGGCGGCCCGCTGATTGACCTTGCTGGGTGGCGAACGATCTTCTTCATCTTCGCTGGCATGAACTTTCTGGCGTTCGTCGTCGGAATCAGATTGCTCCGTCCGATCCCTCGCCAAGAAGGACGCAAACTCGATCTTGCTGGGGCTGGCACGCTTGCGTTCGGCGTCTTGGCCGGCCTGCTCACCATTACCCGAATCACCACACTGGTGAGAGACGACAACAGCGTCGGCATTTTCACTGACGCATGGACTGGTCTGACCCTTGTCGCCTGCATCGCAGGCGTCGCAGCCTTCATCTCGGTTGAGCGGCGAACGGCTAGCCCCATGCTCAAGCTCGACTACTTCCGTCAGCGCAACTTTTCGCTCCCAATGCTTTCAGGAGCATTTGTCCAGTTCGCCTACATGGGTGGCTTCATCATCACTCCCGCGCTTCTCGAGAAGCGCTACGGCTGGACAGTCGGAGCGATTGCCCTCTTGATGATTCCGCGCCCCGGGGTGTTCAGCATTGCGTCGCCCATCGGCGGCATGTTGCCGAGCAAGATTGGCCTCAAAGTGCCTGTCGTGCTCGGCGGGATCCTCATGGTGGCGTCGATGGTTGCGTTCATCTTGGCCACCGGATTCACCTCAGGAACCGGCATCGCCTTGATCGTGGCTGGCCTCGTACTGTCCGGTGCGGCGGCTGGTCTCTCGCAGCCATCTATCGCTGCCCTTGCCGTCAACCAAGTCGACGAGACTGACGTCGGGGTGGCCAATGGCATGAATCAGCAGGTGATGTTCGTTGGCATTCTCGCTGGAATCCAGACGATGAACGTGCTGCTCGGTGACAACACAGACGCCAGTCGGTTCGCCATGACCTACGTCGTGGGCCTAGTCGTTGCTGCTCTTGGACTTGCCGTAGCGATGGGGATCTCGGTAGCGAAGCCGGCTAGGTAATATCGGTCGCAATGCTCCTCGCCGCGATCGCCTGGCCGACCTGGCAACAGGCGTGGCTCACCACGATTGCCCTCGTGTTGGCATCGATTGTGCTCCGACGGCGGCGCCCCACCCAGGCGACTGAGACGCTTTTGCCAGCGACCAACGAGCTGATCGTTCTGACCGCCATCTACGGACTGTGGCGCTCCGCTCGCAAGCTTCCCCTCTACCAAACCGAGGGGGCGATGGAACGAGCCCGTGACATCGTCGACCTGCAGAACGCGCTACGAATCCCGACAGAACTGAGCCTGCAGCAGTGGGTGCTGCAATACGACTGGCTCGGACGATTGTCGGCGCTCTACTACGCCGGCATGCACACGCCAGGCATTATCGCCTTTCTCGTTTGGCTGTTCGTTCGCCATCGCGACCACTACTCGCAGTGGCGCAACGCGCTCGCTGTCGCCACAGCGGGCTGCCTCGTGATCCGCTTCTGGCGGGTCGCACCGCCACGGTTTCTGACTGAACTCGGCTACCAAGACCTCTCCGAGATCTACAACTCCCAGGTCTACGGTCCGGTTGGCACCGGTGTCTCGCAGCAGTTCGCGGCCATGCCGTCGATCCACGTTGCGTGGGCTGCGGTGATTGGCTTTGGCGTGATGGCAGCGAGCAACAGTGCATGGCGCTGGCTCTTCGCCGCCCATCTGCCCGTCACGTTTCTCGTGGTGTCAGCCACCGGTCACCACTGGTGGCTCGATGGCATTGTGGCCCTCGCGCTCGTGGCACTCGGCTTCTTGCTCGACAGGTTTTTCCGACCTCGGTTGAGCGACTTGGTGGCGAAGCCAGACGTCAGCCCGCCGGAGCTGGCGCAGCCTGCGTCCCCCGCACCAGCTGGCCGTTGAGTTCGCCCGTCGGTTCGCCGTCGCGGAACGCAATGCGGCCAGACACGATCGTGACGTCGTAGCCCGTCGCCTTCTGCACAAGGCGACGACCACCGGCTGGCAAGTCGTTGACCACCGTCGGTTCGTGAGGCACGAGGTTCTCGAAATCGATCACGTTGATGTCGGCCTTGTAGCCGGGAGCCAACACGCCCCGGTCGAGCAGACCAACCAGCTCAGCGGTCTTCTGGGTTTGTTTCGATACGAGTAGCTCGAGCGGCATCGTCTCGCCGCGGGTGCGGTCTCGGCCCCAGTGCTGCAACAGCGTTGTTGGGAAGCTGGCATCTGAGATCACGCCACAGTGAGCGCCGCCATCGCCAAGGCCCATCACCGTGTGCGGATGGTCGATCATTTCGGCGACGTAGTCGAGATTGCCGGGCAGGTAGTTGAACAGCGGGTGGTAGATCAGCGCCTTGCCGTCGTTTTCGAGCAGAGCATCCAGGGCGATCTCTTCTGGCTGACAGCCTTTTGATTCGGCGATTCCGGCAAATGACTCTGCCGGCGTCGGCTCGTAGTTGGCTGGCTCGCCGAGTCGGAACATCTTGTGGAAGCTAGTGACGATCTCGCCTGCGAGGCCCTCAAGCTGGCACGTCTCAGACAGCAGCGCCGCTCGCACTTCCGGCTTGCGAAGCTCGGCCACCTTCTCATCGAGGGGCAGACGGTGAATCGGCTTGTAGCTCGGATGGAAGCTGAACGGATTGAGCGTCGTCGTCAGGCCGAGCAGCACACCGGTAGCCCGCGGCGGCACCTGACCCCGCATGTCGAGTCCATCGGCCTGGGCCTGCGAGATGCCATCGAGCAGTTCTCGCCACCAGTCAGGCCGAGCGTCCTGCTGCTCGACGGTGATCGACGTGGGTCGGCCTGATGCCTCAGCCATTCGACGGAACAGATGAAACTCCGACTCGAAGTCGTAGAAGTCGGAGATGCCTTGCACCACACCGGTGCCAGCCTCAGCGAGCGCACCGGCAAGGCCGACCAGCTCGTCTTCGTGCGCTGTGATCGACGGGGTGAGCACGCCATCGACGTCTTTGTGCTTCTCGGTTCGAGAGGTCGAAAAGCCAAGCGCTCCTGCTTCGATGGCCTCTTTCACGATAGAGGCCATCTCGTCGATCTCGCCCGGCGTCGCTGGTTCGTGCGCCGGGCCGCGCTCTCCCATCACGAAGGCTCGCACCGCACCGTGTGGCACTTGCGTACCAACGTCGATGGCGAGGTCGGTCTGGTCGAGAGCGTCCAGGTATTCGGGGAACGTCTCCCAGTTCCAGTTAATGCCCTCGTGCAATGCGGTGCCCGGAATGTCTTCGACGCCCTCCATCAAACCGATGAGCCAGTCACGCTGATCGGGCCGGCATGGGGCAAAACCAACGCCGCAGTTTCCGGTGACGATGGTGGTCACCCCGTGATGGGTCGATGGCGTGATGTAGGGGTCCCACGTGACCTGCCCGTCGTAGTGGGTATGAATGTCGACGAAGCCCGGGGTGACGATCCGTCCCGTTGCGTCGACGATCGTGGTTTCGTCACCAATGAGAGCATCGTCGATGGCGCCAACGGCGACGACTCGGTCGCCCACCACGGCGAGGTCGCCATCGATCGGTGCACTCCCGGTTCCGTCGTAGATGCGTCCGTGCTTCACAACGAGGTCGTACATGACATCTCCCCTGTGGTCGTTCTCACCGTTTTAGTCCAACCATTTAGAGCCGGACAGTTCCCGGGACCACTCAGCACATAAAGACGGCAACGAATCGCGCCGATCGTTGGTCATGGATGATTCAGCGTCGAAGAAGAAAAGTGCAGGACCGGGTCCGTTGGCACTCGCTCTCTTCGCCGTGCCGCTCGCGCTCATCGCCTTCGTCGTGTTCTTCGGTTCGGGATCTGACGGCACCTGCACGATCAACCGTCCACCGTGCGGCTCCCTTGGGATCGACGGTGAGTGGGTGGCCGTCATTGCCGTGCCCCTTGCCTCGCTTGGCTTCATGGTCTGGGCGATCCGATCCGCGACTGGTGGTCCGGAGCGACGCCGAGCACTTGCGGCGGGCACCGAGCCTGCAACGGGCCGGCTACTGAGCATCAACTCGACGGGAACGTCGATCAACGATGCGCCGCAGCTTCTGCTTGAGTTCGAGCTTGCCGACAAACGAGTCGTGACCGATCGCGTTGTGGTCCCCCTCTATCTCATGGCGCAACTTCGTCCAGGAGATGAGGTTCCGTTGTTGCTGGCCGTTGACGGCGACCACTTCAATCTGGACAAAGAGGCGATGTCTCGGGTTCGGGTCTGATCCAGAGCTAGAAGTCGCCGGCTTGCTTGCGGAGCGACCACAGGCTGTCGTCGATCCCTTTGAGATCGACGTCTGACAGTCCCTCGAGACCAAAGCTCACCTCACCAAGGGCAACCGATGCTTCCTCAACGAGCAGACGACCGTCGTCGGTGATAGCAGCGAGGGTCGTGCGGCCATCTGTTGGGTGCGACTCACGTTGGACCAAGCCTTCGCGCTCAAGACGATCGATCGTGTTGGTGACGCTGGCGGCGTGCACTTGGAGCCGGGCGCCCATCTTGCCCAGGGGCAACGCACCGGCCCGGCTGAAGTGCAGCAACGCCAACGCTTCAAACCTCGAAAAGTTGAGCCCGAACGGAGCGAGCGCATCGTTGATTCGGCCCAGGATGATCTGGTGCGCACGGGTAATGGAGGTAGCCGCCGTCATGGCGTTAGACGACGGCCAACCAGACTGCTGCCAGTTGCGCTTGGCCTCGTCGATCGGATCGAATTCCAACCCCATGAGCGCAATGCTACATTTACTTAGACGTCAAAGTAATGCCGGAAGCCGATCGAGAGGTCTCGCATGTCAGACGACAAGGGTTCAGACGACAAGGGTTCAGACGAAGCCCGCCAAGAATGGCAAGAAGCCTTCGAGAAGACACCGCAGCGAGATGTCGACTTCGAGACCATGTCTGGCGTGCCCGTCGACCCCCTCTACGGCGAGGGGCCCTATCCCGGCCAGTACCCGTTCACTCGTGGCGTCTACCCGTCGATGTACCGCTCACGGCTTTGGACCATGCGGATGTTTGCCGGCTTCGGCACAGCAGAAGACACCAACGGCCGCTTCAAAGAGCTGCTGCGAGCCGGCGGTACCGGCCTCTCAACAGCGTTCGACATGCCAACGCTCATGGGCCGAGATTCCGACAGCGAGTGGGCGCTCGGTGAAGTTGGTCGAGCAGGCGTCGCCATTGACACCTTGGCCGACATGGGCGATCTGTTTGCCGACATCGACCTGTCTGGCGTCTCCACCTCAATGACCATCAACGGACCGGCTCCGATCATCATGGCGATGTACATCGCCACCGCCGAGAACTCCGGCGTCGAGCGGTCGGCGCTTGCCGGCACCATTCAGAACGACATCTTCAAGGAGTACCAGGCCCAGAAGGAGTACATCTATCCCCCTCGGCCATCGGTACGGCTCATCACCGACCTCATGAAGTACACGTCGGCCGAGATGCCCAAGTGGCATCCGGTGTCGATCTCTGGCTACCACATCCGTGAAGCCGGTTCGACGGCAGCCCAAGAGCTTGCCTTCACCCTGGCCAACGGCTTCGCCTACGTCGAAGCGGCCGTGGCGGCAGGTCTCGACGTGGACGACTTCGCTCCCCGACTCTCGTTCTTCTTCAACAGTCACATCGACTTCTTCGAAGAGATTGGCAAGTTCCGCGCCGCCCGCCGCATCTGGGCCCGCTGGATGAAGGAGCGCTACGGCGCCAAGAACACCAAGTCGATGCTGTGCCGGTTCCACACCCAAACCGCTGGTGTGTCGCTCACTGCGCAACAGCCAGAGAACAACATTGCTCGGGTCGCCATTCAGGCCCTCGCCGGTGCACTCGGCGGTAGCCAGAGCCTCCACACCGACGCCTACGACGAAGCCATGGCGCTTCCAACCGAGAAGTCGGCCCGCATCGCGCTGCGCACCCAGCAGATCGTGGCTCATGAGACGGGTGCGGCAAACGTGATCGATCCGCTCGGTGGATCGCCATACGTCGAGTGGATGACCGACGAGATGGAGCGTCGAGCCGAAGAGATCTTCGAACACCTTGATGCGCTCGGCAACGGCTCGATCCTGGAAGGTGTCTACGAAGGCATCGAAAACGGCTACTTCGTCGGCGAAATCGCCGATGCCGCCTATCGCTTCGAGCGAGGCGTCAACTCGGGCCGCCGCATCATCGTCGGGGTCAATGACTTCACTGAAGGTGACGAGGGTGAGAAGAATTTGCTCCGCATCTCGGCCGAAGTCGAGGAGTACCAGCTCAAGCGACTGGCTTCCGTCAAGCAGGCCCGCGACGACGAGGCCGTGGCAACTGCGCTGGCGCAGGTGACCGCAGATGCCGAAGATCCGACCGTCAACATGATGCCGTCGCTGATTGCGGCAGTGAAGACGATGGCAACCGAGGAAGAAGTCGTGATGGCTATGGAGAAGGTCTTCGGAACCTACGTCGAACGAGCAATCGTATGAGCGACGGCACAACCGGTGGCGACGAACCGCTTCGAGTGATCCTGGCCAAGCTCGGACTCGACGGACACGATCGCGGCCTCAAGGTGGTCGCCCGCATGCTGCGCGATGCCGGCGTCGAAGTGATTTACCTCGGACTCCGCCAGACCACAGACACGATCATCAACGCAGCAGAGCAGGAAGATGCGGACGCCATCGGCCTGTCGATGCACAACGCCGGTCACCTCACGCTCGCTCCGCGCATGGTCGATGCCGTCAAGGACGCCGGGCTCGACATTCCCGTGATCGTCGGCGGCATCATTCCAGAAGAAGACGCCATCGAACTCAGCGAGAAGGGTGTCGCCGCCGTCTTGGGCCCCGGCGCCTCGACCGAGGATGTCATCGGCGCCATTCGCAACAGCGTCACGACCTGAGCGAGCAGCGTTGAGTCTTCGAGGAGTACCAACAGCCGAGGTCTTTCAGCGAGCAGTCGACGGAGAGCGGCGCGCTCTTGGTCGCCTGCTCACGCTGGTTGAGCGAGGCGGAGCAGCCGGCGACGAGATTGCCGAAATTTCGCATCCCAAGGCGGGTCGCTGTCACGTCGTCGGCCTCACCGGTGCCCCCGGTGCAGGCAAGTCAACCATCACGGGACGCCTGGCCGCTGCTGCCGGTGTTGCCACTGGCGACAGCCATCGCGGGGTTGGCGTCGTTGCCATCGACCCAAGCTCACCCATCACTGGCGGAGCGATTCTGGGCGACCGCATTCGTATGGATGAAGTGATCGACCGCGAGGGCACCTTCGTTCGATCAATGGCCACCAGGGGCTCATCCGGTGGTCTGGCCCTGGCGGTTCCCGGGGCCATTCGGGTGCTCGATTCTGTCGACTACAACCCGGTGATCATCGAGACCGTCGGCGTCGGGCAGGTCGAAGTCGACATAGCTGGCACCGCAGACACAACCATCGTTGTCGTCACCCCCGGATGGGGCGACGCAGTGCAGGCCAACAAGGCCGGTCTGCTCGAAGTGGCAGACATCTTCGTGGTCAACAAAGCCGAGCGTCCGGGTGCAGCTGATGCTCGCCGCGACCTCGAACTCATGTTGGACCTCGGAGCACACCCTGAACCGGGGAAGCCCATCTGGCGAGCACCAATCGTGATGACCACGGCTACTGACGGCATTGGCATCGACGATCTGTGGAGCGAGGTCGAGAACCACCGCGAGTGGTTGACCGAGACCGGCGAACTTAACGCTCGCCGCCAAAGTCGGGATCGATTCGAGATGCTGGGCCGCATCGACGAACTGCTCGGAGCGATTGGCCGGGCTCGAGCCCAGTCACCGGTTGGCGAGCAACTGCTGAAGCGGGTCGAAAGCCGCGAGCTCTCCCCGACAGCTGCCGCCGCGGAATTGCTCGCCGACCTGCTTGAATAACGCCTTGTGGCAACCAGCAACGTGATCGAGATTCCGTTTCCCGACGATTGGCACGTGCATTTGCGCGATGGCGAGATGCTCGAGGCGGTGGTGGCCTACACGGCTCGCCGCTTCCGCTACGCAATGGTGATGCCGAATTTGATGCCACCGGTGGTGTCGACGGCACAGGCCAGGGCCTACCGGGATCGCATCATGGCCGCCACGCCAGACGACGCTCCCGACTTTCGGCCCGTTATGGCCCTTTACTGCTCGGCCGACATCGATCTCGACGATCTGAAGGCCGGCATCGAGGATGGCATCGTCGCCGCCGTGAAGTACTACCCGGCTGGCGCCACCACAAACTCAGCGGCCGGCGGCACTTCGTTTGACGATTTCATCCCCCTCTTCGAGAACCTCGTCGAGACCGGAACCCGCTTGCTCGTTCACGCTGAGTCAACCGACCCCAACGTCGACATCTTCGATCGCGAAGCCGACTTCCTCGACCGCCAGCTCGCTCCCCTGTGCGCCAAGATGCCTGAACTCGCAGTCACCGTTGAGCATGTTTCGACCGCGGCTGGCATCGACTTCGTGGCCGCTCATCCGCAGACTGTCGCCACCATCACGCCTCACCATCTGGCTCGCGACCGCTCAGACTTGCTGGCCCACGGCATGAAGCCTGATCTGTTCTGCAAGCCGGTCATCAACTCGGCGGCCGACCGTGAGGCGCTTGTTGCCGCGGCAACCAGCGGTAACCCCAGCTACTTCCTTGGCACCGACTCGGCCCCGCACCCAACCACGGCGAAGTACGGGCCCGTGGCGAAAGCCGGCGTGTTCAACGCGGCCTACGGCCTCGAAGTGGTGGCTGACGTGTTCCAGAACGCAGGAGCGCTCGACCAGCTGGCGGCATTCGTGTCGACCAACGGGGCGGCAGCAAACGGCGTTGAACCCTCAACACACACGCTTCGCCTCACCGCCGAGCAGACCGATCAAGACCTCGCCACCCACCTGACCACAACCGCTGGCGACGAGGTGGTGCTCTTCGGTGATGAGGAAGCCACTCGCTGGCGCGTCTCGTCGTAGACGTTCGCTAAGCCTGGCCCAGAATCGCTTTGGCCTCGGCCGCCATTTCGCCAACCAGATCAAACGCAGACGGAATGTCAGACAGCTGGCTCACTGCGGCGCCTGCATACAGCGGTTGCAACTGATCGTCGCCAGCCTTCTTCGCGGCTCCAAACACGTCACTTCCCGCGGCTGATTGCAGCAGGCCAGGCAGCGCTTCAGCACCACTGTCTTCCCAGGCCTCGGTAAACGTGGTCGACAGTACTCGGGCCCATTGACCCGTGAACCCATCAGTCAGGGTCGTCGCTCGGTCACCAGACGTCAGGCGGTCCTTCCACATCTGCGCGGCGCCCGACTCTTTCGTGGCGACGAACCGCGTGCCCATCAGCACGCCGTCGGCGCCCAACGCTGTCATCGCGGCTAGGCCTCGGGCATCGACGATTCCACCAGCGCCAAGCACCGGCACGTCGCTCCCCACGGCGTCCACCATGGCTGGCACAAGCACGAGCGAGCTCTCACCAGCGGCTTGGTGCTGCTCAGCCAGCTTGGAGCCATAACTTCGATGCCCACCAGACTCGCTGCCTTGCGCGATCACGCCGTCGGCCCCGTTAGCAACAGCCGCTCGGCCGTCTTCAACGGTGGCAACCATGCAGATCACCTTGGTACCCACCGCATGGAACCGCTCGACAAGCTCGGACTCCGGAATCCCGACGCCAGCCGAGAACACCGGAATGCGCTCGTCGATCATGACGTCGAGGGCTGCATCCACGAGATCAACGGCAGCTGCCGGGCAATCGAGCGTGGTCGGCAGATCGAACTGAGGGCGAAACTCGTTGAGTACCGCTTGGGAGCCCCGCACCACGTCGTCAGGAATCGAGGCTGGGTCTGGCGACGTTCGCACGTCATCGTGAAGCCAGATGTTGACGCCAAAGGGCTTGTCTGTGGACTCCCGTACGCGACGAATGGCGGCCCGAACGGCATCCGGTTCGAGCCGGAGCGATGCCATCACTCCCAAGCCACCGGCGTTCGACACCGCAGCCACAAGCTCTGGAACGGCAACGCCAGCCATGCCCGACTGCACGATCGGCACATCAACACCGATGGCCGCTCGAAGACGAGCGCCAAGTGGTTCGGTCATTGAAACTCCGTCTACTTGTCGGTCAGACGGTCGGCCAGCTCATCGAGCCGCTCGCAGCCGGTTTGGGCCATCACGTTGACGAGCCCCTCGTGCAAAATGTCGTACGCGTGCTTGGCCCCTTGCTCGCCAATGCCGGCCAGCCCAAACATGAACGCTCGGCCACAAAACACGAAGCTGGCACCCAAAGCGATCGCTCGGGCAACGTCGAGCCCATCACGCACACCGGAGTCGAACAGCACAGGTACGTCGTCACCGATCTTGTCGATCACCGCCGGCAGGGCATGAATGGCTGCGACAGATCCATCGAGTTGCCGACCGCCGTGATTCGAAACCTGCACGGCGTCAGCACCGGTGTCGACGCAACGCTGAGCATCCTCAGGGTCGAGAACGCCCTTCACCACGAGCGGCCCTTCCCACTGCTCTCGAACGGCCGCGAGGTACTCAAACGACAGCGTGCCTCCGAGGTTGGCGCCCACGAACCCAGCGGTGTTCTTCATCGTCGCTTCGTCGATGTAGGCCTCCAGCCCTCTGAACCGGGGCATGCCCTGGCGAAGAATCTCGAGGGCCCAGAAGGGCCGCAATGCCGACTGAAGCACGAGTGCCGGGCCGATCACGGGCGGCACCCGCACTCGAGCCTTGCGCTGGCGTTCCCGCCGGCTGGCCGCTGGCACATCAGCCGTGACCACCAGCGTGGTGAACCCCGAGCTGGCGGCCCGCTCGATCATGTCTTCTCGCAACGACTCGTCACGCGGCGGATACAGCTGGAACCAGCCCATGCCAGCAGCGTTCGGCCCGGCCACCTCTGGTTTCTCGGTGCCAACTGTGCTGAGCACATACGGAATGCGACGGCTCGCGGCGGCCTCAGCCAGCAAACGATCAGCGCCAGGCCAGATCAAGCCCGTGAGCCCGACGGGGGCAATGCCAATCGGAGCGGCGTAGTTGATGCCAAACAACTCGACCTCGGTTTGAGGCTCGAGAAAGCCCTTCATGAGTTGGGGCGTGAACTTCACCTCGGCCATTGCGGCCAGATTGTGGCGAACTGCCTCTTCTGAGCCGGTCCCGCTCGCCAGGTACTCCCACGAGAAATGCGGAATGCGGCGCTTGGCTCGCCGTTCTAGGTCAGCAATCGACGGCAGATCGTCCATGAGCTCAGCAACCACGGTCGCATCGTAGGCCCCCAGCCGGATCTGGGGGATTCCCAGGATCGATCTGCGGCGCCGGGAACCCGATTCTTGAGTCATGTCTCGCAGCGGTGCTCTCACTCCTCGGCAGCTGCTGAGCATGAGCTGAGGATGACTGCGATGATCCGAACAATGGTTGGCCCAACGCTCCACGCCATCGAGCACGACGAATTCAATGCGTTCATCACGATCGATCGAGAGGGAGCGTTGGCGGCCCGGTCTGATTCGCTCGCACG
>CALLGK010000285.1 GCA_938009905.1 uncultured Acidimicrobiales bacterium | reverse complement strand
GGTGTCGCATGAGTATGGGTTGGGCACCGAGTTCGATGCTGAGTTCGCGTTCGCAGACCGGCTCGTTGGAGACATGCTGGCTGCCCTTCCGAGCGGCACGCAGCTGATCGTGACGGCTGACCATGGGCAGGTTGATTGCCGTGATGGCGTTGTGCCGATCAACGATGGGCTCGAGCCGATGATTGCTCGCCTGTCTGGCGAGGGCCGCTTTCGATGGCTGCACGCCACCGACGGGGCCCAGAACGAACTGCTTGCTTCAGCCGCAGACGCCCACGGCGACGTCGCTTGGGTTGCGTCCATCGAGCAGATGGTCGACGAGGCGTGGTTCGGAAGCCGAGTCTCTGACGAGGCCCGCCGCCGCCTCGGCGATGTCGCGCTTCTGCCGTTCGAACCGATCGCGTTTGAGGATCCGGCAGACACTGGTCCGTTCAATCTCATCGGACGTCACGGCTCGCTCACAAGTGCCGAGATGTACGTACCCTTACTTGCAGCGACCGCGCCGTGAGGCCGATTGCGTTGCTGTGCGGCCCGCCGGGCGGCGACGGACCACCAACGTTCGCTTTCATCCGATTCACCACAACACAGGTCAACGATCACCATGACTGACACCCCCAACCAAGAACCAGCAGCCGCCGAGCCCGTTCAAGCAGCAGAGATTGTTGAACCGGCCGGAGCGGCGCCAGCGCAGGCACCAGCCCCACCCGTGTCCGAGCCGGCGAAGGTGATGCGCATCGGCGCCATGATCAAGCAGTTGCTCGAAGAGGTCAGGGCGACCGATCTTGACGAAGGCGGCCGTAACCGGCTGCGCGAAATCTACGACACATCGATTGCTCAGCTCTCCGACGCGTTGTCGCCCGCACTTCAAGCCGAGCTGGCCGAGCTCACGACGCCGTTCGGCGACGACGACGTGCCGAGCGAATCAGAGCTTCACATTGCACAAGCGCAGCTTGTGGGCTGGCTCGAAGGGCTGTTCCACGGCATTCAGGCCACGCTGTTTGCTCAGCAAATGGCAGCACAACAACAGCTCGAGCAGATCAAGCAGTCGCAACAGCTCCCTCCAGGTGGTCCCGCAGGGCAGCCTGCAGGTGGCGGCGGCACCTATCTGTAGGGCATTGGTCATCTCTGAGGCGATCGCTGCCTCGCTGCGTCTCAGGTATGCCAATTTGCACTTCGCGGCCCTGGGGTGAAAGCTAGAGGTCAGTAAGTCCGACGCTTCTAGGGGGATCGCCGGATGGCAATTGAGGTGATTACTCGAGACTGCACTGCGCTCGGCGACGCCGAGCTCGGCGCAATGGCCGACATCAGCGCCGCGAGCGCGGGCTGGGAAGCCGGACTGCTCTCGAAGCAGGCCGAAGAATGGGTGCTTGTCTCTGAGGCCTTCGACAACAACAAGCTTCGTGGCTTCGTTTTCACGACGCTTGAGCGCATCGGGGGCACGCCCTCGCTCGTCATCGGTGTTGGCTGTGTTGCCCGGGTCAGAAACCGCTCGTCGGTGCTTCGTGGGCTGATGCACGACCAGTACCACAAGGCCCTCATGGCCTTTCCAGACGAAGACGTGATCGTTTCGACGCGTATGGCCGATGGTGGTGCCTTCGAAGGCATGGCTGACCTCACCGATTGCCGACCCTGGCCCGACACCCGGGCCAACGGTGAAGAGCGAGCATGGGGCCGGCGCTTGGCCAAGCGGTTTGGCGTCGCCGAGTTCGACGACCGCACCATGACAGCGTCGGGTGGTCTCGATCAGCTGTTGTTCGACCACGAGTCGACCAAGAAGTGCCCATCAGAAGCCGCGTTCAGCCATCTCAACGACGACGAATTCGTGATCGGTTGGGGCTGGGCCATGGCCGAGTTCCTCGACAAGTTCGAGAAGCCCGCGAGCTGACCCACCACCCCGTCCTTGGGGTCAGGTACTCCTAGGGGTCAGGTACAAAACGTCACGCACCGGCGAACGGGCTGGCAACGGTGGATGCCAGCGATCTATTCCTTTGTGACGTATGTGCGACAACGGGTCACTCTTCTGTTACAGCAACCTGCGCGGTCACATGGTGACGCGTAGCGGTTTTTCTGTTGAATGAAGGGGTTTTCTGGTGATGACGTGTCATGCGGCACGGGACTCGTTAACATGTCGAACCTGTGACAGTCGATGCGCAACGTCGCCAACCCTCACGTAGGGCGAAGTCGGTTCATCAAGACAAGGGACACGATTTTTGAGGGATATCCACTCGGGTGGTTCGCGGCGCACGCGGATCATCGCGAAGATGACTGCCGTCGTTGTGTTGCTGGCAGGTGTGCTCGCACTTCCGGCCACGCCCGCCGATGCTGCCTCCGCTGGGCTCGAAGGCATCATCGAGCAACAGTTCATTCTGCAGATCAACGCCGAGCGTGCCGCTCGTGGCGTCGGCCCTGTCTCGGTGCAGTCTGATCTCACCGCAGCATCGCAGCGGTGGAGCGATCAGATGGGCTCGTCGAACACGCTCTACCACTCGAGCGACGGCAGAGCCGAGATCGTCGGGTACGGATACAACAGCGGTCAGATCACCGATGCGTTTATGCGCTCGGCCGGCCACCGGCACATCATCGTCGACCCGAACCTCGGCTACGCCGGTGCCGGAGTCACGTGTGTTGATGGACGCCTCTGGATCACCGTTCAGTTCCGGCGCTACGACACCAGTAAGCCAATTCTCAGCTCGTCATCTGCGTCGCCGGTCGTGACACCGACCAGCGAGGGGTCAGCGTGTAACTCCTCGGCCAACATCGGCAGCGTGCGTCGTCTCTACGCCGCCTACTTCCGTCGGGAGAGCGACCGCAACGGCCTGAACCACTGGGTGCGTGAACGTGACCGGGGCGTGGCGCTCGAAGCCATCTCGGCTCACTTTGCCACATCGACCGAGTTCACCTCAACCTATGGCAACCTCACCGATCGTGAGTTCGTCACGCTGGTGTACCAGAACGTGCTTGGCCGTGAGCCAGACGAAGCCGGGTATCGCTATTGGCTCAACCGCCTTGCCACCGATCTTGATCGCGGCGGGTTGATGGTTGGCTTCAGCGAAGGCCCAGAGTTCATCACCCGAACCGGTATCGCTTAGCCAAAACCCCGCTAAGTTGAAGGCGGGGCGAATCACACGCGTGTGATTCTCCACAGCCTGTGGACGGGGGCTGTGGGAAACCTGTGCCGTTCTGCCACTAGGCCGACTACTGGAGCGCATGCGTGGGGTCCGATTCCTTCGTCCATTTGCACGTACACACCGAGTACTCGATGCTCGACGGTTCGTCTCGTCTCGACGAACTCGTGGCCAAGGCAGCAGCAGACGGCATGCCCGGATTGGGCATCACCGACCACGGCAACATGTATGGCGTGCTCGACTTCTATCGGGCTTGCCGCGATCGCGGGATCAACCCGATCATCGGCACCGAGCTCTATCAGGCTGATGAGTCTCGTGAGGAGCGTCCGAGCCGTCGAGGCAAGATCGACGATTCTGGCGGCTCAACCGACGGTGGCAAGAAGCTCTACTACCACATGATCGCGTTGGCCGAGAACAACACCGGCTACAAGAACCTCATCCAAATGGCCTCTCGGGCCTTCATGGAGGGCTACTACTACAAGCCCCGTGTCGACTGGGAAGTTCTGTCTGATCACGCCGAAGGTGTGATGGCCACGTCCGGCTGCCTGGGCGGACACGTGCTGCAGTCGCTCATGAACGGCGACGAGCGTGGCGCGCTCGAAAAAGCGGCCCGGATGCAAGACATCTTTGGCCGCGACAACTTCTTCATCGAGCTGCAAGACCACGGCATTCCCGAGCAGCGCCAGACCAATCCGCAGCTCATGGAGATCGCTCGCAAGATCAAGGCACCGCTGCTCGTCACGAACGACTCGCACTACACCGACCAACACGATCACGACAGCCACGACGCGCTGCTGTGCGTGCAAACGGGTTCGCTCATGAGCGATCCCAATCGATTCCAGCTCACCGGCGATCAGCACTATCTCAAGAGCGCGGCCGAGATGCGGCGCGACTGGGCTGAGCTCCCAGAGGCGCTCGACAACTCACTCTGGATTGCCGAGCGAGCCAATGTCGAGATCGAGTTCGGTGCTCCTCAACTCCCAGACTTTCCCATCCCAGAGGGCTTCGAAGGGTCAGACGACTACCTGAAACACCTCACGATGGAAGGTGCGAAGAAACGTTGGGGCGACCAACTCAGCGACGAGATCGTCGACCGCCTCGTGTTCGAACTCGACGTCATCAAGAACATGGGCTTCAGCTCGTACTTCCTGATCACGTGGGACATGATTCGCTACGCCCGCGACGTCGGTATTCGCGTGGGCCCCGGTCGTGGTTCTGCCGCCGGTTGTGCCGTGGCGTACACGCTTTGGATCACCGACCTCGATCCCATCAAATACGACCTGCTGTTCGAACGGTTCCTCAACCCGAGTCGTATCTCGATGCCAGACATCGACATGGACTTCGACTCCAGCTACCGCGATCAGATGATTCGCTACTGCGCCGAGAAGTACGGGCGTGACCGAGTCGCCCAGATCGTCACCTTCAGCCAGATCAAGGCCCGAGCCGCGGTGCGAGACGCGGCCCGGGTGCTCGGCTACCCGTATGCGCTCGGTGACAAGGTGGCCAAGGCCATGCCGCCGCTCATCATGGGCCGTGACACGCCGCTCAAGTACTGCTTCGAAGAGTCGGAGAAGTACGCAGACGGCTACAAGATGGCCACCGAACTTCGGGCCATGGTCGATACAGAAGAAGACGTCGCCAAAGTGATCGAGGTGGCCCGAGGCCTCGAAGGTCTTCGCCGTTCCGACGGCATTCACGCCGCAGCCGTGGTGATTACCAAAGACCCACTCACCGACTACCTGCCGATCCAGCGCAAGCCCGAATCGGGCAAGCCCATCGAAGAGTCACCCGTCGTCACGCAATACGAGATGCACGGTGTCGAAGACCTCGGTCTTCTCAAGATGGACTTCCTCGGTCTGCGAAACCTCGACGTCATCTCTGACTCGATTGCGCTTATCGAACAGGTGCACGGCGTTTCTGTCGACATCGACCATGTCGACCTCGATGACGAAAAGACCTACGAACTGCTTCGAGCCGGGCTAACCATCGGTGTGTTCCAGCTCGAGTCCGGACCGATGCGTGCGTTGATGCGCTCGATGGCGCCAACCGGCTTCGAAGACGTTGCCGCCCTCGTGGCGTTGTATCGACCTGGCCCGATGGCGGCCAACATGCACAACGACTACGCCGATCGAAAGAACGGGCGCAAAGAAGCCGTCCCGATGCATCCAGATGCCACCGAGATCCTCGGCTCGACCTACGAGCTCATGATCTATCAGGAGCAGATGATGCGTATGAGCCAGAAGTTCGCTGGCTACTCGCTCGCCGACGCCGACAACCTGCGAAAGGCTGCCGGCAAGAAGAAGCGCGAGCTGATGGCACTCGAGCGCACCAAGTTTGTCGAGGGCTGCGACAAAGAGGGCTACGGAGCCAAATTTGGTGAAGATCTGTTCACCACCATCGAAGGCTTTGCCGACTACGCCTTCAACAAGAGCCACTCATACGGCTACGGCTTCGTCAGCTTCCAAACGGCCTTTCTCAAGGCCAACTATCCCGTTGAATACCTGGCGTGCCTGCTCACCAGCGTCAAGAACAACCTCGACAAGGCCGCGATCTACCTCAACGAATGTCGACAGCTCGGCATCAACGTGTTGGTGCCAGACGTCAATCGTTCAGAGCTCGACTTCGCATCGATTCCTGATCCTGACGGCGGCGAACTGAACGCCATCCCGTTCGGACTCTCGGCCGTCCGCAACGTTGGTGCAGCCCTCGTCGAACTCATTCTCGAAGAGCGCAGGGCCAATGGGCCATTCGAGAGCTTCATCGACTTCTGTGAGCGCGTCGACTACCCGGTGCTCAACAAGCGAACGCTTGAGTCGCTCATCAAAGCCGGCGCATTCGACTCGCTCGGCCACCCTCGCAAGGGCCTGCTGCTCGTCTTCGAAGAGATCATCGACAAGACCGTCAGCAAGCGCAAAGAGCACGACATGGGCGTGATGACGCTCTTCGGTGGCGGGGGAGAAGACGATGGTCCCGGCTTCGACGACCGACCGTCGATCCCAGGCGAGTGGTTCGAGAAGTCGCAGCGCCTGAAGTTCGAGAAAGAAATGCTCGGGCTCTATGTGTCTGATCATCCGCTCATGGGCGTCGAAGGTGCGCTCAAGCGGCGGGCTCAACACACGCTCGGCATGCTCGAAGAGATCGAAGACGGAGCCCTCGTTGCCATCGGCGGCGTGGTCACTGGCTTCCAGAAGAAGTGGACCAAGAAGGGCGACCTCATGGGCGTCTTCGTGCTCGAAGACCTCACGAATTCGGCCGAGGTCATGGTGTTTCCTCGCACGTTCACCGATTACGGCCACCTGCTCGACGACGATCGAGTTGTGGTGCTGCGAGCTCGGGTGCAAAAGCGTGATGAAGAGTCAAAGCTCATGGCGCAATCGATCGAGATTTTCGAACCCGAGATGCTTGGCTCCGCCCCGCCGCTGCGACTCGAAGTGCGGCCCGATCAGCTCAGTGAGGGGCTCATCACCCAGTTGAAAGACGTGCTCTCTCGCCACGATGGCGAGTCGCAGGTGTACATCCACCTCAACGATTCGCAGGCGGTCAAGCTGTCTGATGAGTTCAACGTCGACACCTCGAACGGGCTTATCCCCGAGCTGCGTGTGCTGCTCGGTGCCGAGTCGGTAGTGATCTAGCGCCAGCTGGGCGCTCGTGCGTCGCCGCGGTCGTGATGGCACTCCCACAGGACTGGGTCGAGCATCGTTCATACCTGATTCGATTTCGCCGATCATGGAGTGATGACCGAACGTCTCCGCATCGCGCTGTACGTCTGCACGTATCAGCGCAACGACGAGCTCGAACGATTGCTATTTTCGGTCAAGCGAGCGAGCGACAACGTTGCCGATCGAGCCGATGTTGGGGTCGTGGTGGTTGACGACAATGCCGATCAGCGGGCTGAAGCTGTCATCGATAACTTCCCCGAGACGTTTCCGCTTGGTCTGCACTACCGAACTTCGGGCAAACAGAACATTTCGATGGCGCGCAACGTTGGCATCGAGGCGGCGCTCGAGTTCGGCGATGTGGTTGCGATGACTGACGACGACATCGTCGTCCCTGACGACTGGTTTCGCCAGCACCTCGAGCTGCGCGATCGCACGAATGCCGACGCCACCACGGGGCCGCTGCTTCTGGAGTTCGACCCGAACGCCGGCTCGTGGATCCACGACGAACCATTCGACGAGTTCGGTCTGCTTGAGTTCGAAGACGATGCCGAGGTGCCGATCTGTGCGACCGGCAACTCGACGGTGTCTGCCGACTTTCTGCGAGCCCATCCCGAGATCCGGTTCGATCCAGACCTTGGCGTCGTTGGCGGCGAAGACATGGTCTTCTACCGGGCCGCGATGGGAGCGGGGCTGAAAGCTCATTTCTCCAAGCAGGTAGCGGTCCGTGAGATCGAGCCTCCTGAGCGATCAACGCTGCAGTATCAACTGGGACGGGCGATGTGGATGGGGAACACCCGCTACGTCACGAATCTGACGGCTGGTGATGCCACCAAGGGCCGCCTTGTGCTTCGCTCGGCCCGCATCATGGCTCGGGCGTTGATTCGCTCACCCCGTCGGCTGATGGCAAAGGAAGCGCCGCAGCTTCGCTACAGCCTCGCCGAGTTCAGCGAAGGTGTTGGGATGATGTCTGGCATCTTCGGCGTGCGCCTCGACCACCACTAGCACTATCGGATCTGAACCCAGCCGCGGCACGGCGCCGTAGGGTGAACACATCGCTGCTCTGGTCTTGCTCAATGGGTTGCCCGCAGTCGGAAAGTCGACGTTGGCCCGCTTGCTGGCCGATGCGCGCTCGTTCACGCTGGTGCTCGACATCGACGGGGTCCGTCACAGCCTCGGCGCGTGGGAGTCTGACCCCATCGCCGCGGGCCGAACGGCCCGCCGCCTGGCCATCGCCGCGGCCAGGGCACACCTGGAAGATCATCACGACGTCGTCGTTCCGCAGTTCCTCGGCCGTGACGAGTTCATCAACGAACTGGAGGCCTGCACCTCGGCAACGGAGAGCCAGTTCATCGAGGTGCTGTTGACGCTTGATCGCAACGTCGCCCGTGATGCGTTCCTTGAGCGACGACGCACATCGACCGACCCGATCCACGTTGATGCTGCCGCACTGGTACCCGCTGGACAGGAAGACGAGGTGTTGGCCGAGATGGCCGAGCGTCTCGAACAGCTCTACCGAGACCGACCCCAAGCGATGCGGGTGCCGGTAATGCGGGGAGACGAGACGGCGACACTTGCGAAGCTGATCGATTCGATCGGCTCAGCCGGCATCAACTGGTAGCCGCTAGGTCGACTCGGGCTCACTGACGTCGTCGCTGCTCTCCGTGTCGCTGCTCTCCGTGTCGCTGTCGTCCGACTCGCTGCCTTCGGCGTCGCCCTCTTCGGCTTCCTGCTCGTCGCCGTCATCTTCGGGATCAGCATCTTCGAGCTCTGCATTGGCAGGATCTGCATCTTCGGGATCGGCATCGTCAGGATCCGCGCCTTCATCGACGTCGTCGTCGGCCCCGGCTTCCTCTCGCTCGGCCCGTCGTTTGGCCCGCTCTGCCATGGTGTCGGCGTCGGCCTCACGCTGATAGCGCACTAAGAAGAACCAGCCGGCTGTGGTCAGGAAGAGTTCGGAAATGACGGTGCCAACC
Organism: uncultured Acidimicrobiales bacterium; assembly: GCA_938009905.1. Taxonomy (GTDB): domain Bacteria; phylum Actinomycetota; class Acidimicrobiia; order Acidimicrobiales; family SZUA-35; genus CALEWY01. Next base: position 14,005 of record CALLGK010000285.1, on the reverse strand, counting down.
GCTGCTCCACGCCAGGAGTAGATGGGGATCAGCGAGAAGTAGAGCACCATCGAGAGGAAGGCGCTCGACACGATCACGCCGGCTCGAATGGTCGTCTTGCCAAGACCTAAGAGACCGTTGAGCGGAGCCCTGCTGATGGACAGCAACGGCACGACCGGCACGAGCCATCGCACGATCGTCACCGACTCTTCGAACTTTTCGCCCAGGAGGAATCTGAGAATCGGGGCGGCCAAGAAGATGACGGCCGAGATCACGAGGCTGAGAGAGAAGGAAACGGTGGTGAACCGCTTGGCCCGATTGAGGTGTTGGCCGAGACGGCCCTCTTCGTTGGGCAGGAACCGTTGGAAGAGTGCTTGGTTGAGCGTGCGAAGCGGCAGTTGGCTCAACGTGATGACTCGGTAGGCAGCTCCGTAGAAGCCAGCGTCACGAGCCAAATCGAAGTAGTTGAGGATCGCCTTGTCGCCGTTGATCTGCAGATTCGACGCTGTGAGCGGAAGCGACAACTCGAGATTGGTCTTGACGTAGGTGCCTGACGGCTTGGCGAAGCCGGGGCGGAGTCCAAGGTTGGGCAACACGATGGTCAGACAACCGAGGGCCGTCATCGAGAAGCCGATCATCCAGGCAATGGCGAGGTTGCGGATGGTCAACATGCCGAGCGAGTAGGGGATGAGTACGGCCGACAGCCGAACCAGAGGGACCACGATCCGGAGACGAGCGGCAGCGGCGAACCCTCGAATGGCCTGCACAAACATGCCGGTTGCTTGGGTGATCGGGAAGATCATGAGTTCGGCTATGGCCATGAACACGATGGCCGAGGTGCTCACCTGTTCGATGGCCCGTGTGGCAAGTAGCACGGCGAGCACGGCGGCCGCAGCTCCCTGGCCAACGCTCAAGAAGAGGATCCGGTTAAGCGTGGACTGGGGTTCGTCCTTCTCACGGATCACCCGTTGCAGGACGAGAAGCGACAACCCCGACCACGAGAAGGCTCCGAGCGGGCCAATGACGCCGTAGATGCCGACGTATCCGCCGTAGCGTTCCGGGGGTAGCGAGTTCGCCAGGCAGAGGAACGACGCCATATTGGCGATGATGGCCAGCACGTCGCTGATGGAGCTCCAGGCCACATCGTTGATCATCGACGAGTATCGAGAAAAGAGTCCTCGAATTCGACTCACAAGGTCCACCCGAGATGTCGGGTGGCCGTGACGTCAGAGAAGTTGTCGCAGGTGAGGTCAACCCCGAGCCATTGGCCGAGCGTCACGAGGTCGGCATCAAAGATCTCGGCCAACGACGCCCGCTGCTCATCAGACACCGACGGGCGATCGTCGGGACGCCAACGTGATCGGATGCGTTCAATGGCGGTCTCGGGCACGAGCTTTCGGGCCGACTCGTAGAACGGGATGGTCTTCATCCGATCTCGAGCTGCGCTTTGCTGCAGCCGCTCGGTACTCACGTTGTTGTCAGCCACATCGTGGATCCACGATCGGTCACCATCGTGGCCAAGGAATTCGCATACTCGTGCGATCACGTCGTTTTGATCAGCCCGCAGCCGATCAACAAACACCGGATGGACGCGATCGTGTCCAAACCGATCGAACCAGGGCTCGAGTTGGTATGCGTACCGGCCGTAGTCGACCAGCTCGGGGATGCCGCCAGCGACTGCGTCGTCGAAGCTGAGTGTTGTCTCCTTCTCGAACCACATATGCAGGAACGCCGATTCCAGCCGATCGATCGGATGGCGCATCACATAGATAAAGCGGGCGTCAGGGAGGTGTTTGGCAATCCGGTCGATGGTTTTCGGATACGTCGGCAGCTTTGTGTAGTGCGTCGTCGACTCGCCGCACAGATCGGTGTCCGCCGCGTCAGCGAAGTGGCTTGCATACCACTCGATGCCCTTGGCATAGACGGGGTCGTCACTCATGAAGTAGAGCTCTTTTGGCGAGCTCATCGTGATGCCGTCGCGTGCCGCCAGCTGATCGTGCAGCGTGGAGGTGGCCGACTTCATGGCACCGATGATGATGAAGTCTGGAAGGCGCATCGTGTGAGGGGAGAAGTGGTGGAACGGTTGGGGAGAGGGGCCCGACAACGTTCGTGACCGAGCGTAGTGCCCCTCCTTCCTTGTCGGGCGACATGCCGCAGGGTTGAATGAAGGCAATCTTCCCGTGTGGCCTAGGTCGGAGGCATCTCTGATAGTGGTCGGTGAAGCCAGTAGCGTTGGACCTTCATGCCGCGCCTGACCAGGACCCTGCTTTGACCATCGATTCTCCTTTCTTTCTTGTCGGATCTGAGCGTTCAGGGACCACGCTCTTGCGTTTGATGCTCGACTCGCACGCAGAAGTGACATGTTGTGAGGGCTTTGAGTTCTTGGTCGAGCGCATGGGTGACGACGGCTCAACTCCGTCGGTCGAGGAGTATGCGGAGTACCTCGAGACGTCTCCGATCTTCGGCAGTTCTGGCCTCACGCTCGATCCGGCCATGAGCTATGTCGAGAACGCCCACAACTTCTTTGCTCAGCGCCTCGACGTTTCTGGCAAGAATCAGATCGGGGCAATGGTCCACTACGACTTCGCCCGCCTGCTGCATCTGTTTCCCGATGCCCGCTTCATTCACGTGCTGCGAGATCCGCGCGACGTTACGTCGTCTGTGATCAACATGGGCTGGGCTGGAAACGTTTACCACGGGCTCGATCGTTGGCTGGCCGCCGAGACGCAGTGGAAGAAGTTCATCGTTGACTTCCCGGAAGATCGACGACTCGAGGTGCCCTATGCCGATCTCATTGGTGATCATGTCGCGACCCTCGAGCGGGTCTGCGACTTCATGGGCATCTCCTACACCGAGCAGATGCTCGACTACCGCCACACCACCGACTACGACATCCCGGATCCAACTCGAGTGTCGGCATGGTCTCGCACGCTGAGCGATCGCGAGATCCAGTTGGTTGAGGGGCGGGTTGGTGATCTGTTGACCGAGGGCGGCTTTGAACCAAGCGGCCTCGAGCCCATCAAGCCAACGCCAGCCGAGCTCAAGCGGCTCGCTGCCGAAAACAAGCTTGGCGTGTGGAAGAGTCGCGTCGACCGGTTTGGCTTGCGGCTCACGCTTGAGCGAGGCCTCACCCGACTGGTGCCGATCCCCGCATGGCGACGTTCAGTTGCGCTGCGCTTCAACGCGATTGAACGAGCGAACCGCAAACGTTCATGGCGAGCCGAGGGGCGCGAAGTGGCGACCCGCGAGGAATCAGCGACGTCCTGATCGCACCAACGTCGCTGGTGCTTCGACTGGCTTCAAGGTTGGTTCGGCGTCGTCGAGATCGTTGATGGTGCGTTGGGCGATGGCCCGCATCACGAGCAGATACAAGAAGAAGTGCCCCTGAAAGACGTTTTCAGAGAAGCCCATCAGCAGCTGGGCGGCGCTGATCGTGATGACCCATTCGCCGATCATTGGGCTGCGGCGCACGAGGGCGAGTCCCTTGGTGAAGTTGGTGACGAGCACGACGGCCACCAATACAAGACCGACGATGCCGTAGGTGAGCAGCACATCGATGGCGCCGTTGTGGGCGTGGGGCACCACAAAGCCGACATCTCGCCAAATCTGGCGCGTCACGTCGTTTGCCGGGCGCCAGAACACGCCTGCTCGTCCGTAGCCGAGGAATGGAGCGTCGGCTGCAGCCTTGAGCGATGCGGTCCAAATGAACGTACGGCCCGAGAAGGTGAGGTCTTTGCCGTAGGCCTGCACGATCGTGGCCAGCGAGGCCATGGCGCCAAACATGAGAACGAGGCCGACGAGGATCGACGACATGACGTAGCCGGCCTTCCAACGCTCGCCAGAGGCGTGGAATGTGCGGAACCAGAAACGCAGTGCAATCACAAGGCCAGCTGCGGTGAGGCCGGTCGCAGAGTCTGAGCCTACGAGGAGGACAGCGAGCCAGAGCACGACGAAGTCACGGCGACGCGTTCGCTCTTCGGTAATGAGCACGGTGGCCAACATGAACACGAGGAAGGGCGCCATGATGTTCTTGTGGATAAAGAACCCGTGCCAGCCCGGTAGATCATCCACGTAGAGACCCGACCGCGCGTGTTGGCGTGTCTCGGGGAACAAGATCAGTCCAAACGTGGTGATCGTGATCATGAGATACATGGCGCTTCGAATGGCCTTGAGCGCAACATCGGGTTTGACGATGCTGCCGATCAAGCTGGCGGTGATCAGAAGTGGAACGTCTCGACGAATCTCGAAAATGGCTTGAGGCTGATTCAGCGTCCAGGCCAATGAGATGACGGAGAAAACAATGAGAATCAGAGCTGGTCCGTCGATGACCATGCGCCGGATCCGGTCAGCCGGTGTGAGAAGCAGGGCGCCAAAGGGCAACGGCAGCATCAGCGTCCACACGTAGGGTTCGAGTGGATACACCGGGGCTGCGAGCATGAACGCCACCGCGAGATACGTGGTGGCGAGGCCTGCGGCAAACGGTCCGAGATCGGCCGCCTTGCCCCTCGTGACTTCCTTCTGAAGTCGAGCGGAGCCTCGGACTTGGTGGCGGGAGAGCACCGATGTCATCGGGCCTTCCGATCGTCGATGACCTTCTGGAGTCCGTCGGCGAACCGCTCGACGGCCGCAGACGCTGCGTGCTCCGACTGAATGATCTCAAGCGCGATTTCTGCCCTGGCTGCCGCCCTGGCTGGGTTGTCGATGGTCTCGCGGATCGCTTCTGCGAGCCGTGGAGCGTCGCCCGGTGGCGTGTTGAGAATGGCGCCCCGGTCGGCAAACTCGCCCGGCAGTCCGCCCAGCTCAGTCATGATCACCGGCGATCCGCAGGCCATGGCCTCCATCATTGTGGTGAGACCGGCGATGTAATTGTTGGGCAGCACAGGCACGACAGTGACCGTCGCCTGTTGATAGAGCTCGCGCAGTTTCGCGAACTCCCACAAGCGCATCTCCATGTTGTCTGGCACGACGTCGGGGAACAGATATTGCGTATCGGCAGTTTTGTTGGGCGACGCAACACAAATCTTCACATCGGTATCAACTTCGAGGCTCGAGAGTCGCCGAATGGCCTTGGCCAACGTGTCGTAATCCCGTTGTTCAAGGCCACAACTCACGATGAGCGGCTTCTCGAGCGGCTCTTGAACGTCTTTTGCTGGGCGGAAAAAGCCGGTGTCGGTCTGTTGCGTAGCCAGGATGACCGGCACCGAGTCCGACAAGCTCCGCCGCAGCTCAGCGGCTTTGGAAATGGTGCCAGCAGACACAAAGAAGTTCGGAAGGCTGCGTGCAAACAGTTGTGACAGCACACGAGTGCGAAGCCGACCTGGCCCAACGATCTGCGTTCCAACGGTGGCGTTGCGGTCGTGCTGCATCGCGAGGAAGGCCATCGGAAAGCCAGCATCGTCTCCGGTGCAGTAGATCACGTCGTCTGGTTCGGCGATCTTGAGCACGCGCCTCGCGAGCGCCCAGTGCTCTGGACGGCCGGCGATCGCCGAGCGAAGTCGATCGATCGGGCGAATCGAATCTTCGTCTGGCTGGTGGATCACCGCGTTCAGGCGATCGGCGAGGGCGAGGAGTCCGTGGCTCGGTCCTTCGTCGGCTGCAGAGCGCGCCGCGAAGTGCTCGAAATCAAAGTTCGTGCTTGTGACAATACGGACAGTCACGCCACGTTCGCTTTCCGGGGCTTGTTAACGCTCAAGAACTGAGGGCCGAACTTCGGCTTCCTCAGCTGCAAAACCATAGTTGAGCAATCGGCAGATTGATGGCGCGCATAAGTCTGACAGATCGTCAGGTCGAGTGGTGGACCAGAAGCGGTGCTTCAGCCTGGGTCGAATCGCCTGTTGAGCCCGCGGAAGGCCTACGGGGCGCTAGGAAGATCAACGGGTATGAGTAGGCCACAAGTTTTTGTGGATTTAGGGGCATGTCCTACTCAAGCATTGGGGGGAATCGCCGAATCTATGTCTATGGGAATGGTCCTGGGACCTGCATCGACGCAGGACCTCACTGGCACCGAATCCGGGCACGCCGCCGGATGGAGTGTCGTCGCGCCGTTCCTGACGACTCCTGAATCACGTTGGATCTCCGACTTCGTCACTGATCCGACGCTTGAGTTCAGCAAGGTGCTGCATGCTGGCCCGCAACAAAGCTGGCACGACAAGCGTTCGGCCAAGACGGATCTCAGCGAATGGCTGCGCTACAGTCAAAGTGGCGCTGAAGCACTGCGAGCCACCACGAACGGTGGCGGTGTGGTCACCGTGTTCCCGCAGCTTGCGGCCGCAACCGGTATGCAGAAGCGTCGTCGCAACTCAGACGCTCCTCTCGTTGCGTGGTTCTTCAACACTGAACGTGCCACCGGGCCTTCTCGATGGCTCGCTCGCTGGTCGCTGCAAGCGGTCGACCGCTTCGTTGTTCACTCCACAGACGAGATTCAGCACTATGCAGACGAGTTTGACTTCGATGCCTCGAAGTTCGACTACGTCCCACTTCAGTTCGGTGGTGAGGTTCGCGACGATGTCGAAGAGTCGGAAGAGCCGTTTGTGTTTGCCACGGGCTCCGGCTTTCGCGACTACGCGACGATGTTCGAAGCAGTCGAACAACTCGGCTACCCAACCAAGGTGCTTGCCGGCGACCGAGTCCTGAGTGGATTGGCCGTTCCGAAAAACGTCACCATTCTCGATCAATTGAACAAGTCGGAGATTCACCGCCACGTGCGTGAAGCCCGCGTCAATGTGATCCCCATGACGACGTCCGGTGTCACCGGCGGGCTTGTGACCATCGTTGAGGCATTCGCTCACGACCGAGGCCTTGTGATCACCGAACGCGGTGGCATCGATGACTACGTGAAATACGGCGAGAACGCTCTCGGCGTCGCCCCTGGCAATGCGTCAGAAATGGGCCTTGCGATCGAAGCGATGTGGACTGACGAAGCCCTCCGGCAGCGTCTTGGTCGCAACGCCGGCCACTTCGCTCGAACCGAGTGCAGCGACGAGGCGGCCGCCGCAGGCCTCGCCCGGGTCATCAGCGAACTGGCGTAACCCGCGGCCTCACGAGGTCTCGAGGGGCATGGGTGGGTTTACCTATGCGCCCCAACGGCAGTTCTCAGTTTAGTTCTTCGCTCTTCTGCCGATGATTGAAGAGGCTCGTTTTCCCCCGATTGAGGTGCCCCGGTTACGGGTTGTCTGTCGTGCATAGTGGTAGGTGGGCCATATTTCGACGGGCACATCTCGTGTCGCCCCCGGTTGGAGAAAAATGACGAACTCACCAACGTTCCTTGCGGGCGCTGAACGCTCCGGAACCACGCTGTTTCGGCTGCTGGTGGACTCACATCCGGAGATCACGTGCCTCGAGGGCATCGACTACGTACTCGACGCCATTCCGACTAAAGGTCGGTTCAAGACGCTCGATGAGTACCGCACGTTTCTCGAGACGCAAAACGTCTGGCTTACCGCGGGCATGACGATCAACGATGATCTCGGGAGTTTCGAGGCTGTCGTCGATGACTTCTTGACCCAACGCATGGCCGCTGCTGGTAAGGACAAGGTGGCTGCTCGGATTCGAGGCAGCTATGCCCAAGCGCTTCGGGTGTGGCCCGATGCGCGCTTCGTCCACATCGTTCGCGATCCGCGCGCCGTTGCGCTTTCAACCAAGCCCTTTGAATGGGGCGGCCATGTCTACATCGGCATCGCCAAGTGGATCGAAGAAGAGAAGGAGTGGATCAAACTCACCGAGACACTTCCTGCCGACCGACACATGGAGATCCGATTCGAGGAGCTGGTGACTGACCATGTGCGTGTGCTCACCGACGTGTGTGAGTTCATGGGGGTCGACTTCACAGAAGAGATGTACTCCTACGTCGAAGAAACCGACTTCGAGATGCCGATTCCGGCCAAGGCAGATGAGTGGCGCAGCGTCATCACCGACAAAGAGACGCGCTACGTCGAGGCCAGAGTCGGCGACCTTCTTGAGGAGCGAGGCTTCGAACACAGCGGTCTACCTCCGCTGACGGTGACGACCGAAGACGCCATCAAGCTCAAGAAGGACCTGCGCATCCAACGTTGGAAGCAGAAGCTCGAATTGCACGGCTGGGTCGGCCCCGCCGAGTTGATCGTGCGAAAGGCCGGTATCTCGGCCCTCCACACCCCGCTCAAGCGCATGATGAATGAGCACGAGCGAGCCAATCGTGTGAAGTCCTGGCGTGAACCCGGACGCGAATACTCCTACTCGCCGGCCAAGAAGGCCGAACTCCAAGCGAAAGCCAACTGATGGCCAAGACTCTCCGCACCGCAGTGATTGGCGCTGGCGCTATATCGCTCGAACACCTGCCGTTTCTCTCGACGAGCCATCGTTGTGAGCTCGCCGCCATCGTTGATCTATCGCCCGTGTCGGCCGAAATTGCCACCCGCAAGTTTGGTGGCGTGCCGTACACCGATGTCGACGAGATGCTCGATCGGGAACGCCCCGACATCGTGCACGTGCTGACCCCACCCCACACGCACGGCTTTCTGGTGTCGAAGTCGCTTGCAGCTGGCGCCCATGTGCTGTGCGAGAAGCCGATGTCGCCAACCGCCGAAGAGGCCGAGAAGCTTCTTGCTGAAGCCGCCGCCGCTGGTCGCCATCTGATCGAGAACCACAACTATCGCTTCAACGATGAGGTGCTCGCCCTTCGCGAGATCATCGACGAGGGTCGCATCGGTGCGGTGCGCGAAGTCGACATTCGCATGGCGTTGCCCATTCGTGACGCCGGTAGCCGGTTCGCAGACGCCAACCTTCCCAACGCCATCCACTCGATGCCGGCCGGGGTCTTGCACGATTTCATCACCCACTTGTCGTACCTGATGATCGATCTTGCGGGGGTTCGACACTTCGAGCGGGTCATCGCAGCCATGAGCAACCACGGCGGGGGAGATCTGTTTACCTTCGACGATCTTGATGCCCTGCTCATCTCACGTGCAGATGTGGCCGGCCCAGAAACCGATGAAACCCCTGTTCACGGGCGTATCCGGTTCTCATGCCGCACGAGCCCAGATCTCTTCTCGCTCACGGTCAGAGGGGCAGACGGCGAAGCGTCGACAGACATCTTCCATCCGCACCTCGACGTCGTGATCGATCGTCCAGGCGGCCCACAGCTCACGCCGATCGTCAACCATCTGGTGAACGGTGTCGGGCTGGCTCGATCGGGCGCTCGAAACTTCGGTCGCAAGCTACTCCAGCACACGCCGTATCACGGCCTGGTTCGGTTTCTCGACCAGACCTACACCGCACTCGGGGCCGATCTCGAGCCGCCGGTCACTGCCGACGACGTATTGAGCGCTGCCCGCTTGGTCGACGCGATCGTGGCTGCTGGCACGCGGGAGGAGCGCTCATGAGCTCGTCAAAGACCATCTTTGTTACGGGAGCCACCGGCTTTCTCGGTCGACACGTGGTGAACCAGGCTGCAGCCGCCGGACATCAGGTGCGGGCGCTTGTTCGGCCGTCCTCTTCTGCTTCCGTGCTGAGCCCGGCGGAGGCAACCGGCAACCTGGCGCTCGTACGAGGCGACCTCGCCTCTCGCAATGGCCTTACCGAGGGTATGCAGGGCTCTGACCTGCTGATTCACCTTGCTGCGGTGAAGGGCGGCGACTACTTCTCGCGATTCTCTGGCACCGTGATCGGCACCGAAAACGTGCTGGCGTGCGCTCGAGAAGCGGCCATCAACGATCTGGTGGCTATCAGTACCTTCTCGGTCTACGACTACGGCGAGCGGCGGGCCAAGTCCACGTTCGACGAGTCGTTTCCGGTCATCAAAGACCCAGCCGGTCGAGACGAATACGCAGAAACGAAGCTCTATCAAGACGAGCTCTACCAGCAGTTTGCAGGCGAAGACGGCCGCCACATGGTGATGATTCGTCCCGGCATGATCTACGGCCAAGACGAACTGTGGCATCCGCTGCTCGGTGGCGAGTTCGGCCCGATCAACCTGCGCGTTGGTTTCAAAGCCCGACCGCCGATCACCTACGTCGAGAACTGTGCTGAAGCCATCGTGTTAGCGGCTGAACGCCTGGTGGATCCTGCATCCACACACCAGCTCGACGACGAAGTAATCAACATCGTGGACGATGACCTTCCGACGGCGTCTGAGTACGCAGACAAGGTGAAAGCGCTGATCGACGTGCCGTCGTCGGTTCCTGTGCCGCTGCCCGTGATGCAAGCGGCTGCCCGCGTAGGTGCGGTGATCAACCGCTCGCTGTTCGATGGCAAGGCCAAGCTTCCGAGCATCGCACTTCCCGATCAGGTCGATGCCCGTTTCAAGCCGTTCGTGTACTCAAACGAGAAGGCCAAGCGTCTTCTGGGCTGGTCGCCCCGCTACTCGCTCGACGAGGCGCTGAGTCGCTCTGTCGGACAACCGGCGGGCGTCTGAGATGACGAGTCGGGCCGTTCGCGTCGGCTACTTCACGATGGAGTACCCGAGAGCTACGGACACCTTCATTCAGCGCGAGGTTGCTTCGGTTCGTGCTGCCGGCGTCGAGGTCGACACCTTTGCGGTGCGTCGCCCCGGTGACGAGCACATGGTGGGCGATGAGCAGCGGGCAGAACGAGAGCGCACGTTCTACGTATTTCCTCCCTCGGTCGGTCGCATCGCTTCTGCGCACGTGGGTGGTCTGCTCAAGCGGCCAAAACGAACGCTCGCAGCCATCAAGCTGGCCGCGGCAACGTCGCGTCCCGGCCTGCAAGGTGGACTCAAACAACTGGCGTACTTCGTCGAAGCCGGCGTCGTGGCCGACGAGATTGAGCGTCGTGGGATCGACCACGTGCATGCCCACTTCGGTGACGTTGCCGCGTCCGTCGCGATGTTGGCCGCCGAACTTTCAGGTCGACCGTTCAGCTTCACCTTGCACGGACCGGGCGTCTTCTTCGATGCCAACGTTTGGCATCTCGGAACAAAGATCGAGCGCTCGAGATTCGTGTCGTGCATTTCGTGGTTTGCCCGCAGCCAGGCTCAATTGCTGAGCAGTGAAGAAGCGGCAGACCGCCTTCACATCGTGCACTGCGGTGTCGATCCGGCGCGCTACAACGCCGATCGAGCCACCACGAGCGATGGCGTGATGCGGTTGGCCTTTGTGGCCCGGCTCGACCACGTGAAGGGCCTCACGGTTCTGCTCGATGCGCTCGCAGCGGCCCGCAACGACGGCACAAACGTTGAGCTCACCGTGGTTGGCGACGGTCCAGCTCGGGCAACGTTTGAGCGCCACGCTGCCAAGGCTGGTGTCGCAGATGCCGTGACCTTTGCCGGCTACTGCAGCCAGTCCGAGGTGGCCGAGATTCTCGGCCGCTCTGACGCCTTTGTTCTACCGAGCTTTGCCGAAGGCGTGCCCGTCAGCCTGATGGAAGCTTCTGCCTCCGGGCTGCCCGTGATCGCCACGCAGGTTGGTGGTGTCAGCGAGCTCGTCATTGATGGTGAAACCGGCTTCATCGTGCCGCCGGGCGACACGGAGGCACTCCGTCGTCGCATCGAAGATCTGGCCAACGACCCGGATCTGAGAGCCCGTTTTGGCGCCGCAGGACGCACTCGAGTTGAGGACGAGTTCCGGTCGTCAACCGAAGGGGCCCGCCTCGCGACGCTCTTCCAGGCGTCAGCAGAACTCAGCGATTTCACCGTGCCTCTCGCCCAGCTTCCCGTCCGCCCCACCCCGCATTCGTCGGACACAGCCGAGCTCCCACCGAGCTGACATGGCCACTCGTCTTCGCCCCGCTCACCCGACATCGGGTGCTCGACCCATCAGCGTCCTCGCGCTGCTGGTTGCCTTTGCGATGCTGGCCGCGGCATGCACCAACGGCGGCGACAGCGCTGACGAAGAGACCAACTCGACGACGTTTGAGCCAACGGGATCGACAGAGCCGGGACCGGTCTCGGAGACTGCCCCCGAACTCGAAGATCCGCCAACCTCACTTGTCGATGACTACGAGTGGAGCGTGTTGTCGTCTGGCGCAGGTGGGTTCGTCACTGGGGGCGTCTCGAGCTCCGACGGATCAACGATCCTCATGCGGACCGACGTTGGTGGGGCCTATCGATGGAACCCAAGCGATGGCATGTGGGAGCAGCTCCTCAACTTCGAGACGGTTCCTGACCCTGTGATCTCTGATTACGCCGTTGAGTCGATTGCGGTCGATCCGTCAAACCCCGAGCGGATTCTGATGATGGTTGGCAGCTCGCGGCCAAACCCGAACGGGCGCGTCCTGCAGTCGATCGATGGCGGCGACACGTGGACGGCCGGCCAGCAAGTCTTCAACATCGACGGTAACGCTGAGATTCGTACGAACGGCGAACGCCTCGCCATCAACCCGGCCGATCCCGATCAGGTGTGGATGGGCACTCGCACAGAGGGCCTCTGGGTGAGCAACGACGGCGGCACAACCTTCTCGAAGATCGAAGCCGTACCCGTCGACACCTCCGAACGCGACCCCGGCGGCGTCACGTTCGTCCGGGTCGACGCCGCAGGCGAGACCATTTGGGCGGGTGTCGGCACCGGAAGTGGCGGCAACGGCACGTATCGCTCGGTCGATGGGGGAGCGACGTGGTCGCTCTTCGCCGCCTCAGAAGGGTTGCCGTTTGACGCTGATCTCTCCCCAGATGGCCGGCTGTGGGTAACCGAACGCGAACCGGGACGAGTACTTGTCGTCGACGGTGACACGATCACGGAAGCCGGTCCATCACGAAGCCGCAACTGGGAGAAAGTGGCCGTCGATCCGGATGATCCCAACCACGTTCTGGTCGCTGATCGTGGTGTTGGCGACCAGCTCTTCCGCACCCAAGACGGTGGCGAGAGCTGGACCAAGATGAATGTCACCACGTCGTGTCCAACGGTGCCTTGGCTCGATCAATACGAAGACAATTTCTTGCCGTCTGGCTCGATCTTCTTCGACCGTGGCGAATCCAACAAGGTCTGGATTCCCGAAGGGTTTGGTGTGTGGAACGCCATGCTCGACGACACCAACAACTTCAACATGGTGTGCGAAACGCTCGGCATCGAAGAGCTCGTGTCGAACGACGTTGTCGGCCTGCCGGGCGGCGAGGTCGTCACGGCCCACTGGGATCGGCCCGTGTTCTGGCATGGCAGCGACGCAACGGCTGATGCGGTGCAAGGACCGAACACCCGCTTCAACACGGCGTGGGATCTCGACGTCACGCCGGCCGACCCCGACTTCGTGGCGGTGACCATTGGCGATCAACGCCGCTGCTGTGAAGCCGATGGCTTGGCCTACCACTCGGGCTTCTCGAACGACGGCGGCAAAACGTGGACTCGCTTCGCCTCCTACGACGGTGATCATCCTGAAGAGTTGCGCTACGGCAATATCGCCGTTTCGGCGACCGACACCTCGAATCTGGTTTGGCTCCCAACATTCAACGGTGCCCTACATGTCACTCGCGATCAGGGTGCTACCTGGGAACGAATTGTGCTCCCGGGTACCGAGGACGAACTGGATGACAACGGTGTCTATCGGGGCGGCTCGCACGGACAGCTCTTCCTGAACCGCAAGGTGCTGGCCGCCGATCGCATCGAGCCCTCGACGTTCTACGTGTACCACAAGACACGCGGCATCTTCCGCTCGACAGACGGCGGATCGACGTGGGAGCAGCGGGCCAGCACCAACCTGCCAACGGGTTGGACGGTCGGCTTCTTCAACGCCACATTACTCGCATCACCGACTGATGCCGGACATCTCATCTTCACCCCGGGAGTGCTCAACGAAGGGGTTTTCCCGGCCTTTGAGAGTCGAGACGGTGGTGACACCTGGACCGCCATCCCCGGCACCCAAGAGATCCAAGCGCTCGGCTACGGAGCCCCCCAAAATGAGGGTGGCCCGGCGGCCGTGTACGCCTATGGCAATATCAATGGACGTACCGGGATTTACCGGTCGGCGGACCTGTTCGAAAGCTGGCAGCTCATTTCAGCTGCTCCGCTCGGGAACTATCAGTCAGTGAAGACGATCGGCGGATCACCCGACGAGTTCGGAACGGTCTATGTCGGCTTTACCGGCACGTCATTCATGGTTG
>CALLGK010000284.1 GCA_938009905.1 uncultured Acidimicrobiales bacterium | reverse complement strand
GGCACCCGCATCGCCATCAGCCGTTTCCGTTCTGGTTCACACCTCATGGCGTTCATCCAGGCCGAGCGTCATGGCTGGACCATCAATGAGGAGCAGTTCGTGCTGACCGGTGGATTGGCCGGAGCTCGGGAGTCGTTTGCCAACGGCGAGTCCGATCTCTTTCTCTGGGACCAGTTCATGACCCGGCCGCTCGTGGAAGCCGGCGAGTTTCAGCAGGTCGGCGTGCAGAAGACGCCGTGGCCATCATTTGTGTTTGCCGCTCGCAACGAGATCCTCACCGGGCGCACAACCGAGGTTGGCCGCATCGTCGACGCCGTCGTCGCCCAAGCAGGGCAGCTTCACGGCAAAGACGGCATCGTCGACGAACTGGCTTCCACGTACGAGCTCACCCCTGCCATCGCCCAGGCCTGGCTCGACTCGGTGGCCTTCGCCAAGCGAGGCCCGCTCGACCCCGAGCTTGCGCCAACGGTGCTTGAGACGCTGCGTCGAGCGAACTTCAGCTGAGCTCAGCGGGAAGAGCACCGAACTGCGCAGCGTCGTGCCCAAACAGCAACTGACAGCCGTGGGTGTCGCGGTGCTCCTGTAGTAAGCGCATGGACGCAAGTTGCTGTTCGGCGTCGTAGCTGAAGCGGGGGAGAGCCATCTGTTCCAGCATCCACTCGAGGTAGATGCAGTCGCCGGTGAGCACGACAGGCCCAGAGTCGAGCTCGACCCGTAGCGACTGATGGCCCGCCGTGTGGCCCGGTGTAGGCAGGCATCGCACTCGTCCGTCGCCGAACACATCGTGTTCACCGTCGATCAGTTCGAGGTCGTGGCCCAAGTCGAACTCGTGTGGAAAGTACTCGCCTCGTTCGACGAGGTCGTCTCGATGGCCGACGTCCCACTCGTCACGCTGCACCACAATGCGAGCGTTTGGGATCTCGGCGGTGCCACCCGAATGGTCGAAGTGGAGGTGTGAGAACACGATCACGTCGATGGACGCAGGATCAATCTGCGCTGCCTCGAGCCGTGCCGTCAGGGTTTCGTCCGCTGGCAGGTCGGGATTGAAGTGCGGGGCAAGCGGGCCGAGGCGATCCTTGCTGTGCTGCAGTTCGGCATGCTGGCCCGTGTCGAACAACGCGGTCTGGCCGTTGTGTTCAATCAGCCAGCTCGGGATGGGCAGCGTAATGCGGCCTTCCCGTTGGGTGAGCGTGCGGGCCGATGATTCAAGCCGGCCAATCTCGAGGGGAACGATGCGCATGAGATCTCCGAGGTGGGTTGAGGCGGCAATTGCAAAGGGGCAGCGTGACGTTTTGTACTTGACCCCTAAGAGCGTTCAGTAGCTGCGGGGGAGGCGAAGGACATTTTGGGCGATGTAGTTGAGGGTCATCTCTTGGCTGACGGGGGCGATGCGCTGGAGGCGGGCTTCTCGCCAGTAGCGCTCGACGTGGTACTCCGATGCGTAGCCGAGCCCACCGTGCGTCTGCATGGCTGCGTCTGCGGCGAAGTAGGACGCCTCGGCTGCCAAGTACTTCGCGGAGTTGGCCTGCTCGCCGCATTCCAGGCCGTTGTCGTAGCGCCAGGCCGCTTCTTTCATCACTTGCCATGCCGCGTTGAGCTCGATGTGGGCCTTGGCCAGAGGATGGCTGATGGCCTGGTTGGCGCCGATGAGCCGACCAAACACTTCGCGTTCGGTCGCATAGCCAACGGCCTTGCGGAGCGCCGCCTCGCCGATGCCGCAGGCCATGCCAGCCAGCAGAATTCGTTCCGGGTTGAGGCCATGCAGGATGTGATGGAAGCCGCGGCCTCGTTCGCCCACCATGCGCCAGCCCTCAACGGGCAGCTCGTCATATGCCACCTCGCACGAGGCAACGGCGTTGCGTCCCACCTTCGGGATGGCGGCGATGTCGCAATACTCCTCGTCGAGGTCAACCAGGAAGAGCGTCAGCCCGCCGAAGCCCTCGCCCGGTTCGCCATCGGTGCGGGCGAGGAGGAGGCACACCTCTGATTCGAGCGCCTTTGAGCTCCAGATCTTTCGACCGCTCACGATCCACCCGCCCATCCCGTCTTCGATGGCTCGAGTGGTGATGCGACTGGTGTCGGTGCCAGCGTCAGGCTCGGTCACGCCGAAGGCCACGTGGAGATCACCAGCCGCGGCGCGAGGAAGGAACGTCTCCTTCAGTTGGTCGTTGCCAAACTTCACCACGGGGTTGAGGCCGAACATGGTGAGGTGCACAGCCGTCGAGCCGTTCATCGCGGCGCCAGAGGCCGCAATGCGGTTCAGAACAAGGGCGCCTTCCATGATTCCTTGGCCACCACCGCCGTATTCTTCCGGGATGGCAATGCCGACCCAGCCGCCCTCGGCCATGGCTGCATAGAAGTCCCAGGGAAACTCGTGCTCGGTGTCGCAACGAGACCAGTAGGCATCATCGAACTGGGCGCATACTTTGTCGACGGCTTCGACGATCGCCTCGTGATCTGGGTTCGGCGAGTAATCCATTCCGATTGTCTACACCCGAGGCGAGGGGTTGGGGAATCCGAGCCCGGCCATCCCACGCCTCGGGTGAGGGTGATCTCAGAACGGCCAGCTGGTACCGATCGGAAGCTGGGGTGCAGACGGCTCACTGGGAATGGTGAGCGGATCCGGGATGGGATTCGTCGGCAGGGACCCTCCGCCGTCTTCGAGCTCAGGGAGTCGCTCGCGTACGACGAGCGTCGCCGTTTCGGTGTCGGTCAAGACCCGATCGCTGTCGAACGATTCGATCAGGATCTCGTAGGTTCCGGGTTCGAGCTGCGTTGTGGCGGTGAAATCGACGCCAGAAGTTTCGAATGGTGTGATTCCTTGTGAATCGCTGAAGTTCCGATACTGCCCCGACCCATTGATGCTGATGCGGAAGTTCGGGCTATCCCAGGCGAGTATGCCGTAGACCGACCACGTCCTCGGGGCGTCTTCGAGCA
Source organism: uncultured Acidimicrobiales bacterium (assembly GCA_938009905.1). Taxonomy (GTDB): domain Bacteria; phylum Actinomycetota; class Acidimicrobiia; order Acidimicrobiales; family SZUA-35; genus CALEWY01. The sequence goes on along the minus strand of CALLGK010000284.1, from coordinate 59,929 downwards.
CTTGGTAGTCGTCGTCAAGCTGCAAGCTGACGGTTCGGCCTGTCCCCGGATCGTCGCTGTAGACAAGATCGACACGCAGGATTCCACTTCCTTCTCTTTGTTCGTCTAGCAAGTCCCTTTCTCCGTCTCGCGGGAGTGGTACGGCGCTTGCCGGCTGGCCAACAAGACCTGCGGCCAGTGTGATGACGATGAGTGCCATGATTGCGGTGCGTAGGTGTTTCATAATTCCTCCAAGGGTGATGTGTTTTCTCATCGTCGCTACGAACGGACGCTGGCTCTGTCGCGAGGCCGACACAGTGGGGGTGACGTCTGGCTCGGCTGCTCGCCCCTGCGGTCCGCAGTGGATTCTCGACGAGTGATCGGCAACAGTGGGCGGCATGTCAACGCTGACCTTCGACGCCACCGCCTCCCAGGATCTTCTCGATACCGCCCAAGCTCTCGACCCGCTCACCATTGAGCTGCGCCGTGCCATCCACCACGATCCAGAGCTCGGGTTGCAACTGCCCAATACGCAGAAGCGAATTGTCGATGCGCTCACGGGCCTTGGCCTCGACATCACCCTTGGCGAGTCGACAACGTCGGTCGTTGCCGACCTCGACACCGGTCGGCCCGGCCCAACGGTGTTGCTTCGAGGCGACATGGATGCGCTGCCGATGACTGAGGACTACGTCTCGGATTTCCAGAGCCAGCACGAAGACCGCATGCATGCGTGTGGACACGACGCCCACGTCGCGATGTTGGTGAGCGCAGCCCAACTGCTGTCGGAGAACTCCGACGAACTCACGGGCAAGGTTCGCTTTATGTTCCAGCCGGGAGAAGAGGGCTTTCACGGGGCCCGCTACATGATCGAAGAAGGCGTGCTCGACGGCGTCGATCGGGCGTTTGCCATTCACGTGCTCTCGAATGCGCCCAACGGATTGATCATGTGTAAGGGCGGACCCCTGATGGCCTCGGCCGACGTGTTCCAGTACACGATCGAAGGCAAGGGCGGCCACGCCTCGATGCCGCACTACACCGTCGACCCCATCCCTGCTGCTGCAGCTTCCGTGAGCGCGTTGAGCACGCTGGTGAGCCGCGAAGTCGATGCCAGCAAGTCGGGCGTTGTCACGGTTGCCCACATCGAAGCCGGAACGACCAACAATGTGATTCCGCCTTCTGCCTTTGTCGAAGGCACGATCCGGACGCTCGACGAAGAGACCCGCAACAAGCTGCGGGCCGGCGTCGAGCGGGTGGCGACCGGAACAGCTCACGCCCATGGGTGCGGTTGCAGCTTCGAGATCGTCCCGGGCTACCCAGTGACCGTCAACGACGTTGAGCAGGCCAAGGCTGCGGGCGAGGTTGCCAGCTCACTTCTTGGTGGCGACAACTTCCTCGAGATGCCCACGGCCGTGATGGGTGCAGAGGACTGGAGCTATGTGCTGCAGAAGGTGCCAGGGTCGATGGCGTTCATGGGCGTGTGTCCAGACGATCTTCCGATCGAGCAGGCTGCTCCCAACCACTCAAACCTGATGCGAATCTCCGAGTCGAAGCTTCACTACGGCGTCGGTCTCTACGCAGCCATGGCAATGGCTCGTTAAGACATCAGCTCAGAACTTCTCCCGTTCTGGAGGCCGTAGGGCACGAAAACGTACTCTCCGGCCTCCAGAACGAAGATGCAAGGGGCGATAGCGGCTGGCTACAAGACGGTGTTGCCGTACATCTCGCCGAGATCGTCGGCGAGCAGTTCGAGTCGTTCGCCGTCTGGGCCGTTGAAATAGATCGACGTCTCGTGTTCGAAGTGAATCTCGATGCCGGCGTCGATAAGGCGCTGCTTCAGTCGGGCTTGCGTCTCGGGGGACACCGAAATGGCGACGTGGTGGAAGCCGCCAAGCACTTCGGCGTACTTCTCGAGCCCAAGGCCAGGAAAGTCGAAGAAGGCGAGGGCGTTGCCATTGCCAAGATCGAAGAAGAAGTGTGTCGAGCCCTCGTAGTCGCGGTTCTCGAACAACTCGGTCAGCGGGAACTCGAGGATGCCCTGGTAGAAGTCGATCGTCCGCTCGACGTCGCTCGACAGCAGCGCCATGTGATGGATCCCGCGAGCGGTAGAGGTGGGCCGCTCACCGGCGGGTTTGAGGTGCTTGGCTCGAAGCTCGGCCCACTCGTCTGTTCGGTTGGCTGCGTCGTCTTTGGTAGCTGCGTCGTCGGCCATGGCGTGGTCCTGTTCGTGTGGTGAGCTTGTGCTGGCTGGTAGGTAACCTGTAGCAAGGTAGTTCAAATTCCAACAATACGGTTGTGCATGCTGTGAGTCTTCGTTGGTGGGCCTTGGGTGATGAGCACTGCGGGAACTACCGTGCCGCGTGTGAGTGACGTCTTCCATCTCGGCCTTGTCAAACGCCAACTCGAAGGGGCAACACTGGCCATCGTGCCTGGTGATCCGGGCCGCGTCGAGCGCATCGCCGAACGTCTCGATCCCGGCGCCTCCGTCATCGCCGCCGAGCGAGAGTTCACCACTGCCCTTGGACGGCTCGACGGCACCCCTGTGGTGGTGTGTTCGACCGGCATCGGTGGTCCGTCGACGTCGATCGCCGTCGAAGAACTGGCTCAGCTTGGTATCCGAACATTTCTGCGGGTGGGCACCACCGGTGGCATTCAGCCCGGTATCGAATCGGGTCATCTGATCGTGACCCAGGCGTCGGTGCGCCTCGACGGTGCCAGTCAGCACTTCGCCCCGCTCGAGTATCCGGCGGCCAGTTCGTTCGAGTGCACCCGCACGCTCGTCGATGCCGCCACAGCACTTGGCCTCACGCATCACGTTGGCATCACCGCCTCGTCGGACACCTTCTACCCCGGCCAGGAGCGCTACGACACCGTGGCCGGCACTGTCGTCGAGCGGTTCCGAGGGTCGCTCGAAGAGTGGCAGCGACTGCACGTTCTCAACTACGAGATGGAGTCGGCCACGCTGCTCACGATGTGTGCTGCCAACGGCTGGCGGGCTGGCTGTGTGGCCGGCGTGTTGATGAACCGGGCCGATGCCGAGTTGCCGTCACCCGAATCGGCGGCTCTGGTTGAAGAGAACTCAATCGCCGTCGTGGTCGAGGCGGCCCGCCGGATGACGGCCGACTCGTGACCAGCACGGCAGTTATTGGGCCAGGAGCCATCGGCGGCACGGTCGCCGGCGCTCTCATCGATGCGGGCAGTCCACCACTCCTGGCGGTTCGAACCCCGTTCACGCAGCTTCGGGTCAATCATCTTGAGGGCGTCGTCGCGGCCGACGTCGGCGCGGCATGTATTGCCTCGCCGGCCGACGTAGGAAGTCGAGGCCCGGTTGACGTTGCCTTTCTCGCCGTCAAGGCCCACCAAACCGCCGATGCAGCCGAGTGGTTGACCGCCCTCGTAGGTCCCGCGACAACGCTGGTGATTCTTCAGAACGGCATCGAGCACATTGATCGACTTCGCCCGCTGGTTCCACCCGAGACGGCGCTCGTGCCAGCAGTGGTCGCTCTGCCAGCCCGGCGAGATGCGCCCGGCGACATTGCGGTCACCGGTCGAGCCCGCATCACGATTCCCGACGAGCCAGCGGGGCAGGCCGTGGCCGATCTGCTTGCCTCGTCGTTTGTCAACGTGAAGCTCTCGGACGACTGGACGACCGATGCGTGGATCAAGCTGATGATGAATGCTGCATCCGGCGGACTCTGCACCCTGGCTCGCACAGACAACCGTGTCTTTGCTGACGACGACGCACGAGACCTTGCGATTCGTCTGATGGAAGAGGTGGCCGAGGTGGGTCGGGCGTGTGGTGCTCGCCTCTCAACCGATCTGCCAGTTCGCATCATGGACGGCTTGGCGAAGCAAGCCAGCGGGCACATGAGTTCGATCGTTGTCGATCGCATCAATGGCGTTGCCACCGAGTGGGAGGCCCGCAACGGCGTTGTCGGTCGCCTCGCTGCTCGTCACGGCGTAGCCGTTCCCCTGAACGACATGCTGACCACCATCATTCGTATGGGAGAACCGACGCCCTGGTGAATGGCTACCGCTCGGCCAATTGGCACGGTTTCTGCGCGGCGTGCGCGCAGATCGGTGCCAGTTCGTAGTTCGTGGTGTGGGATCTCCTAATTGGCACGGTTTCTGCGCGAGGTGCGCGCAGATCGGTGCCAGTTCGCGATCGAACGAGATAACATCTTTGTTATGCAGATCGCTTCGGAGATTCGTCTCGCAGTTGACATCGGAGGCACGTTCACCGACGTGGCTCTCGAGCAGGGGAGAGGGGCCGACACTGTTCGGACGGTCACCAAAACGCTCACCACGCACGACGCTCCTGAACGGGGCGTGATTACCGGTGCGAAGAAGGTGCTCGACGAGGCACGGGTTGCCGCCTCAGACGTCACGATGATGGTGTACGGCACGACGCTGGCCACCAACTTGCTGATTGAACGCAAGGGTTCGCCAACGGCCTTGCTCACCACCGAGGGTTTCCGCGACTCGATCGAGATGCGCAACGAGAGTCGCTACGAGCAGTACGACCTCAACATCGAACTCCCCGAGCCGCTTGTTGCGCGCCGACTTCGCCTGCCGATTCCTGAGCGAGTCAACGTGCGCGGCGAAGTGCTCATCCCGCTCGACGAACAGGCTGTTGCCGACACCGTTCCGACGCTGCAAGAAGCTGGCGTGCAAAGCCTCGCCATCGGCTTCCTTCACAGCTACGTCAACCCGGATCACGAACAGCGAGCCCGCGACATCCTCGCTGGACTCATGCCAGACGTTGAGATTTCCATCTCAAGTGAAGTCTCGCCCGAGATGCGCGAATACGAGCGGCTCAGCACTGCCTGCGCCAACGCATACGTGCAGCCGCTGATCAGCTCGCACCTCTCTCGCCTCGAGGCCGAACTTCAGCGCATCGGCATCGACTGCCCGCTGTATCTCATGCTGTCTGGCGGTGGCATCACCACACTCGAAACGGCTCGTCGCTTCCCCGTTCGCCTTGTCGAGTCCGGCCCCGCCGGCGGCGCCATCTTCGCCGGTCACATTGCCCGCTCACTCGGCCTCGACGACGTGGTGTCCTACGACATGGGCGGCACAACGGCCAAGCTCTGCTTGATCGACGACGGCCAGCCCCACACGTCTCGCACCTTCGAGGTTGCTCGCATCTATCGATTCATGAAGGGCAGCGGTTTGCCGCTTCGTATCCCCGTAATCGAGATGGTCGAGATTGGTGCCGGCGGTGGCTCACTGGCCCACGTTGATGCCCTCGGCCGCATTGCGGTTGGGCCAGAGAGTGCAGGCTCCGAGCCGGGGCCAGCGGCCTATGGCCTTGGTGGCGAGAAGCCGGCTGTCACAGACGCAGACGTGGTGCTCGGTCGTATCGACCCAGACAACTTCGCGGGCGGCACGATGCAGCTCGACAAGCCTGCGGCCGAAGCGGCCATGGTCAACCACGTTGGCGAGAAGCTTGGGCTCGATGCCGGCAACGCTGCGCTCGGCGTGTCCGAGATGGTCGACGAGAACATGTCGAACGCCGCTCGAGTGCACGCCATCGAATCGGGCGAGATCATCGAGAAGCGCACCCTCATCGCCTTTGGCGGTGCCGCTCCGCTGCACGCCTGTCGTATCGCCGAGAAGCTCAACATGCCTCGGGTCGTGATTCCTCCCGGAGCTGGCGTTGGTTCTGCCATCGGGTTCCTGCGAGCTCCTGTGGCCTACGAGGTAACGCGCAGCTTCCACCAGCGACTCAGCACGCTTGATGCGGTCGCATGCAACGACCTGCTGGAAGAGATGCGGACCGAAGCGCTTGGCGTCGTCAGTGCAGGTGCTGGCGACAAGCCACTCACGGAGGCTCGCTACGCCTACATGCGCTACGTCGGTCAGGGTCACGAGGTCGGCGTTGAGATTCCGATTCGAATCGAACAGGTCAAGCTCGACGACGAGAGTGGCAACTCACTCATGAGCGCCTTCGAGTCTGAATACAACCGCCTCTACGAGCGGTCGATCCCCAACCTCGACGTCGAGATTCTCAGCTGGGTGCTCACCATCGGCACCGAACCAGACGCCGTCGAAGCCCAGTCCATCAACGACGGTCCGGACGCCGACAGGCCAACGCCAGACGGCACCCGAACCATGGTCGAGTCAGCCACAGGTGAATCGGTCGAAGCCCCCGTCTTCGAACGGGAGAAGCTGGCCGCGGGCCAACGCATCGACGGCCCAGCCGTCATTGTCGAAACAAACACCGCAACGGTTGTGACCTCGCGATACGACGCCATGATCCACCAAGACGGCCACATCATTCTCGAACGGAGCGCATCATGACAGCGGCAAACCCTCTCGCTCAGATCCATCAACATGTGATGTGGAACCGCCTGATCGCGGTGGTTGAAGAGCAAGCTCAGACGCTGATTCGCACCGCGTTCTCTACCAGCGTGCGAGAAGCAGGCGACCTCGCAGCTGCCGTCTTCGATCAGCGGGGCCGCATGCTGGCCCAGGCTGTTACCGGTACGCCGGGGCACATCAACGCGTTGGCGTCGTGTGTTGTGCACTTCATCGAGGCGCACCCCATGGAGACCATGAAGCCGGGCGACGTGTTCATCACGAACGACCCGTGGCTTGCGTCAGGTCACCAACACGACATCACCGTCGCCACTCCCGTGTTCTTCAACGACGTTGCCATCGGCATGGTGGCCAACACCTGCCACGTGGTCGACATCGGTGGCCGAGGGTTCACGCCAGACGGTCGTCAGGTCTACGAAGAGGGCCTCAACATCCCGATCCTGCACCTCTTCCGTGAGGGGGAGCCCAACGAGACGCTGTTCGACATCGTGCGGATGAACGTGCGTGAGTCCAAGCAGGTTGTTGGCGACATCTACTCCTTCACCGCCGCCAACGACATTGCGGCCAACCGACTCATCGAGATGATGGAAGAGTTCAACATCTCCGATCTCGAAGGGCTGAGTGACTTCATCATCGACAGCTCGCGAGCAGCCACCCTCGATCGCATCAACGAGTTGCCGCACGGCACGTACGAAAACGAGCTGACGATGGACGGCTACGACGCCCCCGTCACGCTCAAGGCTGCGGTCACGGTGTCGAAGGACAACATTCACATCGACTACGAAGGCACGTCGCCTGCGTCGAGCCACGGCATCAACGTGGTGCTCAACTACACCAAGGCCTACACGACCTACGGCATCAAGGTTGCTGTTGCGCCCGACATCCCGAACAACTTCGGGTCGATGGAGCCGTTCACGTTTGCTGCCCCAGAGGGCTGCATCTTGAATGCGCCTCGACCGTTTGCCGTGGCCGCTCGCCACATCATCGGCCACCTGCTTCCAGACACCATTCTTGGCTGTGTCGATCAGATGCTCGACGACGGTATCCAGGCGGAAGGTTCGGCCTCGCTGTGGAACATTCAGCTGCGAAGCGGTCCGTCCGTGTCGACCAACACCGACTACGAGGGCGATATCCCCGAGTTCGAAATGATGCACTTCAACTCCGGTGGCGCGGGCGCTCGACCAACGCTCGACGGCCTGTCGGCCACCGGCTTCCCAAGCGGTGTGAAGGGCGTGCCTGTTGAGGCCACAGAGTCGATTGCTCCGATCGTGTTTTGGCGCAAGGAACTGCGAGCTGACTCTGGTGGCGCCGGTCGCTACCGGGGTGGGCTGGGGCAAGCCATGGAGCTTGGCGGCGACGGCGGAGCGCCATTTGATGTGCTCGCCATGTTTGAACGTGTCAACAATGCGCCAAAGGGTCGCCACGGCGGCCTTGACGGTTCAACCGGCATTGTGGCCAGGGCAAAGGGTGACCCAATGCGCTCGAAGGGTCAGCAGTCGATCCCGGCCTACGATCGTCTCGTGTTGCAGATGCCAGGCGGCGGCGGCTTTGGGTCTCCCCATGATCGCCCCGCCGACCTTGTCGCGAGCGACGTGGCCGATGGCTACATCACCGAGGAATCGGCTCGCGACGAATACGGCGTCGTGCTGAACAGCGACGGCACCGTCGACTCAGCAGGTACGGACAGGCTGCGCTCGTAGGTTGGCGTTCGCGGAGCGAACGGCGTTGAGCCTTGAGGGCTAGGTTGGGCTGATGGCAGACCCGGTAGTTCCCGAGCCCGATCACAAGGACTGGACGTGGACGCTTGATCGTTCATGTTCAGAGTGCGGCTACGAGGCCAACAACTACGACCGAAGTGAGATTGGGGCGAAGATTCGCGCCTCCGCTGCAACGTGGCGCGGCCTCCTGAGCGGTGGCGACATCGTGTCGAAGCGGCCGCCGGACGGCGACCCAAACTCACCGGTGTGGTCGGCGCTCGAATACGGAGCACACGTCCGAGATGTGTACGAGCTCTTTGCCGATCGGTTCGACAAGATGCTCAAGAAGAAGAACCCGAAGTTCCGCGACTGGGACCAGAACAAGGCTGCGGTGAAGGGGAAGTATCACAAGCAAGACCCCGACCAAGTCGCCTACGGCCTTGCGGTTGCCGCCGGCGCTATGGCCGATCGGTTCGACAAGGTCAGCGACGATGGGTGGGCCAGAACAGCTGAGCGCAGCGATGGCGCCTCGTTCACGGTTGAGAGCTTTGGTCGCTATCTCCTGCACGACATCGAGCACCACATCCACGACGTGCAGCAGGGCTACGAACAGTTGCGGAAGAAGAAGTAAGGCTGGAGCCGTCTAGGCGCCGGGGGTTGCGACGGGGTCTTCGGCTCGTAGATCGACGTCGCCCGTGGCGCCGGCCGAGAGCCCGTTGAGGTAGGCGATACGTTCGCGCATGACGTCGAGGCCAGGCTGGGTCGGGCATGGCTCTGGGCCAGACGCTGGTCGGTCAAACACCATCTGATGCCGATCGTTTGGATCGAACGCCGGCCAATCAGGACGCCCTGGTGTGTTGGGCGATCCCTGCGCTGCGAAGGCAAACCAGTGGTCGCCCATGGCCCGGGTAAGCAGGTGGCCGTCGTCGGCCACAGGCAAGATCGGCACGGTTGTGCCAAACACGTGGGGAAGCTCGGCTGCGTGGAACGCCCCGGCGGTCTGCGTCGGCGACGGTGGCACCGACCGGAAGTGATACCGATACGTGGGCTGTCCGATCTCTGCATGACGCACGCTTGCATGCTCAACGTGCACGCCAAACATGTGATCGCCGGCGTGCTCGGTGGCCGCTTCGATCTCCTGTCGATCAAGCCCTGGGTATGCCGCGAACAGCCGGTCGACTCGATCAGCTGAGCCGTATGACTTCTCGAACGTTTCCCGGATCTGCCTAGCGTTCAGCGGCGTTGGGTCGTCGAGTTCTCGGTAGAACTCGCCGCCAACAGGATGCATGAACGGAGCCAGGAGCGAGCCCTCGTCGGAGTTGTATCCGATCATGAGAGGCACGGGAGCCTGGACGCCACGTGAGAACGCCGTCATCGGTGTCTCGGGCAGCACGACTCCGTCGACGCACGGATAGAAGTGGCGGCCCATTTCTGGGTGGGCTCGGTACGCCTCGCTGAGTTCCTTGGCGGGCAGCGCTCGAAGGCGAGCGAGCTGTCCTGGCTGGGGCCCGACAACTGCGTCGGCAAAACGCTTGCCAGCGTCGAGGGCTGAATCGAAGTCGAGCATGGGTTGCTTGAGGTGAAGCCAGCGCCCACTGTCGCTCGGACTTTGCGCAATCGCTTTGTGGAAGAGACCGCGAGCCTTCGGCGACGTCATCAAGTTGAGCACCGCTTCGCCGCCGGCTGACTCGCCAAAGATGGTGACGTTGTTCGGATCGCCACCAAACGCCGAGACGTTGTCTCGCACCCATTCAAGAGCGGCGATCTGGTCGAGCAAGCCGTAGTTGCCCGCGACACCGTCTGGGTTCTCGTCTGCAAGCTCGGGGTGAGCGAAGAAGCCGAAGAGGCCGAGGCGGTAGTTGATTGTGACAAGCACGCAGCCCCGTTCGGGCAATGCGTCGCTTGTGTAGAAGGGCTCGATGCTGCTGCCGTCTGTGTGGTCGCCGCCGTGGATCCACACCATCACGGGCAGATCCCTGGCGTGCGACGGGGCTCGAACGTTGAGCGTGAGGCAATCTTCGCTCTGCTTGCGCGGAAGCAGCATGGCCTTCTTGAGCACCGTCTGCTTTGCCTTCGAGATGCCGAGCGACTCACTCAGGACGGTGGCGAACAGCTCCATCGCCTGGGCCCGCTGATGGGCGATGGGGCCAGGTCGAACCGCTTTACGGGTGCCGGTCCAGGGCGAAACCGGTTGCGGAGCTCGCCACCGGTCGTCGCCCGAAGCTGGCGCGGCATACGGGATGCCTTGGAAGCGCAGCATCGTGCCCTTGGCCTTCAACGCGCCGGACAGTTCGCCGGCAGTCGTCTGAACCGTTGGGCCAGCGCTTGTTGGAATCAGCTTTGTGGCTTTCATGGTGCTCCCGCCGTTCGCTTCGCTCACGAACAGCCCTTGGCGCAACGGGGCCAAGATGCCCCGCGCAGTTGTGAAGGCTCCAGCATCGCGAATCTCATGGAGGGAGCACAAGAGTGCACCAGCGCATATCGTCGGATTCATGAGTACAGGGCTGGCGTATCTTCTGGCAGGCATCGCCTTTGGCGGTTCCTTCCTGGTCAAGTGGTGGTTGAAAAAGACGTACCGGACGTGGAGTCAGGTGCCGAATCAATACGGCGTCACTGGTGCCCAAACGGCCGCGGCGATCCTGAAAGACCAGGGCGTCACGACCGTGCAGATCCAACAGGTGAAGGGCGCGCTCACCGATCACTACGACTCCCAGCGCGACATCCTGCGCTTGTCATCCACCAACTTCGGCGTCACAAGCGTGGCCGCTATGGCCGTGTCTGCGCACGAGGCGGGTCACGCCCTCCAAGATGCACACAACGACTTTCGGTTGCGTCTCCGTCACTTCCTCGTGCCGATGGCTGCCCTCGGATCGCGTTTCGGCCCGATGGTGGTGATTGCCGGCTTCATGACGGGCAACGACGGCATTATCAAGATCGGTGCGTTGCTTCTTTTCGGCATGACGGTCTTTCAACTCGCGACCTTGCCGGTTGAGATCAACGCCAGCCGACGAGCGCTCGAGAGTCTCGAACGCCTTGGACTGTCTGATCCGATGCAGCGTGAAGGAGTCAAGAAGGTGTTGACGGCTGCCGCGCTCACCTATGTGGCTGCCGCCGCAACGAGCTTGGCCTACTTCGCCACGCTGTTCGCTCGTGGCCGTGGCCGCTTCATCGTGTAGCGAGCCGCTCGTGGAGCAACGCAAAGAAGTGATCTGACGGGTAGTGGGTCACCACGTCAACGTTTGGCGTTGAGCCTTGAAAGCCGAACTGATCAACGATCATCGTGCCCCGCATTGGGTCCGGTCCGATCGCGATGTCGACGGCCACCTTCTCTGCGGTGGCAGCAGACGGGTCGATGGCGTGGGCCATGGCGATGGGGTCAGGAAAGTCGGGGCCTTCAAGCTTGGTTTCAGCGAGGGCGTAGTCGGCCAGCACGCTCTGGATGTCGAGCGAGAAGTGGGCAACGGGCGTGTCGATCGCTCGAATGGCTGCCCGCCGCTCGTCTGTGACCACGGCGGAGGCAATGGAGATATCCCAGCCCACGAACTCGAGCGGTAGGCCGGAGCGGAGCACGACCCGCACCGCCTCAGGATCAACCCAGAAGTTGAACTCGGCGTTTGGCGAAACGTTGCCCGGCCCGTTGAGGCCGGTGCCGCCCATCACAACACAGCGATCGACCAGCGATGCGATGCCAGGGTCCCAGAGCAACGCGGTTGCGATGTTGGTCATCGGTCCGAGCGTGACGAGGGTGATCTCACCGGGGTGCGCTCGGATGGTGTCGACAAGTACCTGCGGAGCCCACCCGTCGGCTGGTGTGCGCCCTTGGAGATCGAGCCCAATGTCGCCGAATCCGTCGTCGCCGTGCACGTCTTGCGCCGTGCCGAGATCACGTAGAAGGGGAGTGGCGGCACCCACGTACACCGGTGTGTCGTCGCCACACAGCTCGACCGTGTAGAGGGCGTTCTGCACGGCTTGGTCGAGCGGAACGTTGCCCGCCACAACCGTGAACGCGAGAACGTCGACCTCGGGATCGCGCAACGCCATGATCATGGCAACGGCATCATCGGACGCTGTGTCGGTGTCGACCAAGAACTTTCGGCTGGGCATCCAGTCACTCTCGCAGCGGCGCGGCCCGGCTCCTCACCCGAGCAGATGTCGAGGAGGAGCCGGGACCTTGGGAGGGAACGAGGGAGTACGTGTTGACTACTTCTTGGCCCGCTTCACGATGAAGTAGACGAGGGCACCAACAATGAGCCAGCCAGGAATGGATGACACCAGCGAGGCCAAGCCAAAGGCGAGGTCGAAGGCGAAGCCAAGCCCGAAGATGAGAGCAAGGATGACTACAAGGGCGATCGGTGGTGCGTCTGGGCGGTGCTCAAGCGGCACCGACTCGTCGACGGGCATCACGTACCAGAGGCCGATGTAGGCGGCGACGACGATCGGGCCCATGAGAATGGCGGCTGCGACGAACACGAGCCGAACGAAGCCGGCTTCGATGCCGAACGTCCGGGCCAGTCCGGCGGCAACGCCACCGACAGGGCCGTCGTGGCGGCGCATCTTGGATGATGGGGTGGAGGCGAACGACTGATTCTGCATACCTCCAGTGTTGATCTCGTCGGCCTCGACGGGAATCAGTGAGGACCCTGAACTCACCCTGAGCCGACCCCGAGTCGTCTCATGGTTTGCGTCGGTCCACGCAGGTACGGTTCAACCGCCCATGCTGGACCAGTCCCTCCGCCGTTACCTGCGAGACCCGCTCGACCTGTTGGGGCGCGAGCTGATCCGTTTCGGGGTGCGTCCGAACGCGGTGACAGCCGTTGGATTTGTCGTCGGGCTCGGTGCCGTGGCGGCCGCCAGCCAATCAATGTGGTGGCTCGCCCTCGCCCTGTGGCTCGCGAATCGAGCCGGGGATGGTCTCGACGGGCCGATGGCGAGGGCGCAAGAGGGCGGACCAACCGAGCTCGGTGGCTTTCTCGACATCGTCGCCGACTTTGCCATCTATGGAGCCATGATCGCGGCCCTGGGGTACGCCGTACCGGAGGCTCGCTTTGCGGCCCTTGTCGTGCTTGTCGCCTACTACGTCAACGGTGCGGCGTTTCTGGCGTGGTCTGGCTTGGAGAGCAACCGAGGGGCAGAAGGAGACGGCCGCAGCCTGCTGTTTCCCTCTGGTCTGGCGGAAGGAACCGAAACGATCGTTGCCTACATCGCGTTCTTGGTCTTCCCCGGCCAACTCGAACTGCTCCTGTGGATCTGGGGCGCCGCAGTGTGGTTCACCGTTGGCCAGCGTGTGGTCGGCACCGTTGCGGTGCTGCGGAACGATCAAGAGGGGCCCCAGCACTAGGGTGACGCCGTATGGCTCGCACCGTCTTGGTCACTGGCGCTAACCGAGGTCTCGGTCTCCACCTGGTTCGCCGGCTGATCGCCCGTGGCGACGCCGTATGGGGATCGGCTCGACAGGCCGATCCGACCGAACTGTTGGCCCTCAACCCGGCCGGTGCCGTGCAGATCGACATGAGCGACGAGGCGAGCATCGTCGCTGGAGCGGCGGCGCTCACGTCGCAGATCGATCAGCTCGATGTGTTGATCAACTGTGCCGGCGTTGATGCGCGGGCGTTTGGCGCTGGAGCGAACGATCGGGGGCCGTTGGATCTCGATATCGAGACGACGCAACAGGTGTTTGCCGTCAATGTCGGTGGACCGATGGTGCTCACCCGCGAATTGCGGCCTCTGATCGCAGCCGGGACGAACCCTGTCGTGCTGAACATCTCGTCGCAGCTCGGCTCGATGGAGGTTGCGGCACGGATCGGCAACGACACGTCGTACTGCATCTCGAAGGCTGGCCTCAACATGTTGACCGTCAAGAGCGCGGCTGCGCTTCGAGACGACGGAGTCGCGGTGGTGGCAATGCATCCCGGCTGGGTAGCCACCGACATGGGAGGCGCCTCAGCAGCGCTGTCGCCAGACGAATCGGCCAGCGCAATCGTGCAGACGCTCGACGGTCTCTCGCTTGAACACACCGGTTCATTCATCCAATGGGACGGTTCGCCCCACCCATGGTGAAGCACGCCGACAGCGACTCCTACTTCGACGACGTCGAGAGCTGGTTCGTCCGCCAAGGGCTGCCCCACGCGATCCACGACTATTCCGCCAGCACGGACGTGCTCACAAGAGCGGCGCCGTTTCTGAGCATGGTGTTTCTGTTGGAAGCAACGGCGAGCTTCGGCGACCGCTTCACCGGATGGTCGCAGTTCGGTGTGTTTTTGCTCGCCGTTGGCTTGTTGCTCGGGGCCGTCGCCGTGCTGAACACCATTCGAGGGCGACGCCGATTCGCGCTGCCCGAAGACATCGGGATTCTCGAGATCGCCCTCTTCATCATTGGTCCTGCGATCTTGCCCGTGTTGTTCAGCGGCGACCGCACATCGGGCTTCCTCATGCTCATCGCCTTCAACATCGTGCTGCTTGGCCTTACCTACTTCGTGGTGAGTTTCGGCATGATCCCGATGCTCCGATCTGGCGCAGTGCACATGGTGAAGGAGGTGAGCGGCGTCGGTCGTCTCATGATGCGATCGCTCCCGCTCCTCTTGCTGTTTGCCACCTTCCTCTTTCTCAATGCCGAAATGTGGCAGGTGGCCCACGATTTCACCGGGCCCTTCTACGCCATCGCAGTCGGCATTGTTGCCGTGACCGCGCTGGTGTTTCTGGCCCTTCGGATTCCGGCCGAGACATCGTCGCTCTCAGGCTTTGCCAACTGGAAGGAGATCTGCGAGGTAGCCGGGCGTTGTGATGCGCCGATTGACGTCGAGCGTGAACGGGAGCTGGCCGAGCCGCCCGCGATCGAGCCGCTGACCGCTGTCGACCGACTCAACATCGGGGTTCTGCTGTTTATGCGGCAGGCCGTCCAGGTCGTGCTCGTTGCGGCGGTGATCGGTGTGTTCTACGTGATCTTCGGGCTGTTCACCGTCCGACAGGAAACGATCGAAACATGGACCGCGCTCACACCCGCCACGTTCGCTGAGAGTGTCGTGTGGGAAGCCACAATTTTCGGATCGCAGGTGGCGCTCACGTGGGAGCTGCTCGCCGTGTCGGGATTCATCGCCGCGTTCTCCGCCCTGCAGTTCGCCGTCTCGCTCATCACAGACAGCACCTATCGAGACGAGTTCTTCGCAGATGCCGCAGACGACGTGCGCAATGTGCTTGCCGTCCGGGCGCTTTACCTCGCCGACATCGAACAACGACAGCGGTAGCGCTTCGATCTAGTTGCGGCCCGCCGGCTCAGGAGTTCTAGGGTTCAGGCGTGAACGGTGACACCGAACCGAACGGCGCACTCTGCGGTTTGCGGGTCGTTGACCTGACCACCATCTTGATGGGGCCACTGGCAACTCGCATGCTTGCCGACCACGGCGCGGACGTCATCCGGGTGGAAGCGCCAGGTGGTGAGACGTTCCTCAACTCGCCACCGGCGAAAAGCCAGAGCATGAACGCCATCGCGCTCAACGCCCATCGCAACAAGCGAAGTGTCGCTCTCGACCTCAAGAGTGAAGAGGGCGCGGCGGCGATGGCTGAGCTGATCGCATCGGCCGATGTGTTCGTCTCCAACATGCGGGCCGCCGCCCTGACCCGACTTGGGCTTGATGCCGCCACGCTGCGAGCTCGCCATCCCAACCTCATTCATTGCGTAGCCAATGGCTACGGATCCGATGGTCCCTATGCCGACCGAGCAGCGTACGACGATGCCATCCAAGCCATATCTGGACTCGCAGCCTTGCAACAGCGAATCACCGGAGAGCCTCAGTACGCGCCGGCCGTGCTGGCCGACAAGGTGTGCTCACTGCACATCGTGCAGGCAGTGATGGCTGCGGTGATTCACCGGGAGCGGGGTGGAACGGGCCAGGCCATTGAAGTCCCGATGTTCGAGACGATCGCCGCGTTCAACCTCATCGAACATCACGGTGGCCAGATCTTCGAACCGCCCGAGGGCGACGTCGGCTATCCCCGGGTGCTCAACCCCAACCGCAAGCCCTACCGGTGTGCTGACGGATGGGCGGCCCTGCTTCCGTACACCCAGGCCAATTGGGAGGTGTTCTTCGACTTCGTGGGTCGCACCGAACTGCTCGACGATCCGCGCTTTGCCACGCACCCGGCCCGCATCGCCAACTCAGAAGCCCTGTACGCCATTCTTGACGAGGTCGCTCCGAGCCGCACCGTTGCGGAGTGGATGGAGTTCTGCCATGCCAACTCCATTCCGGCCAACCCTGTGCTTGATCTCGCCGAGTTGGCCGACGACGAACACATCGCGGCCGTCGACCTCATGCCCGTGCTGGAGCATCCAACCGAAGGTTCGTACCGAGCGGTGCGCGACGCCATTCGTTACGACGCCACACCAACCAGGCTGCGTCGCCATGCGCCTCGGCCAGGGCAAGACACCGCTGAAGTGTTGGCTGAGCTTGGTTGGGACGACGCCCGGATCGCACCATTGCTTCCCTAGAGGGCCACGTTCTCTCGTAGCGACCAAGAACGCGTTTGAATAGGCGCATGGGTCTGTTTCACAAAGCCACGATCACGCCTTCCAAGCAGGAGGTGCTCGCCGCATGGGTGCCGACGCAGTCGTGGTGTCCTCACCCTGAGGCACCCGTTGAGATGATCGGTGGCTACCGATTCGACGACCCAGAAGGTCAGGTCGGAATGGAAACGGCGCTCGTATTGAACGATGGCGTCGTACTGAACGTGCCGATGACGTACCGGGCTGAGCCTGTCGAGTCCAACGCCGACGGGCTCGTTGCTGACTTCCATCACTCGGCCCTCGGTCAGCGTTGGGTGTACGACGGCATGACGGAGGATCTGTACGTCACCATGCTGGCCGCCGTCTCGCTCACCGGACAGGGCGAGGCGCTTGGCATGGTGATGCACGAGGGCGCCTGGATTGTCGCTCCCTCCAACATCCGGATTCTCGGTGGGGGATGGCCGAACGAGCGAACGGTCGTCAACGGCTTTGAGCGGGTGCAGTCGGCTGGTTCCGACACGTCGACCGACGTGTTTCGCAATGAGCGTTTCGAGATGGCCGTGCATCGCCAGCCTGTCGCGGGCTCTCAACCCGAGGTTGGATTGACCGCCTCGTGGGCTGACAGTTCCCCGGTCGTGATCACCGAGATCACCCCGCTCTGATGTCGGGTCACCTGATCTGACTGGTTGACCTGCCCGACCTGATCTGGCCCACCTGATCTGGCCCACCGGATCCGTTCAGGGGGCGAGCCGGTGGCTTGTGGGTGGTCAGCGAGCTAGTCGGGAATGACTGCGGTCGCTTTCACCTCGGCTCGGGCTCCCGGGATGGCAAGTGCGGTGCAGCCGATGGCGGTCCATGCCGGGTACGGCTCGGCCAGCACAGCGTCTTTGGCCTTCATGAACTTGCCGAGCGTGTCTGGCATGTCGGTGTGAAATGACGTGATGTCGACGATGTCGGCCATTGATGCACCGGCCGCTTCAAGGGTTGCTGAGAGCGAGGCAAAGGCGTTTGCAAACTCGTCGTCTGGTGACTCTGGCACGCTGCCGTCATCCCCACTCCCGATGACGCCGGAGACGTACACGGTGTTGCCGACCTTGAAGGCGGGGGCGAAGTGGAATCGGTCGTAGCTGCCTTGGCTGCCTTCGGGGATGATGGGCTGACGGTCGCTCATGATGGTGTCCTTCGAACAGTCGGAATCTGATGCGGTCGCTTGACCTGGTGCCGCCGAGTCTCTCGGCCCCTCCACACCCCGTCAAACCAACCCCCTCTTCCCTGAACTGGAGGCCGTACACCACGTTTCGGTGCTCTCCGGCCTCCAAAACCGGAACCCTCTTGGGAACTGGAGGCTGTAGGGCACGTTTTGGTGCTCTCCGGCCTCCAGAACGGGGGGAGCGGGGGGTTGCGTTAGGAGTAGTGGCGGGAGATGAGGTCGGCGAAGACTTCTTCTGGATCGGAGTCGACGCCGCGGCGCGAGAACCAGTCGCAGATGTTGAGCACATCGCGATGCAAGAAGTTGAGCCCCTGCGGGTTGGTGGCGATGTCGATGGCCTGCGGGAAATCGATGAACCACAGCTCGTCGTTCCACCACAGAATGTTGTATGCCGAGAGGTCGCCATGCGCGATGCCGGCCGTGGTCATGATGGCGAGGCCATCGAGCAGCTGCTCGAACACGCCGCTCATATCACTGCGATCAATCCGAGCTCCGTTGAGCTGGGGGGCCGCGCCAGCCCGATCGCCCACGTACTCGAGCGTGAACAAATCATCGGCGTATGACACGGGATACGGAACCCGCAAGCCCGCCTCCCACAGCTTCGACATGACGTCGTGTTCGTGACCTGTC
Source organism: uncultured Acidimicrobiales bacterium (assembly GCA_938009905.1). Lineage (GTDB taxonomy): Bacteria > Actinomycetota > Acidimicrobiia > Acidimicrobiales > SZUA-35 > CALEWY01. The sequence continues at coordinate 41,598 of CALLGK010000284.1, read as the reverse complement.
CAACGGTCTTGCATCAACCGCTTTCCGTAGGTCGACATGCGTTCGATGGCACGCCGGTCTCGAGTCTTGCGAAACTGCCGACCCTCTCGATAGGCAACGTCATTCCGGAACGCAGAGGCGCGCTCGACTCCCATGGCTTCGAGCTGTCCTTTGTGCTTCACCTGTCTAGGCAGGTAGCGCTTGAGCGCGAGCAGGCAGCTTGTGCCGTCTACTCCTGTTCGTTCGACAACGTTGATCTGCGCTTCCTTGCCGGAACGCAACAGGCCAAGATCGACGTCGTCAAACGGCTCGTCGACGAGCCACTCCGGCTGACCCGGCTGACCCGGGTTAGACGGTCCGGGCAGGCCGGCTGAGCCGGACGGATTCTGTGGTGTTGATGGGTGCGTTGACACGCGTGGCTTCCCTCTGGTGTGAGGCATGAGCCTCAGCGATCGGTTTGGCTCGACTCGCCCAGCGGCGCGCCAAAGCCTCGGTTGGAAACCGATCACCCACGCTGTCGTCGCTGCGGCGCCTCAAACGAGGTGGCAGCGGAAAGGAGGTGGCGTCAGGCCCTACGGGTAGCGAGATCGGCGGAGACGAGAAGCGCAGAGACAGTCATCGAAGTGGTTCCTCCTGAGTCAGCCGAGCCCAACATGACCCGATCGAGAGGCACGGTAGGTCACCTCGCACCCTCTGTCACCCGAGTTTCCCCGGTTCTGGAGGCCGTAGAGCACCAAAACGTGGTCTACGGCCTCCAGAACGGGATTTTTCTGAGAGTGGGAGGGGGAGAACGGGGGTTTAGCGGAGCTTGAGGCAGGTGGCGCACACGGCTTCGAGCGCAAAGTGGCCGGGTTCGAGCACGAAGCCGGAATCCTCTTTGACAGCGTCGATGAGGGGAGCGACCGCAGCTGCCGGCACATCTGCGATCTTGCCGCAGTCTTGGCATACGGCCACGAGATCGTTGTTGGTGGCCAGCCGAACGAGCGAGGGTCCGTGCCCGGCGTGCACGTGGTTGACAAGGCCGAGCTCAGACAACACGCCGATCGTTCGATACACCGTCGCCTCGTGGATCGATGGTTCGCGAGCTTGGGCAAGTTCGGTCAGTTCGGCCGCCCCAATCGGACCGTCGTGACTCAGCAGCGCTTCGAGCACGGCAACGCGTGACCGAGTGGCACGGCATCCGTAGTCGCGCAGCAATGCCTCGGCATCAGTCGGGTTGGAGGCCTGCCCGAGGTCGGCTGCTGGTTCGCGCCGCATCGCTAGTGAGCGTGCCCAACAGCGCCGGCGCGTTGCCGAAGCCGTCCGCCCGTGGCGAATGCAGCAATGAAGAACACGGAGGCGACGAGCACGATGGTCGGGCCAGAGGCCACATCGAGGTGGTAGCTGGCATTCATGCCGCCAAACCCACAGATGGCGCCGATGACCGCGGCAAAGCCGAGCATGTGACCGAAGCTGTCGGTGAGCATGCGGGCCACCACCGCGGGGATGACGAGGTTTGCGGCGATCAAGGTGACACCCATGACGCTCATCGTGGCGAGGACCGTCGCCGACAGCAGCACCATCAGCACGCCGTCAACCAATGCAGTCTTCACGCCGGTGGCCTCGGCCACCTCGGCGTCGAATGTGGTGAACAACAGTGGGCGGTAGAAGGTGAGGATCGCGGCAAGCGACACGACAGCAACCACGACGATCAGCCACACGTCTGTTCTGTTGACGCCGAGCACGTTGCCAAACAGCAACGCATCTGCGCTGCGGCCCGGCGATCCGTAGAGCTGCACAAGAGCGAGGCCCAGCGCAAACGACGCGGTGGTGATGACACCAATGGCCGCATCAGACCCAATCGGTCGCCGACGCACGATTGAAGTCACGCCCAGCGCAGTAATCACGCCCCAGATGCCGGCGCCCAGAAAAAGGTTGATGCCGAGCAGCCCAGCGGCTGCGTAGCCACCAAACACGGCGTGAGCCAGCCCGTGGCCGATGTAGCTCATGTTGCGGAGCACGACGTAGCAGCCGATCACGCCGCACAGCGCTCCGGCGATTGTGGCGACCACGAGGCCGTTGCGGAAGAACTCAAACTCGAACGGCTTGATGATCTCGGCCCACGTGATCGCAACCATCATGCGGACTCGACCGCCTTGGGGCTTCGAGGCGCATCAACAACGACCCGCATACCCCCGTGTTCCAGGATTTCCATCGGCGATCCGTAGGTCTGTTCGAGCACGTGGGGGACAAGCACTTCCTCCGGACTGCCAGCTCCGATCACGTGCTGGTTCAAGCACACGATGGTCGGCAGATGAGCGGCGATGCCGTTGAGATCGTGGGTGGTGAGCACCACGGTGAGGCCATCGCCGTTGAGATCGTCGAGGAGGTGCAGTACGTCGTGGCGTGTTTTCACATCGAGACCAGATGTCGGTTCGTCGAGGAAGATCACTGCAGCATCGGTGTAAAGCGCCCTGGCCAGGAACATTCGCTGCTGCTGGCCGCCAGAGAGATCGCGAATGTGGCGCCGCTCGAGACCATCGAGCCCGAGCCGTTCGAGCACCGTCATGATGGCGTTGCGCTCGGACTTGTTGATCCACGGCGTGCGCCAACCCTTGGCTCGTGCCATGCCAACGCACTCGGTGACGGTGACGGGAAAATCCCAGTCGATGTTCTCGACCTGGGGGACAAGGCCGACGGACAGGCCGGGCTTGCGGGTCACCGCACCCCGGCTGGGTGACACCGTGCCGAGCAATGCTCGAAGCAGCGTCGACTTACCTGACCCCGACGGGCCAACGATGCCAATGAGGTCGCCCTGTTCGACCGTGAGGTCGACGTTGGTCAAAACCTCCGGGCCTCCGTAGTCAACCGAGAGGCCGCTCGCCTCGATCATGGTTTCGGTCGGCTCTGGTGAACGACCGGTTCGCAGATCGATTGTGGGCGGAACCTCGTTGGGGTTTGTCACTGAGGAAACTCCGCCGTGCTGGTGTCGACCTCGACAAGTTCAAACGCCTCAAGCGCCGATGGGTCGCCGCCCAGCGATTCGGTCATCGTGATGAAGTTGAATCGCATCAACCCAAGCCACGAGTGCTCAAGGTCGCCCGTCTCGCCTGGCAGGTCGTCGTCGCGGAGATCGTCGACGTAGGTCGCACCGGTTTCGTTGGCGATCTGTTCGAGGACCGGAGATGGGAACACCTCAGATCCAAAGATTGCGGGCACACCCTCTGCCTCGACCTGTTCGATCAGTTGAACAACCTCGGCCGGTGTTGGCTCACCGAAGTCAGCCGGCTGAATGGCGCCGACGACGGTCCAGCCGTAGGTGTCAGCGAAGTAGGCGTAGGCATCGTGGTAGGTGACCAGCTTGCGATTCTCAGCCGGCACCGTGTCGAGAGATTCCCCAACCGCCACATCGAATCGCTCGACGAGGCTCACGAAGTCGGCATGGTTCGCGGTGTAGGTCTCGGCACCGTCAGGGTCGACCTCGATCATCGTTTCGAGAATGAGGTCGGCGTACACCGTCACCAGTGTCGGGTCGGTCCATAGATGCGGATTCGGCTTGCCATCGTCTTCGGGAAACGAAAAGTCGTATTTGTATTGGTCTGGCGAGATGGTGAGGTCGCCAAGTTCGATCAGCGGCGTGCCGTCCTGCATGTTGGTCAGCGCTAGGCGTTTCGTTGGTTCTTCGAGTTGCAACCCGTTGATGAAGATCACGTCAGCTTCGCTGAGGACCTCGGCGGCTGAAGGGGATGGCTCAAAGGTATGCGAGTTCGTCCCCTCGGGCACGATGCCTCTGATCGTGGCCCGATCGCCGATGATGCTCGCCGCAATCGACGTGATGGGGGCGACGGTCGTGACCACCACGATGTCGGTCTCGGCCGCGCCCAACTCTGTCGTTTGACCGTCGTCGCCGCCACAGGCGGTAGCGATCATGGCAAGCGCCACGAGTAGGGCGACGTATCGAGACATCCGTTGGCGGGGCACCTACTCAACCTACGAGCGAGTGTCGCTACTTGCGAGCTGGTCGCAAAACTGTCCCCGGGGGGGGACATGGGAGATGAGTTGCTGTTCCCGAGGGACAATTCGGGTGATTCTCGGATGACCTCCTTGGGCGCCTCGCTAGTGTCAAACCGTCTTGAGAGGCGGTCGCACCATGATCCAAAACGGGAAAACGCAGTTTGCGCAGGGCGTCGGCGCAGCCGAAGGTCCAGACCTCTTGTGTGTAGCAAGCGAGGAAGGCGGTCCGCTGTCTTCCGAGCGCCGAGAAGCCCTTGAGCGTCATGTCGAGCAGGGCGGAGCAGCTCTTGTGGCCCTCCAGCCAGGAGACAGCGAGGCGTCTATTCTCGCCGGAGCACGGGTATCCGAGTCGCTCCCGCTCACCGAGTGGTTCGTCACCCTGAGCGACGACCCAGCAGCGGCCCGGCTCGACGGCGAGGTGCCCATCGTCAGCCAGCTCTGCGCGCTGTCTCCCAGTGACGACACCTCGGTGGCGGCCACCACAAGCGTTCGGTTCAACCATCACCCCACCATCACGGTGCGGGCCATCGGTGAAGGTGTTGTCGTCGGAACCGGCATCGCCGACCTTCGAGCCCTCCTTGACCATCCGACCCTTGGACTGTTCGTCCGTCGCCTAGCCCGAGTTGGGCAACCGGTGCGAACCACCTCACTTGGCATTGGCGTCGTGGGCTATGGCCCGTTCGGAGGCATGGGTTACCTGCACGGTCTCGCCGCAACCGAAACAGAGGGGCTGCATCTGGTGGCCGCCGCCGATTCATCGCGTGATCGGCTCGTTGCGGCCCAAGGCGACTTCCCTGATCTGAACATGCACGACTCTGCGTCGGCCCTCGCGGCAGACGACAGCGTCGACATCGCCATCGTTGCAACGCCACCAGTACTGCACGCCGAGATTGGCCTCGAACTGCTCAGGGCCGGCAAGCACGTGGTCGTCGAAAAGCCAATGTGCTTGAAGACAGCAGATGCCGATCTCATGATGCAGACGGCGGCCGAGCACAACCGTGTACTCACCGTGCACCAAAGCCGCCGGTGGGATCGTGACTTCCTGGCCCTGCGTCGCGTCATGGAGTCGGGCCAGATCGGCGAGACGTTCAACATCGAGACCTTCGTTGGCGGCTTCGAACACCCCTGTCGGGCATGGCACTCAGAAGAGTCGGTCTCTGGTGGCGCCATCTACGACTGGGGTTCCCACCATGTCGATTGGATTGTGCGGCTCTACGGTTCGGCCCCCGCTCGAGTGATGTGCACCACGCACACAAGAGTCTGGCACGACACCACAAACGTCGATCAGCTCTCGCTCTGGATGCAATGGTCGGACGGGCGAGAGGCCACGTTCCGCCAAAGTGACATCGCCGCCATTCGCCGGCCGAAGTTCTACGTGCAGGGCACTGCGGGCACCATCGATGGGCACTACGCCCCGATCTCTTCCGTTGACGTGCAGCCCGGCCGTGGCTACGTCGACACGGTCTCGCACCATGCCGAAGCTCCCGTCGACCTCACGGTGTCCACCTACGAATCGGGCGCTGGGCTCACAGAATCTGTCGTCCGCCCCGCACCTCACCCCGGATGGGGATTCCACCGCAACTTGGCCGACCACCTCCTGCTTGGCGAGGCGCTCGCCGTCGCACCCCAGCAGTCCCGCGATGTTGTTGCGGTGCTTGAGGCCGGTCACACCTCTGGCCAAAACGGTGGCGACGTGATGGAGGTCGCTCGCTAAATGGACCCGTTGCGAATTGGCGTCGTCGGCGCTCGGTCAATGATCGCCGAGCGAGCGCTCTACGGAGCGATCGCCGAGAGCAGCCATGCCGAGGTTGTTGCGGTGGCGGCGGCGTCGGGCGCGGTTCCAGACCACGTCGCTCATCTCGACGTTGGCAGCTATGACGACCTCATCTCCGATGAACGCGTCGAGGCCGTCTACATCCCGTTACCAAACAATCTCCATCGGCGCTGGGCCACAGCCGCAATGCAGGCCGGCAAGCACGTGCTGTGCGAGAAACCACTCGGGCTAGACGCCACCGAAACCACCGAGATGTTTCAGATCGCAGCAGATGCTGGCGTGCTGCTCGCCGAGGCGTGGATGACGCCCTTCGATCCTCGCTGGTCTGCCGTGATCGACATGGTGAGGGACGGCGCCATCGGTGATCTGCAATCGATCCAGGCGTCGTTCACCTTCACGATTGGGCCGGACGGAGCCGCCAACTATCGGTGGAACCCTGAGAAGGGTGGGGGAGCGCTCGCCGACGTTGGCGTCTATTGCCTGGGCGCGGTCGAGGCACTTTGGGGGCATCATCCAGTCAACATCGACACATCTATCGAGTGGTCTGCTGTCCAAGAGGGCGCCTCGGGCCCCGTCGATGCCACCACTGCGTCAGAGCTGCATTGGGCTGACGGACGTCGGGCCTCGATCCGCTGTTCGTTCGTAGAAGATGAACAACAACGCCTCGAGCTTGTCGGAACCACTGGCACGATCCTGCTCGAAGACAATGCGTTCACCGGTGGGGCTGCGGCAACCGATGCGCTGGTGCAGCGCGATGGCCAAACGACCACCGTGTCTGTCGAACCGGCCAATCTCTATCGCCGGATGGTTGATGCGTTTGCGCTGGCGGCCAGAGGCGTTGAACCGTGGCCCCGATCATCAGACAACACGATCGCCATGCTCGCCCTTCTCGACGAGATCGCGTCGCGAGGAAGCGAGTGACAACCGCAAACGAGTGGCCTGATCTGCCAGCAGACGTTCGCCCATCGCGAGTCGACCATCAGCTCACGTCGGGTGTAACACTGAGCGCCATCCACTGGCCGCCTGCGCTCGTGCCGGCCGGTTCTGCCGAGGGCAGCCCGGTGCCGTGGCTCCTGGTGCACGGCCTGGCGTCCAATGCCCGGCTCTGGGATGGCGTGGCCAGACGGCTTGCTGCGCTTGGCCATCCGGTCGTCGCCATCGATCAGCGGGGCCACGGTCAATCGTCAAAGCCAGACGATGGCTACGACATGGCCACCGTCGCCGACGATCTCCACCTGCTCATCAACGACCTCGGTTGGAGTTCAGCAGCCGTGGCCGGGCAGTCGTGGGGAGCCAGCGTCGTTCTCGAACTTGGTGGGCGGCATCCCGATGTCGTGAAGACTCTGGCCTGTGTTGATGGAGTGCTCGGTGGCTTGAAGCAACGAGCGCCTTCGTGGGAAGAGGCGTCGGACCAGCTCGCCCCGCCTGCTCTTCTTGGCAAGCCACGCTCGGTGATCGACAACTGGTTGGCGCAAGGCGCGGCAGATTGGCCAGAAGAAGGCCGCGCTGGAACCCTCGCGAGCTTTGACGTTCGCGCCGACGGCACGATCGCGCCGTGGTTGACCTTCGAGCGCCATCTTCTGGTGTTGCGAGGCATGTGGGACTACGACCCGCTTCCCCGATACAACGACCTTGAGATGCCAGTGCTCATCATCCAGGCCGATGACGGTCACAACACCGAAGGCAAAGAGGCCTCCGTTGATGTCGCTGCAGAACGACTCGCCACGAGCAGAGTCGAGTGGTTCCGGCCCGCCCATCATGATGTGCACGCCCAACATCCCGACCAGGTGTCGAGCCTTCTGCATCGAGCCGTGAACGAACCAGACTTCTTTCCAACGAGTGGAGCATCCGCACCATGAGCCTTCCTCGCATTCTTGCCATCATGGGGTCCGGCGAGACCGCACCAACGATGCGTGTGCCGCACCGTCAGATCTTCGATCGCATCGGTGACAACGTTGATGCCGTCATGCTCGACACGCCGTTCGGGTTCCAGGAGAACGCGCCGATCCTGGCCGAGAAGAGCACGGAATATTTCCGAGAGACCGTTGGTCGTCCCGTCGAGGCGGCAGGGCTGTTTCGCACCGACACCGGCGACGTTGCCGGTATTGAGCGGGCTGTCGCCAACATCCGGGCCGCACAGTGGGTGTTCGCCGGGCCCGGCAGCCCAACGTTCGCCCTCCGGCAGTGGGAACCAACGCCGATCCCAGGCGCTCTCGCTGACAAGCTCGCCAGCGGTGGTGCTGTCGTCTTTTCGTCCGCCGCGGCCTTGACACTTGGCGTCGTGACCGTGCCCGTCTACGAGGTGTACAAGGTTGGCGTTGATCCGTTCTGGATCGATGGCCTCAACCTCATCGCCCCGCTTGGCATCAACGCCGCCGTGATTCCCCACTACGACAACACCGAGGGCGGCAATCACGACACCCGCTTCTGTTACCTCGGCGAGCGACGTCTTGCGATGCTCGAACCTGAGCTTCCCGATGGCGCGTTCGTGCTCGGCATCGATGAGCACACCGGCGTCATCATGGATCTCGACGCAGACACCGCGGAGATCGTTGGCAAGGGAGCCGTCACGCTGCGCCGAAACGGCGAGTCGGTGCGCATCGAAACAGGTGAGACGGTGTCGATCGATGTGCTCCGCAGTGGCGGAGCCTCGCTCGGTGGTAGCGCAACGGCTGCTCCCGCCGCAGCTCCAGTCGACGAAGCCGCTGATGAGGCCGCATCCGAGCCCGCAACGGCCGATGGTGCGCTCTCGCTCGCAGACGCAGCTCGATCACTCGAAGCCGAGTTCGATCAGGCGGTTGCCAACGGCGACGCAGACGCCGCGGTTGCGGCAATTCTCAACCTCGAGATGGCCATCGTGGAATGGTCTCGCGACACATTGCAGTCCGACGAAGCCGACCAGGCTCGAGCCGCGCTCCGGTCGATGATTTCGCGGCTCGGCACTGTTGCCACGGGCGGTTTGCGCGATGAACGCGAGGTGCTCGGCCCGGTAGTAGAGGCCGCCCTCAACGCCCGGGCGGTGGCTCGCACCGAGAAGGCATTCGCCGTCTCAGATGCGCTGCGAGATGGGCTGACGGCTGCTGGCATTGAAGTGCGCGACACCGAAGACGGTGTCGAGTGGCTCGTCGTTGACCCCGCCTGATCCATCGCAGTCCAGCCCGGGCCGCTTTAGTCGGCCGAAAACCCCTCCGATATTGAGATCGTGGACTTCATGGGCGACCACCCTGCACCAGCAGGACGACAAGATCGAGGCGACGCCTACGTTGCACGCGCCGCCATGGAAGCGTCGTTTTCCTCGATCAAGCGGACGCTTCGCCTTGGCCTGCTGACCGCAGCCGTGGTGATCTCAGCACTGCTGATCACCGGCGGCGTGTCCGTGGCCCTCTCAGTCGTCGTGGTCACCGCCATGGTTGTGAGCCGCACCGTTGCGGCATGGACAGCATCAGAAGGTCTCAAAGCAACGACGTTTGACGAGCAGCTCATGTGGACAAAGCGTCTTGAGTACGCCCTCGTACCGATGGGCACACTCAGCGGGTTTGCACCGAGCCTCGTGCCGATGGCCGAAGGCGACATCACGCCGCAGTGGTTTGGTTTGCTTGTGTGTGCGGTTGCCGTCGTGGCTGCCAATGTGCTGCTCGGGTACGGGCGGTCAACGACGTTCCTGGCTCTCGCCGTTCCCGTGGTGATCGGAACCGTGGTGAGTGCGGCCCTCGTCGGCGGCATCTTCGGCCTGGCATTCGGGCCTGGCGCCGTTTTGGTCGGCGTCATTCTGATGCTCGACAATCGCGAGGCAGGGGCGATGTTCCGAGACGCTCGCCAATTCGAAGAGAAGAACGCCAACCTCGTCAACGAACTGCGCCACGCAAACAAGAACCTCGACCACCAAGTCCACACCGATTCACTCACCGGGCTTCACAATCGAGCCGGTCTTCGTCGATTCGTTGAAGGTCTCACGGGCACCGATGAAATTGTCGAGGTGGCCTACGTCGACCTCGATGGCTTCAAAGCGGTAAACGATGAACACGGGCACGACGTGGGTGATGCAGTGCTGGCTGCCGTTGGCGAACGACTCGATGCCGTGGTGCGGTCCACCGACTGCGCAGCCCGACTTGGCGGCGATGAGTTCGCCGTCGTTGCAGTCGTCGACCCGGATCACGACAGCAAGTTGGTTCCCCGGATCCGCCAGGCTCTAGAACGTCCGATGCATGTTGGAAGCCTCGAGTTGTGCCTTGGCGTATCTATCGGTGGCCGACGGAGCGAACACGGTGACGACATCGGCCGCATGATCCGTCTCGCCGACGCCGCGATGTACGAGCAAAAGCGTGCTCGCCGCCGGGAAAGCGGCCAAGACGAGGACAGCTTGAGCCTCGACGTCTCCACGAGCTAGCGCCTGTTCAGCCTCTGCGCGGAGGCTTGTTTGGCTGGTGAGAACGCCACTGCGTAGCGGCCCGCAGTGCACAATGAGCGCGGAGAGAGGTCGTGAGAACACAAGAGACCCATCATCGCGCCGAGATCCTGCGATACTGAAGGCTCGTGTTTAACTTCCGCCCAAGCAGATTCGCCGAAACCGGCGACCCGTGGTTCCGCATCGGCACCTTCGACATTGGCTCAGCTGGCATCGTCAGCCTTGTCGTTTTGGTCAGCATGTTCGTTCGTGCCGCCGAAGGCATTGGGGGTCCATTCGGACGACTGCTTCCCTACATTGGGCCGTCAGTCCGGGCCGGCGAGATCTGGCGGATGCTCACCTGGTGGATACCAAACGAGCCGTCGCTGTGGACCGTGATCACCGCAGTGATGATCTATCTGTTCGGGACACAGCTTGAGGCAGCCTTGGGTGGCAAGGAACGCATGGGCTCATACCTAGCGATTCTGATCCTGACCCCGCCGGTGTTGGCGCAGCTGATCGACCTCACCGGAGTTTCTGGCACACCAACTCCGCTCATCGTCGGTATTCCGGCCAGCTTGCTCTCGAGCGCCTTGTTCTACAGCTACATCGCTCACATCCCGAATGCCCAGTTCTTTTTCGGCATACCGGGTTGGGTCATTGGTGCGGTCTTCTTTGTGATCCGCTTGTTGCAGGTCATCGAAATTCGCAACACCGCGCTGATCATCTTGGTGATCATGGCGCTGATCTGCACGCTGCTGACGGCCAAAGCCTTTGGTCTCGCAGAAGAACTCGACTTCATCCCAGATCTGCGCGGCGGCAAGGGCGCCTCGGGTGCAGCAGCTTCGCCGACACCCAAACGAGCTCGTCGTCCTCGTCGCGGCCGCAAGGGTGGCGCCGACCTCAGCGTCGTACCTGGCCCGCCGGTCGACAACGGTGTTGACGACTTCGACCAGATGGGGATCGATGAGATCCTCGATCAGGTGAACGCGTTTGGCATGGAGAGCCTGAGCAGCGATCAGAAGCGCAAGCTGAAGGAATACTCCAAACGCAAGAAGAAATAGGGCGAGGGTCTTTAGCCCAACAGGCTCCGTCCGAAGAAAAAGATGGAGCCGCATGTATGAATACCGACTCGCCGGGCTCATTGGGGTACGACCATGAACCAGCACAATGCAAGCGGTGGCGCGAATGCAAACGGCCGGCGTTGGCTTCTTGGCGGGCTGGCCGTTGTGGGTGCCGTGGGCATCGGCGCTGGCGTGGCACTCAGCCAAGACGGAGCTGAACAGATTGGCACCGCTACGCCGACCACAGACACCGTTGCCACGACGCTTGAAGACGACAGCACTGACTCGAGCCTCGACGACGGCGAGGGTGAGGGTGACGGCGGTGGCGCGAGCGACGCCAACGGCAACGGCAGCAACAACGGTGATGTCACTGGTGATGCCGATGACGCCGCCGGCGAAACTGGAAGCGATGACAACGTGGCACCGGTGCCGGGCACGAATCCTCGGTACGTCTTCGCGAACGGCGCATACGTCGGAGCCTGGGACGGAAACGCGTGGGCTGATGGCCCTGTCGCCCCCGGAGCACTTGACGGATTGTCGGCGACATCTCCCAGCGGGTTGACGTCACTCAGCGTTCAAGACGCCGAGTTTTGTTACAACGCCGACGGCTCTCTTTCCTTGGAATCGTCGACGCTCTACGGCGAGCCGATCGCCGCAACCGGCATTGACGGTGCACTGCTGGCTAGCGCCGGGCAGTCGATCTCACCAGCGCCAGTCCATGTCGAGGTTGTGGCCACGCAGCTGCAGGCCGCCGGCCTCGACGTTCCCGTCAACATCACAGACGTGCGCCGGGTTGATCTCCAGAACGATGGGGTTGACGAGGTGCTCATCGTGGCGAGCAGCGGTGAGCCCCACTTCTATGGCTCCCGAGTTGGCGACTACTCCATGTTGATTCTCCGCAGAGTCGACGATGTCGACAACGTCGAAAACATCGTGTTGCGCTTCTCGGCCACCACGGGTAACGAGCCGGGGATCCAGCTCGCAGAAGACCTCTACGACAGCGCAGAAAGCGGCATCTACACCCAGTACGTGTCCTACTCGTCGCTTCCCGAGACGGCATTTGCCGACCTCAATGGCGACGGGGTCATGGAGATCGTTGTCGAGCCCTTCATCTACGAAGGCTGGGGAACTGAGGTGTTCGACACTCAGCTGCCAGGCGTCCCAGTGGTGCTTGAGAGCGCCTGCGGCGTCTGACGTGCGTTCGCGACGGCTAGGTCAGCTTCTTTCCCGGGTTGAAGCGACCAGCTGGATCAAGCAAATCCTTCAGTGAGCGCATGGTGGCGAGCTGAATTGGGTCGAGTTCTTCGTCGACGAATTCGCGTTTGAGCGTGCCAACACCATGTTCACCAGCGATCGTGCCGTCCAACGACAGAGCCAGCCGAACGATCTCGCCGAAGGCGGCCTTCACCCTGGCCGTCTCATCGGGATCGTTACCGTCGAACACCAGTAGCGGGTGCATGTTGCCGTCGCCCGCGTGACCGATCGTGGGCAGCGCAACGTTGTGTCGTTCGCCAATCTCGACGATGCCAGCAAGTAGCGCGGGCAAGTGCTGACGGGGCACGGCGACGTCTTCTGGGAGCAGGGCCTTGCCCAGCGTTTCGAAGGCAGGCCAGCACTTGCGGCGCACCTCAATGAGCATGTCGCCTTCGTGCGGATCATCGACGTGGTACACGAAGGTTGCGCCGTGATCTGTGCAGATCTGGGCGATCTCGGCGATGCGGGCTGACGATTCATCACCGGCGGTCTGAATCAGGATGAGGCAGGCCGCCGAGGTGTCGATGTCCATCTTGTAGACCGACTCGATTTGCTGAAGGCTCGCCTGGTCCATGATCTCCATCAGCGTTGGCTCATGGCCCTGCTGGAAGATGTCGACGATGGCGGTGCCGGCGTGGGGTAGCTCATCGAAGTAGGCGACTGCCGTCGATGGTGGTGGGGGAGCAGGGACAAGCTTGACGGTCACTTCGGTGATCACACCGAGAAGTCCCTCGGACCCAACAAAGAGCCCGGTCAGGTCAAAGCCAGTGGTGGACTTCAACGTCTCGCGACCGGTGCGCATCACCTCGCCGCTTGCCATCACCACTTCGAGCGCAATCACGTAGTCGCGCGTCACGCCGTACTTCACGCAGCACAGGCCGCCAGCGTTTGTTGAAACGTTGCCGCCGATGCTCGACATGTCGACAGACGCCGGATCGGGCGGGTAGAAGAGGCCCTCGGCAGCCACCGCCTGCTTGAGGTCGGAGTTGATGACGCCCGGTTGCACCCGGGCGGTCCGGTTGGTCGTGTCAATGTCGAGGATGTTGTTCATCCGGTGCAGCGAGAGCATCACGCAGCCGTCGATGGCATTGGCCGCTCCCGTCAGGCCGGTGCCAGCACCCCGGGGCACGATGGGCACGTTCGCCGCGTTTGCTGCCTCGACCGTGGCCACCACTTCGTCGGTCGACCGAGGCATCACCAGGATGGCGGCGGTCCCCGCGCCCTCGAAAATGGCCCGGTCTTGCCCATAGGAGGCGATGACGTCGCTATCGGCCTGAATGCACTCGGCGGGCAGCCGGTCAGTGAGCTCATCGAGAATCGACATGGCGGCACCGTAGTTCGTCTCGTCGTTTTCCTCCTTCCTGTGATCCAATCCCGGTATGAGCTTCGAGAACAAACTTGCTGTGGTGACCGGTGGCGGCGACGGAATGGGCAGAAGCCTCGCCGTTCAGTTGGCAGCCGAGGGGTGCCACGTCGCGATGTGCGACATCTCACCGACCGGTATGGCCGACACGCTTGTGGCCGCAACGGCAGCGGCCAGTGGCGATGTTCGCATCACCACACACGTGTGCGACGTGTCTGACGAGGCCTCGCTCATCGCCTTTCGTGACGCAGTGCTCGCCGAGCACCAGACAGACACGGTCGACCTGTTGTTCAACAATGCCGGCATCGGCGGTGGCGGATCGTTCGTGCTCGACGAGCGCGACGCGTGGGAGCGCACCTTCTCGATCTGCTGGAGTGGTGTCTACCTCGGCTGCCGAACGTTCCTTCCGGCGCTCATGAAGTCAGACGGTGGCCACATCGTGAACACCAGCAGCGTCAACGGCTTCTGGGCATCGCTTGGGCCAACGCATCCGCACACGGCGTACTCGGCCGCAAAATTCGCGGTGAAGGGATTCACCGAGGCGCTCATTCAAGACCTGGCGCTGAATGCCCCGAACCTGAGCGCGCACGTGGTGATGCCCGGTCACATCGGCACCGGCATCGCCATCAACTCAGCGGCCGTGCACGGCGCTGACCTTGCCGACGATCCAGAGCTCGTCGAGCGCGGCAACTCGTTCCGAAACGAAGCACCGATGACCGCCGACCAAGCTGGCAACGTCATCCTCGACGGCGTGCGCGAAGGTCGCTGGCGCATCCTCGTTGGCGAAGATGCCCACGTGCTCGACATGCTCGTGCGTGATCGTCCCGAAAAGGCCTACGACGATGACTTCCTTGCCGTTATGGCCGACCAGGACGTGATGAAGTCGCTGGTTGAGATCGCCGCAGATGATGAGGCTGCCGAACGGGGCTGAGTTCTTCGGTCGGGCTCAGACGCCGGACGGACCGACCTCAACCTCGACCGCAAACTCGAGCAGCGTGGCCCCCATGCTGACGGGCGGGCGAGCTGGTGGCTCGTCGCCGTCGGCGCCACCGTCACTGTCGCCGGAAGGTCGGGCGTGGGCGGCCTGGGCTCCGTCACCATCGCGCCAAGCGGCATACGAGGCGTCGTCGGCCCAACGGGTGTAGACGAACCAGCGCGTCTCGGCGTCGCCGGTTGGGCGAAGCAGCTCGAAACCGAGGAATCCCTCGACGTCGGCGAGGCTGTTCATTCGTGCCGTGAACCGCTTGACGATCTCGTCGCCAGCCTGCGGTGGAATCTCGAGCGCATTGATCTTCACGATGGACATGGGTCCTGTCTATCTGGCGGGCACACTTTGGCGGTGCAGATTGCTCCGGCAGACAATCACCTCGGCGATGGTCGAATCGACAACTTCATCATCGATTCGTCTGCGCACCTCGTGACGGGCGTCATCGTGCTCATCACGATGACCGCTGCCGTCATCGCCATTGGCCGTCACGCCCTGCGCAACGAACCGGTCACGAGGCCGGCGTTCCTGGTCATGATCACTGCCCAACTGGCCCTGGTGGCTCAGATTCTTCTGGGCATCAAGCTGCTCGACCAGGGGCAGGGCATCGTGCAGCTCTACATCCACTACGTCGGCGGGTTGATCCCGATGGGATCGTTCCTGCTTGCTGGTTGGGTGGCTCGAGGCGATAGCGGCCGCAGCAGCCGCATTCTGTTTGGGCTGCTCGTGGTTGGCTACGTCTCAGCGCTGATGGCCTTCTTTATCGGTCGCTCATTCGCCAACGCCTAGCCGAATACCCCCACGGGGTGAGTCCGATACCCCTGCGGGGTGACGACGGAACGTGAGCCTGATTTTACGTTCAAGGCATGACAACGTTTCAGCGCATCGTCAACCGCCCATCGAGCGCAACCTTCGTCGCTCCGACCGATCCTCGCAACGAGCTTGCTGGCCAGCCCGCCGACATCGGCACCATGGATCGGATCTACTCCGAGCTCCGTCCGCAGCGAGGCCCATCACGCCTCATGGGGCGGGTCTCGCTCATCCTGTTGGTTTCGACCGTCGTGCACATCGGCGTGTTTCTCGCCGACGATCGCCCATGGGCTGGCGCCGTGTCGTGGCGCAAACCCATCGTGTTTGCTGCATCGTTTGCCCTCATGGCCTGGGCCGTCGGGTGGGTGCTCGATCGGCTCCCCGAGCGTCGGGGCGCCAAGATCATCAGCCGGGTTGTTGCCACCACGAGCTTCATCGAAATCACGTTGATCTCAGGGCAGACCTGGCGAGGTGAGCCATCGCACTTCAATCCGTCAGCCGAGGGCTCGATCATCTTTGGAATCATGGGTCAGGCCGTGATGGTGCTGTCGATCGCTCTCGTGGCGTTGCTGGTGTGGGCCATCATCGATCGGCCGACCGATCCAGCCGTTCGAATCGCCGCCATCGCTGGCATGGCCGTGATGATGACCGGCCTTGGCATCGGTAGCTGGCTGGTGAGCCTCGGCACGGCCTACACCGAAGAGTTCAATCAGGTGCCGGAGTCGGTGACCTACGGCGAAGCCGGGCTGCCCAAGTTCCCGCACGGAGTTGCCTTTCACGGCATCCATGTGTTCGCCATCGCCGCTGTGCTGCTGGGAGTCGCTGGCGCTTCTCGAACGGCCAAGGTGCGCTGGATGTCTGTCATCGTCACTGCCTACGTCGGCCTGCTGAGCTTCAGCGTGCTGCAAACGTTCGAAGGTCGCTCACCTAGCGATCTGGTCGCAACGTCTGGCAGCCTGGCCGGCACGAGCCTGGCGGTACTGGGTGCATCGATGGCGGCGCTGACGGTGATGGCCTTCCGTTCGCCTTCGAAGTCGATCGTCGAGAACAGGTAGCGTTCGGAAGTGACTCTGCTGACACACCGCTTGCGGTCGGGGTTGATAGGCCGCTTGCGATCGGGCATCGGGATCGCTGAAGCCCTGACCGCACTGGTCTTGCTCTGCTTGATCCTGATCGAGGTGTGGTACCTCACCGATCGCTCGACGGGAGCCTCCTTGTTGGCAACGGGTCTCGCCGCTCTTGCGGTGATTCCCGTTGTCTTCATTCGCGTCGCCCCTACTGCCGCATTCGTGTTCAACCTCGTCGCCCTTGTTCCGCTGATTGCGCTGACAGAGCCCAGCGACTTCTATCAGTGGACGCAGCTGATCTGCATGGTGATGGTGGCCGTGTTGGTCCGCCACTGGTGGGCGTGGCTCACGTTGCCGCTGAGCCTGATCGCCGTCGGCTTCTACTTCCAGCAGTTTCCTGATGAAGCAGAAACCGACGCAACGGTTGCGGCGATTCTTCTGCTGTGGCTGGCGATCTGGCTGGTCGGACGTATCTTCGGCGGTGCGAACGAGCGGGGCAACCTCCGACAAGAACGCGATCTCTCCGTGGCCTTGGCCGAAGCTCGCCAGGCCAAGCTCGAGCACGAGGCCGACCGGCGCATGATGGCGCAGGAAGTGCACGACATTCTCGGGCACAGCCTCAATGTGATGCTGGTGCACGCGGGAGCGGCGAGGGGAGCGCTGGCCAAGGACCCAGCCCAAGCCGTACAGGCACTCACCACCATCGAGTCGGCCGGTCGGGGCGCTCTCGATGATCTCGATCGAGTGCTTGGCCTGCTTCAACCCGTCGACGAAGCGGCCCCGCTTGCGCCTCAACCGGGCCTCGACGATCTCGCAACCCTCGTTGCAAACGCATCAGGCGACGGATTACGTGTCGAACTGCATCAGGCCGTGTCGGCAGACGACATTCCCCGCTCGCAACAGCTTGCGCTCTACCGGGTTGCCCAGGAGGCAATGACAAACGTGGTGAAACACGCAGACGCAACGGCGGTGTCCATCGACGTCGCGTCCGACGACTCGATGGTCACCATTGCCGTCACAGACGACGGCAAGGGCCTTGGCCGCTCCAAGCCAGGCCGAGGTCGCCGAGGCATGGCTGCCCGGGCCGAGGCATTGGGCGGCAGTTTCGACGTCGAACCGGCTCCGAGTGGGGGCACCGTGGTTCGCTGCAGCTTGCCGGTTGCGTCATGACGCGGGTTCTCCTCGTCGACGATGACGACCTGATGCGTGCGGGTCTTCGCATGATCATCGAGCAAACCGACGACATCACGGTGGCGGCCGAGGCATCGGATGGCGCAGAAGCCCTGGAGCTGGCTCGAGCCGGTGGCATCGACATCGTGCTCATGGACATCCGTATGCCCGGCATGGACGGCATCGAAGCAACCACGTACATCACCGCCCTGCCAAACGGACCGGCGGTGATCATCCTCACAACCTTCGAGGTGGCCGACTACGTCTTTGATGGTCTGCAGGCTGGAGCGAGCGGGTTCCTGTTGAAGCGCACGCCGCCGGAACAACTGCTTGACGGCATACGGGTAGTCGCGGAAGGAGAGGGCCTGCTCTCACCTTCGGTGACTCGTCAGGTGATTGAACAGTTCTCGTCAACGACACGCCGAGACGTCGACCATCCGGGCATCGAATCGCTCACCGAACGGGAGCGAGAAGTGCTGGTAGCGATCGCCAAAGGTTGGTCAAACAGCGAGATCTCCGAGCAGCTCTTCATCGCAGAAAACACGGTGAAGACGCATGTGAAACGAGTGCTTTCGAAGCTGCAAGCTCGTGACCGCGTGCAGGCCGTCGTAATGGCCTACGAAGCTGGGCTGATGGGATAGAGCAGCAGCTCTGCTGTTGGGTGGCGCTCTGGCCCAGCCGACCATACGTTGGTGGGTCATGATTGGACCCCGAACAATGACCACCGGTGGCGAGATCGAGGGCCGTGAGCGCAAGGGAGCTCAGCTCTTCGCTGGCATTCCGTTTGCCGCGCCACCGACGGGCGCACGTCGGTTTGGCCCGCCAGAGGCTCCCGAACCATGGTCCGGCATCCGGCAGGCCCAGCGGTTCGGACCGGCGGCTCCACAACCCACGGGCGAGCCGGGAAGCCTCATGGGCACCGGTCCAAAGTCGGTCGACGAAGACTGCCTCACGCTCAACGTGTGCACGCCAGCATGCGACGATGGCTCCCGAGCCGTGATGGTGTGGATCCACGGCGGCGCGTTCCGCACTGGCACAGGCGCCATCCCGTGGTACGACGGCGCGTCGTTTGCTACGAACCACGACGTTGTCACGGTCACCATCAACTATCGGTTGGGTGCGCTTGGCTTCATGGAACTCGATGACCGGCCCGGCTCAGGGGTCAACGGGCTCCTCGATCAAATCGCCGCGCTGGAGTGGGTCCGCGACAACATTGCGAACTTTGGCGGCGACCCGGCAAAGGTAACGATCGCTGGCGAATCAGCCGGTGCGATGGCCGTTGGCACGTTGTTGTCCATGCCGGCGAGCGCTGGTTTGTACCGGGCAGCGATCGCGCAGTCTGGCGCCGCCCGACACGTCGTGCCGGCCGACAAGGGCGCTCTCGTGGCTAAGACCTTTCTGGCCGAACTCGACGCCGATCCATACGACGCGACCTGGCAGGAACTGATCGCGGTGCAGTCCAAGGCGGAAGCTGCGCTGGCCCAAGACAGTGCACTCGGAACGATGCCGTTTGCACCCGTTGTTGGAAGCGTCCACCTGCCAGAGATGCCGCTTGCGACAATCTCGGCCGGAGCTGCCAGCGACGTGGCGCTCATGATCGGCACCAACCTCGACGAGTCCTCGCTTTGGGGTGTAGGCAAAGCAGACGAAGCTCGCATGCTTCGCAAGCTCGCCGATGCAACAGGCGACGGAGCAGCAGCCGCCGCGGTGTATCGAGCCCGGCTCGGCGCGGAAGCAACGCCAGCCCAGGTGCTATCGGCGGCTCGAACCGATGAGATGTTTCGCGCCCCGGCCACACGTCTGGCCGAAGCCCACCACGGGCCGACCTTCAGCTATCTGTTCCGCTGGGCCTCCCGCGTGAAAGGCCTCGGGTCAACCCATGCACTCGAGATTCCCTTCATGTTCAATACCCTCGATCGACCAGGTGTCGAACTTTTCTTGGGCGAAGGCGTGATCCCAACCACACTGGCGGGCCGCATGCACGCCGCGTGGGCCGACTTCATCAAGACCGGCGGCCCTGGTTGGGCGCCCTACAGCGTCGAGTCGGGTCGTCAGACCATGGAGTTCGACCAACCGGGCGCAGACGACACCTCTGCGGTCGTGAGCGATCCGCTCAGCGCCGAACGCGAACTGTGGGCTGCCGCCTCTCGGTGATCCCGGTAGTTCCGGAGTGGAACGCCGAGACCGCGACTTCTCCGGCTTCGTGCCGATCTACCCTCTGTGAGCATGAAGCGATTTCTCCCGGCAGTGTTGCCTGCGCTGGTTGCCCTGCTGATCCTCGTTGTCAGCGCATGTTCGGCGAACGATCCTGCCGACGACTCGGGAGGCGACACAGACGTGAACGCGCTCGTTGGCGACGACGCCGGTGACGAGGGCGACAGTTCAGAGGCCGCAGGCGATGCCGCCTCGTCAGATGACACAAGTTCGTCTGGCGATACAGATTCTGGCGACGCAGATTCGTCTGGCGAGGCCGTTGAGCAGGTCGATGCAGCCGCCGATGCGTCGGCGTTCGACGCCATCGTCTTCAACGACGACTTCGGGGCCACGATTCAGCCACTGATCGCCGAGAGCTGCGCCAGCTGCCACAACGAAGGCGGGGCTGGCTCGGCCCACTGGCAGCTCGAGACCGTTGCCGACATTGAAGCGAACCATGCCGCAATCTCAGGAGTCGTGAAGATCGGCTACATGCCGCCATGGCCGGCCGGTGGCGACAGCATCCTGCACGCTGGCGATCGTCGTCTTCGCCAAGATCAGATTGACGCGATCGTTGCGTGGTCTGACGCTGGCGGCGAGATCGACGTTGCTGCTGACACGGTGGTGACTGCTCCTTCGGGCTTGCTGCAGCTCGACGAGGTTGATCAAACGTTGGAGCCTCGCGAACAGTACGAGGGCGACCTCAGCGTCATCGACGACTACCGGTGCAACATCTACGACCCTCAGTTCACCGAAGACGTGTTCATCGAGGGCTATCGGTTTGTGCCCGATCAGGCCGAGATTGTTCACCACGCGATCGGCTACATCCTTCCTGCGAAGGCAATGGAAGATGCCGTTGCGGCCGCCGCTGAAGACCCACAGGGCGGCTGGTCGTGCTTTGGCAGCTCGGGCTTGCCATACAGCGATCCGATTTTCCTTGGGTGGGCACCCGGTCAGGACCCAACCCAGTTCCCTGAGGGTTCAGGTCTTCAGGTGAAGGCTGGCGACTTCATCGTGATCCAGGTGCACTATCACAATGAAGTTGAGACGGCACCGGACAACTCAACGCTCGAGATCGACCTCGCCGAGCCAGGCGCTGAGCTCGACCAGGTGAATCAAGCCGAGTACATCGCACCGGTTGAGATCCCTTGTTCTGACGACGAGTCCGGGCCGCTCTGTGATCGCGACGCGGCCTATGCAGATGCCGTCGAGCGCTTCGGCGAAGAGGGCGTGCGGTCAAACCAGTTCAACTCAATCTGCGGCACGCACCACTCAGTATTTCAAGACGACACAGACGGCCAAGTGAGCTCAAGTTGCGAACTGCCGATCTACGAGTTTGGCCAGTTGATCTCGGTGCTCGGCCACGAGCACGAGATCGGGACATCGTTCAAGATGACGCTGAATCCCGACACGCCCGATGAACGGGTGCTGCTCGACATCCCCGTGTGGGACTTCGATTGGCAGCTCAACTATTCGCCCGTTGACGACATCATTCTGAAGCCAGGCGACACCGTGCTGGTTGAGTGCTCGTGGGACCGTTCCCTGCTGCCAGACGACGTGGAGCCTCGCTACATCCTGTGGGCCGACGGCACCAACGACGAGATGTGTTTCTC
Organism: uncultured Acidimicrobiales bacterium; assembly: GCA_938009905.1. Classification (GTDB taxonomy): domain Bacteria; phylum Actinomycetota; class Acidimicrobiia; order Acidimicrobiales; family SZUA-35; genus CALEWY01. The sequence goes on along the minus strand of CALLGK010000284.1, from coordinate 19,949 downwards.
GACCATCACCACCCGCGAGATCAACTGACGATTCACGGCTGGCAAGACCCGTCGTTGTGAACCTGGCCCGTTCTAGGGTGGCGGCATGAACGAGGTTGATCTCGACGCGTTGCGTTCGATCGAGCAGCGCGTGCTCTGGCTTGCGTCGCGCATCGTCGATGTGGCGAACAGACGAGAGAAGGGTGCCATCAAGGTCGGAGGCCATCAGGCCTCGTGCGCCTCAATGGTGTCGATTATGACGGCCCTGTGGTTCGGCCACATTGGGGGCGAAGACAAGGTGGCAGTAAAGCCGCATGCCTCGCCCGTCTACCACGCCATCAAATACCTCACCGGCGAACTCGATCGTTCCTACCTCACGTCGTTGCGAGAGCTTGGCGGGCTGCAGGCGTATCCGTCGCGCACCAAGGATCCAGACGTCGCCGACTTCTCGACCGGATCGGTTGGTCTCGGTGCCGTTGCCCCGCTGTTCTCGGCCCTCACGCGTCGCTACGTCGACGCCCACTTCGGTGATCAGCCATCAGCTCGATTCATTGCACTGGTAGGAGATGCCGAGCTCGATGAAGGCAACGTGTGGGAGGCCATCGTCGATCCGGCCACCAAGGGTCTTGGCAACTTCACGATGGTGATTGACCTCAACCGTCAAAGCCTCGATCGCGTCATTCCCGACATCGCCGCCGTGCGTATGCAGCGATTCTTCTCTGATGCCGGCTGGCAGGTGGTGAACGCCAAGTACGGGTCCAAGCTCACCGCTGCGTTTAAGCAGACAGACGGCGACGCCCTACGAGCCCGCATCGACGAGATGCCAAACGAGGCCTACCAGGCCCTGTTCGCCCTCGACGGCCCCGATGTGCGGGCCAAGTTCCTCGACGGTGCAGACCCAGCCGTTGCTCGGTTCGTCGACAACATGGACCACGACGAACTCAAGACGCTCGTCACCGACCTCGGCGGTCACGACCTTGGGCTGCTGCGCGAGAGCTTCGCGGCGTGCGATCGAGATCCGGAACGACCAAGCGTGCTGTTTGCCTACACGGTGAAGGGCTGGGGCTTGCCCATGGCCGGCGACCCTCTCAATCACGCCGCACTCATGACGCCCGATCAGATCGACGCCTTTCGTGATTCGCTCGGTCTCGACGATGCGACAGAGTTCGACCGGTTCGACCCTGACTCTCCCGAAGGCCGCATCTGTGACCTTGTCGGTGGCGACATCAATAACGCTCGACCCAACCCCCGCCCTGTGCCCCCGGTGCCAGAGGCATCTCGTCCGCCGACCACCACCGGTTCGACATCGAGCCAAGAGGCCTTTGGTCGCGTGCTCTCAAGCCTCGCTGACATTGAAGGGGTAGGGGAGCGAATCGTTACCACGGCGCCGGACGTGTCGATTTCGACCAACCTCGGCGGGTGGATCAACAAGACCGGCGTATTTGCGCCCACCGAGCGAGACGACCACGGAGGGGCAGACCGGCTGCTGAAGTGGGCGCCGTCACCAAGCGGCCGTCACATCGAGCTTGGCATCAGCGAGATGAACCTCTTCATGCTGCTGGGCCAGCTTGGTCTGAGCCACGACCATCACGGCCAGCACCTGCTGCCGGTCGGCACGGTGTACGACCCATTCGTGCTGCGAGGCCTCGATGCATTGATCTACGGCATCTACAACGATTCGAAGTTCATCGTGACCGGTACGCCGTCCGGCGTGACGCTTGCGCCCGAGGGTGGCGCTCATCAGTCGACTATCACAGCATCGGTCGGTGCCGAACTTCCCAATCTGCACTACGCAGAGCCGGCGTACGCCACCGAGGTCGACTGGTTGCTCTGCGATGCGCTCGATCAACTGTCGCGGCCAGACGGCGAGAGCTGCTATCTGCGATTATCGACCCGCCCCATCAGCCAGGCTCCGTTCGCCGAGGCCCTCGAACGCTACGGAGACGTCAGCCTGCGTTCGCATGTGCTCGACGGCGGCTACCGCTTGATCGACGGTCCTGACGACGGCCGCCCGGGTGTCACGATCGTGACCACCGGGGCGATGGCTCCCGAAGCCATCGACGCGGCGGCAGCGCTCGACGACGAGGGTGTGCAAGCAACCGTTGTGCACCTGACAAGCCCCGACCGGGTCTACCGCAGTTGGCGTGCGGTGTATGCCGAAGCGACGTCGTCTGCCCTGCCAATTCGGAAGCCAAGCCATCTGCACCGTCTTGTGCCGAAGACAGAACGCCGACGCCCGGTGGTGAGCGTCCATGACGCGGCCAGCCACAGCCTGGCGTGGATTGGCTCAGCGCTCGGAACCCAACAGATCAGCCTTGGCGTCGACCGTTTCGGTGAATCCGGCACGATTGCTGATCTTCACGCCGTTACGGGAATCTCCGCCGCCAACGTCGTGAACGGAGCGTTGATCGCCCTCGCCGAACACGACGGCGACGATGGGGGAGCCGACCTCTACCCCTAAGGAGGTGCGCCGACAGGCGCACCGACCAATGTGATGGTTTCGTTTTGTTTCGCCGACGAAGGAGGCGAGTCAACAACTCATGGAACTATCCGCGCGGTTCCTCGTGGTCTGAGCTCGACCCGCTGACGCCTATTGGCGGGGTCATGGCAAACCACTCACGCAACGTGTCTGCCCAGTCGGCCGCGCTGACCGGCGTCTCGGTCCGTTCGTCTGGTCGCACCACCTTGAGCGTGTCGTGCGTAAGCGTGACCCGACTGCCTGGCTCATCGATCACGCGGGTAGCGAACGGTTTGTGCTTCCAGTGCTTGTCCGGATCAGTCCTCAGCTGTTCGGAGATGGCGCTGAACTCAGCCACGTCGTGGTGCACCCGCTTGAATCGATACTGAGCCTCTGGCACACCATCGACGATCCTGGCCAATGTGGTGCCTTGCGGGCTCGGGACGAACTGGAAGGTGCCGGCACCACCATCTTGTTCGTCACCGTCATTGAGGACGAGAGGGTTGGTGAAGCTGTCGCCAAAGCCGACATCGACCAGCAGCGGACGTCCGTCGACCGTCACTTCGAGGCAAAGGTGATCAACGACGACCGACGGGCCATCAAGCAGCACCGCCGCACCGAACTGGCGCACCTCAAAGCCCAACTCGCTGAGGAGTGCGCCGAATGCGCCGTTGAGCTCAAAGCACCATCCTCCTCGATGGCGGTCGACCACCTTGGGCAGAGACCACGCCACGTCGGTCCGAACATGGATGCCAGCCACCACGTCGAGGTTCTCGAACGGAACCGTCTGCATGTGACACAACTGCAACCTTGTGAGGGTTCGTAGATCTGGTTCGAGAGAACCCTCGTACCGAATTCGCTTCAGATAGCTGGAGACGTCGATGTGGGCGAACGATAGCGGTCCGTTACCCAGCTGTAATAGTGGGTGGATCCACACTTCAGCTTGAGGTCCGCTTTTCCGATACCAACATCACCTACAGTGTTCTGAGCGGGCACTCGGGGCGACCAACCTGTTTTGGAGTGCTGTTCGTGGTTATTGCTGATACGACTCACATTGAACGTCCCCTCGAGGCGACTGAGTCCATCGTTGCGCTTCGCGGCGCTGGGCAACCCCTGATCGTCGTTGGACTTCCCCGCAGCGGAACGTCGTTCTTGGCCCATGTGTTGTCGGCGATCGACAACTGGTATGTGTTCGACGATCTCTACGCCGTGCAAAAGGCGATGGCTATCAATCCTGATGGTCCGCTGAGCGATGCACAGCTTCGGACGTTCCTCGATCGCTTGGCCTGGGAGACCAGAGCCAGAGTGAAGTTCGAGGTCGACTTCCGGGCCCCCGACCTCACGTTGAGCGAGATCGACTTCTTTGAAGCGGCCATGGTTGAGACGTTCCGTGGTCGCGGTCCGATGTGGCACGAAGTCACCGCCGAATGGATGACTCGGCTGGCCCTGCACCACGGCTGCGACAACTGGGGCTACAAGACTCCCCAAGACTTCATGCACGTCGAGTGGCTCCGCTCGGTGTGGCCGGGTGCTCGCTTCATCTGGATGATCCGTGATCCTCGCGAGATCATGCGCTCGCTCAAGAACCTCACGGTGCATAGCGGCGGTGACGGCGATCCTCGTCAGTTCCACCCCGTGGTCACCTCGCTCTATTGGAAGGCGTCCCGCACCAAGCTCGTCGAGGTGCAGCAGTCTGAGGCGCACGAAGCGGTTGAGGTCGTTGACTTCGACGAGCTGCGCACTGATCCAGATTCAGTGGCAGAACGACTCGCCAAGTTCGTCGACAGCCGCGTGGCCAACAAAACCCAGGCTGGCGGTAAGAACTCTTCGATGGCCAAGCCCAAGGCCCAAGAGCTCACCGACACCGACATCTGGATCAGTCAGAAGCTGATCGGCTCACACCTGAGCGACGCCGGCTTCGAGAAGCACAAAGTACGTCCTCGCCTCGGCGACGTGCCCGAGCTTCTGCGCTCGACTGCCGTCTTTGCCTGGTTCCAACTGCACCGCAGCGTGACAGACGCCGAGAAGCGCAAGTCGATCATTCAGGTTGGCCGCCGCTTGTTCTAGCGGTTTGCCCGCTCTCGGCTCATCGCCATGGCGGATGCCGGGCGACGGTTGAAGCGGTCAAGCACCAAGACGTTCAGCATTGTCGCCACGGTGTGCAGCCAGGCGACGATCGTGACGACGGTGCCGTCGCTCTGAGCGCCGTTGCCTGATGCTCCGGCGCTGACGGTCAGCAGCGAGCCGACAACCATGAAGAGGGCGGTGCCAGCGGCGGCCCGAGCAACGTGACTCTCTTGCCCAGCAGCGATCAGCTCAAACGAGAGCCGTTGCCGTAAGACAATGGGAACGACGCCCAGCGCCAAGATGCGTAGCAACTCGGGGCCTCGGTCGAGATCGCCAAACACAGCAGTAGACAGCGGTTCTGCGGCCGCAATGAGGATGATCGTGGCCGCACCGGCGATGTAGAGCAGCCGTCGAGACCGATCGAAGGCTGTCGGACGTCGATGGATGCGATCAGCCATGGACGGAAACGCCGCGCTGTAGGTTGCCGCCGGGAAGAGACGAGCAGCGTCAACGAATCGTGTGGCGGCGGCGAAACCAGCTGCGCCCAACACACCGAACCCACCGAGAATGACCACGGCGATATGCGTCGACACCGTGGTGGCGGCCACCATCACAGCAAACGCTGAGGTAACCGTGAAGAGCGCCCGGACCTCGTGAATGGAGGCAGGAAGACGAAGGCGTAGGCGAGCCCAGAAGCCCATCAGCGCAGCCGTGATCACATGGCCAATGGCCAGCCCCGCAATGGGAGCCCAAACCTCGCTGGCGTCGTTGAGCAGGACGGCGGTGCCAACGACCGCGGCGACACCACCAACGGCGGTCGCAACGACGAGCCGGCCCATGTCGTCTCGTCCTCGAAGCACGGCTGCGGCGACAAACACGACAGCTTGCGGTAGCAGCACAAACGCTTGGATGGCGACGCCGGCGGTCACAGCACCGACGGCATACCCAACGCCGGCTGCCGCAGCGAGAATCGCGCTGATGCCGAGTTGCATAGCGAGCACTGGCCCAGCAACATCTGTGCCCGTGCCGTGCGGATCTCGAGCAGTGGCTCGCACAATGAGCGTGTCGCTGCCAAAGGCGAGCAACGTGCTCAGAACGAACCCGGCGGCGACGATTGCGGCAACTCGGCCGAACTCCTCGCCAAGTGAACGGGCCGCCATGACGGCAACCGCGAACGTCGTGGCGGCCGTGATGAGCCGCCCGACAAGTAGTGCAATTGAGTTGGCACGCATGACGCCCGTTGCCACCTCGTTATCTTGGCGTGGCCAGGCGGCGAAGGCGCGCATCGCCCTCACATCAGTGATCGGCTACTTCCAGGCGAACACGGGTTGTTCGAATTCGTCGACTCGAATCATGTCGCCGTCGTAGGCAACCGCTCGGAATTGGTACATCACTGCGCCCGTCGGGGCATGGATCAGGTCGCCGCCGACGGGTACCTGAATCACTGGCTTTGAACTCTCCGGAATATCGACAAACCGGGGTGAATCGTCGCGGGCGAGCTCTCGGATTGAGATGCGGTGAATCGACGCAACCTCGTCCGGATTAGCGACGGGTTCGGCCGAGTCTCCAGCCCAGAACACAAACGGCGAGATCACGTACCCCGACCTTGTTGGGTAGTCGTCGAGTCGGCCGAGTAACGACGACTCGTCGAGATCGAGTCCGACTTCTTCGTGAATCTCGCGAAGGGCAGCTTCGAGCGGAGTCTCACCGTCGTCTATGCGTCCTCCTGGAAGCGCCCATTGTCTGGCGTGGGCCGACATGTTCGATCCTCGTCTGGTGAGCAAGATGGCGGCGCCGCCCGCGGTTCCGGTTACCTTGCCAGTGAGGGCCCCGGCGGCGGCTGCATCGTCGATGCCGGGAATGCCAGAGAGATCGCGGATCCGGTCGATCTCGGTGTCGTCGTGACCGTGATCGTCTGCATCGCTATCGAGCACCACGATGCCAACGGCCGCGTGGCGACGGCCGTCGAGCGGATGTTGGCGAACGTCGAGATTGGCCAGATTGGTGGCGAGTCGTTGTCGAAGCGCGGCGTCGAACACCACATCGGCGTTGGTGCGGGATTCGGCCGGATCGGTAGTCACCACTGGAGTTTGCAGGATCACAAACCAAACGGCGAACTCGACGACGGCCCGCCGGCGCGGTCTACTGACTCCTATGACGGCACCCCTTGACGATCTCCGTGTCATTGAAGTCGATAGCTGGATGGCTGCGCCGAGTGCCGGAGCCATCTTGGCTGACCTTGGGGCCGAGGTGATCAAGGTCGAACCGCTTGGCGGCGATCCGATGCGAGGTACCAACCGGCCGGCCAAGGTTGATGGGCCCCTGAAGGGCTACGACTTCGCCTTCGACGTCGACAACCGAGGTAAGCGTTCAATCGCCGTCGACTTGGCCTCGGATGATGGAGCTGCGCTGGTGAGGACGCTGTGTGAGGGGGCAGACATCTTCCTCTGCAACCTGCTGCCGCAGCGCCAGGCCAAGTTCGGTCTCGACCCGGAAACGCTGTGGGGCTCAAACCCAAAGCTCGTGCACGGCACCATCACCGGGTATGGCACGGGAGGTCCGGAGTCGTGGCGACCGGGGTTTGACGTCACGGCCTTCTTCGGCCGCTCGGGGCTCTACGACTCGATGCGCGAAGGTGCGGATGGCATCGTGCCAAATGCTCGGCCAGCCCAAGGCGATCACACCACGGGCCTCGCTCTGGTGAGCGGCATCCTCGCCTCACTCCGTTTGGCCGAGCGAACTGGCAAGGGGCAGGTGATCGAGACCTCGCTGCTCGAGGCCGCCGTGTGGAGCCAGGCGACGGACTATGGCGTGACCGCTACCGATCGGGCGCCGGTGCGGCGCCGAGCTCGCCACCAGATGATCGTGCCGACTGCCAACCGGTATCCCTGCGGTGATGGTTCGTGGGTTGTCTTCAACATGCCAGAGGAGGCGGCCTGGGGTCGCATGTGTCGAGCCATTGGGACCGAGCATCTGCTCGACGATCCGCGGTTGCAGACCATCAAGGACCGGTTCGACAACATGGCTGAGCTGGTTGAGGCCATCGACGGCGCCTTGGCCACCAAGAGTCGCGATGAGTGGGCTTCAATCTTCGATGAGCACAAGCTGATCTGGGGCCCGGCCCTGTCGCTCCACGAGGTGGTGGTTGATCCGCAGGCCGAGGCCATCGGCCTCTTCCCAACGATCGAGCACCCTGATCGTGGGGCCTACCGCTCCGTTCGTGTTCCGATGCGTATTGCCAACGCCGACATCGGCCCGCGCGGTCCGGCGCCAGCAGTTGGTGAGCACACTGCAGAGGTGTTGGCTTCTGCTGGCCTGACGCCAGAGCAGATACAGGCCCACATTGATGCCGGTGTCATTGCCTAGTTTCGGGTTCTGCCTCGTGCCGGTGTTCTAGTGGTTGTGGCGGGGCGTGCCGTGCACGCGTGAGGTGTCTTGAAACTCGACCGCCGGTTTGAGCACCATGCCGTCGTCGAACTGGCTCACCATGCTTCGCTGAATCGCCTGCCAAGGTGTGTGGCTTTCGGGGTAGGCGTAGCCGCCGGCTGCCTCGAGCGCGGCCGCTCGCTCGGCGAGCTCGTCGTCGGAAACGAGCATGTTTGCGGTGCCGATGTTGAGGTCGATGCGGATCTGGTCGCCGGTTTGTAGGAGTGCGAGTCCTCCGCCAGCAGCAGCCTCCGGTGCTGCATTCAAGATCGACGGCGAACCTGAGGTGCCCGATTGCCTGCCGTCACCAATACACGGCAGTGAGTGCACGCCCTGCACCAGCAGTGCTGCAGGCGGTTGCATGTTGACCACTTCAGCCCCGCCCGGGTACCCGATGGGGCCCGTGCCGCGCACAATGAGCATGCAGTGCTCGTCGATCGCGAGCGTGGGGTCGTCGATGCGGTCGTGATAGTCCTCGGGGCCATCAAACACGATCGCCCTCCCGACAAAGGCGTTCGGATGCTCGGGGTCTGACAAGTAGCGATCTCGAAACTCGGCAGAGATACCGCTTGTCTTCATGATGGCTGAGTCGAAGAGATTGCCAGAGAGGTGGACGAATCCCGCTCGTTCCATCATCGGATCGGTTGCGGGCCTGATCACCTTTGGGTCGGCGTTCTCGACGCCGTCGCAGTTCTCGCCGATGGTCGAGCCGCTGACCGTCATGGCATCCGGGTGGGGGAGAAGGCCGCTCTTCATCAGCTCAGCGACCACAACGGGAACACCGCCGGCGTGGAAGTAGTCCTCGCCGAGGTACTCGCCGGTGGGTTGCATGTTCACGATCATCGGGATGTCGAGGCCGATGTCTTGCCAATCGTCGTTGGTGAGGTCGACGCCGACGTGGCGAGCGATGGCGTTGAGGTGAATCGGCGCATTCGTTGAGCCACCGATGGCCGAGTTCACGACGATGGCGTTCTCAAAAGCTTCGCGGGTCATCACGTCTGACGGGCGCACGTCTTGCTTCACAAGATCAACGATGCGAAGGCCGGTGCGGTATGCCATCTGAGCCCGCTCGCGGTACGGGGCCGGGATAGCAGCCGAGCCCGGCAACTGCATGCCGAGTGCCTCGCTCAACGAGTTCATCGTTGTCGCGGTGCCCATGGTCGAGCAGTAACCCGTCGATGTGACCGAGGTGGCAACGAGGTCGGCGAAGCCTGCGTCGTCGAGTTCGCCAGCCGCATGCAATTCTCTGGCCTTCCACACGATGGTGCCAGAGCCCGTTCGTTCACCTTGGTGCCAGCCATTGAGCATGGGGCCGACCGACAATGCGATGGCTGGGACGTTCACGGTGGCCGCCGCCATCAGGCATGCCGGCGTCGTCTTGTCGCAGCCAACGGTGAGCACCACCCCATCGAGTGGATAGCCCTGCAGGACCTCGACGAGCCCGAGGTAGGCGAGGTTGCGGTCGAGCGCCGCGGTCGGCCGCTTGCCAGTCTCTTGAATGGGATGCACGGGAAACTCAAAACAAATGCCGCCCGCTTCTCGAATGCCCTCTCTCACCCGATTCGCAAGATCCAGGTGGTGTCGGTTGCAGGGCGAGAGGTCTGACCCCGTCTGGGCAATACCGATGATGGGCTTGCCCGATTGCAACTCCTCGCGAGTCAGGCCGTAGTTGATGTAGCGCTCGAGGTAGAGCGCGGTCATGGCCGGATCGTTCGGATTGTTGAACCAGTCGCTCGAACGAAGGGTGACAGGCACGTCGTTGGTCATGGAACGGTTCTAGCACCCGACATCGGCATCACGGTCGTTGTGTCAGCGCTGTCGTTGAGCCAACACCGTCGTTGAGCCAACGCGGGGCTCAAGGCACCGGAAAAATAGGTCGAACCAACGAAGGTGACTGCGCCCAAAACGGAGGGTTCTCCGAAAACGGTCAACCCTGTCGTCGTGGCAACGATTGCGCTGTTGGCGTTTGCCTTCATCGTGACTCGATTCAACGGCACAAGCACCGCAGCTCTCGACCCATGCGATCCACAAAGTCTCGGTGAAGGGTTCGGACCGATCGCAGCCATCTACTTGGTCGAGGACGGCGAGATCACCGATTTGTGCCACGGAACGAGTGACAACGATCTATTCACGGCATGGCGATCGCTCGCCAACATCACAACGCCAATCGAGCGAGCCAGCATCACCGCCTTCGCAATCTACGACGGTCAGTACGCCGGCTACACCCAGCAGATTGATGCTGAAGGATCTGAGTTCATGATTGCCATTGAGCGCTCGACGGCCCGGGCCCACCCTCAGTCGTTGCGTTTTGTGGTGGCCCACGAGTTGGCGCACGTGTTTACGAACCACGAGTCGAATCCGTGGAGCGGCGAACGGGTGCCGACGATCGATTGCCTGGGTGACGAAAATCTCTATGGTTGCGCCGGCTGGAACAACTACTTGGCGACGTGGACCTATCAGTTCTGGCCTGATCGTGAGATCGACGCGCTTGAGCTTGCGTATCGAGACCCTGGTGAGGCCGCAAGACGTTGCGCGAATGATCCGGGCTTCATCGGCGAGTATTCAGCGACGAATCCCGGCGAGGACTTCGCTGACTCGTTTGCGGCCTACATCCTGTCTGTGCCGGTGCCGCCGTCGGCCAAGTCACGTGTGAACTTCATGAGCAGCTACGTCGACATCGTGGCGATGCGCGATCGAATTCACGCCGCTGGGCTGAGCGCACCCGACCTGCTCATCAGCCCCTGCGGCTAGACAGTTCACCAGCTGAACGGCAGAAGCTGACAAGCTTGAGGGTGAGTCATTCCCGCGAACGGTGGTTTTGCGCCCGAGCCACCAATCGACTCCTTCCTCTCCATGTTCACTCGGTACGCCATCCGATGCTTCTCGCGCGTCGACGACACAGAGGTTGTCGGTGACGGCGGTTTTCCGATGTTCTTTGCGACTCGCCGCGCTGCTCGTCGCAGACTCGAGCAGCTCGTGCTCGAGGCTGGACCACGCTCGATCTACCGATACGAGGTGGGCAAGTAGCGGCTAACCGGCGGCGTAGGTGACGTAGGCCGCAAAGGCGGCAACGCCCACTGCGGCAAAGAACGCCATCTTGAGTGCGAACTTGAGCACTTTGAAGGCCACGTACATGGTGACAGCGCCGACGATGATTGCGGTGATGACGGGGTTCACAGCTACCAGTCTGGTCGATTCTGTGGTGCGACGTGCGCCAACTCGGGGTTCGAACCACGATGGGAACGAGCGGGGATAGCTTCGTCCCCATGGGGGCGGAGACTCGATGGGCGGCACCGAACGGCGAAATCGAGCTTCGGCGCTTGCCGCATCACGGCGACTCGCCACTGCGGGCGTGGGATGCCGCCGATGAGTATGTGTTGCAGTACCTCAACGACGCGGACCTTCCGGCACGCCGAGGCGAGCCAGGTCGGTGGCTGGTCGTCAACGATCTGTTCGGTGCACTCTCCGTCGCGCTCCACGCCAAAACACCTGCCTCGTGGGGCGACTCAGTCGTGTCGCATACAGCCACGGTGGCAAACCTGGAACGCAACGGACTCGACCCGTCAGCTATCGAGCGCGTGCCCAGCATGGATGCTCCCGGTGGTCCAATCGATGTTGCTGTCATCAAGATTCCACGATCGCTGGCCCTGCTCGAAGACCAGCTTCGACTTCTTCGTCCGTTGCTACACGCCGAGTCGGTTGTCGTTGGGGCCGGAATGGTGAAGGCGATCCACACGTCCACGATCGAACTGTTCGAGTCGATCATCGGCCCGTCGCCGACGTCGCTCGCCAAGAAGAAGGCCCGCCTCATCCACGCCTCGCTCGATCCCGGTCTTGACGTTGGCGAGAATCCTTTTCCGTCTCGCTATCTCGACGAGAGCGGGCGAGAGGTCATCGAGCTGGCCAACGTGTTTTCCCGAGGGCGGCTCGATATCGGTACGCGAGTGATGCTCGATCATCTGCCTGCCGTCGACTCCGGTGCCCGGGTGCTCGACCTTGGTTGTGGCAATGGTGTGCTGGGGTTATCTCTCGCCCTTGCTCACGACGTCGGCATCCTCACGCTGGTTGACGAGTCGTACCACGCAGCAACGTCGGCTCGACTCAACGCGTTTGGCTGGGGCCTCGATGCGATCACAGACGTACGGGCCGCGCACACGCTGTCGTTTCTGCCCAACGGTTCCGTTGACGTGGTGCTGAACAACCCGCCGTTTCATGCCCAGCAAAGCCGCACCGATGACACTGCTCGCGCTATGTTTCGCGACGCTCATCGGGTGCTCGTACCAGGCGGGCGCCTACGCGTGGTTGGGAATCGTCACCTCGGTTACCACAAGGTTCTCAAGCGCCTATTTGGCAACTGCGACGTCGTCGGCTCGTCCCCCAAGTTCGTTGTGCTCGAGGCGGTCCGCCGTAAAGAGAAGTGAGCTGGCCACGACCGCAAAGAAGATGAGACCGCCAACGCTGAGGGCCGTATCGGCACCCGCTTCGTATCCGTCGGTGTTGACGAGGTGGTAGATCACGTGCGGGACGCCCCAGACCAATGAGGCGATAGCAGCCGTGGTAATCATCTGGCGGCTCATGGTGATGATGGCACCGACCAGCACAACGAACAGCGCCAGGTTCAGTGCGCCAAAGTCGCGGACCATGTGCTCGTTGTACGGCCCGTCGATCGAGATCCAGGCCCGTCCAAATCCGGGAAATCCGTCGTAGAACGACTTGGGGGCGAGGAGCGCCCACAGGCCAAGCTGAACGGACTGGAACGCCAGGTACACCAGTGCAATTTTGGTCCAAAGTCGTGCGGTCATGGTCTGAAGAATAGAAGTCAAGTGGACTGCTGTTGCAGTCCACTATTGACGTATATTTCAGACCAATGCGGGATCTGCTTCTAGGTTTTGATGAATCAGACGGTCGACGTGTCGGGCTGGAACGAGCGATTCGCGACGCCATTCGAGCTGGCCGATTGCCAGCAGGAACTGCGCTGCCCTCGACCCGGGCCCTCGCCGCCGATCTCGACATGGCTAGGGCCACCGTTGTTGGGGCCTACGAACAGTTGGTGGTCGAGGGATACCTGTCGTCTAAGAGAGGTTCAGGCACCGTCGTAGCCGATGTTGTGGCGCAACCCCAGGCCGAGGACCCACGACCACATCACGTCCGGCCGGCAATCGACCTGTTCCCGGGGCAACCAGACGGCTCGCTATTCCCACGCTCGATGTGGCTTCGAGCCGTTCGGCGGGTGGGTCGAGAGGCCCCAGACGACGTGTTCAGCTACGGCGATCCCCGAGGGGAGGCCGCATTGCGAAACGCCCTCGCCGAATACCTCGGCCGGTCTCGGTCTGTGGCGGCCGACGAGCACGGTGTCCGGATCTTCAGCGGTGCGGTGAACTCGTTTATCCCACTTGGTCGGGCCCTGGTTGATGCGGGCGTTCAACGAGTTGGCATCGAGGACCCGTGCTTTCCACTCGTTCGGATGCCATTGGTGGCTGCGGGGCTTGAGCTTGTTCCCGTGCCGGTTGACGACGAGGGACTCAGCGTTGACGCGTTGCAGGCAGCAGCCGTCGATGCGGTGCTCGTTGCACCGGCCCACCAATACCCGCTGGGTGTCACGATGTCTGCGGCCCGTCGAACCGACCTCGTCACGTGGGCTCGTGACTACGACGGCTGGATCATTGAAGACGACTACGACGGCGAGTTTCGGTACGACCGCCAACCGATCGGTTCGTTGCAGGGGCTTGCTCCAGAACGAGTCGTCTACGTGGGGACCGCATCGAAGATGCTCAGCCCTGCCCTCCGAACGTCGTGGCTGGTGGTGCCCCGAGCGCTGCAACCCCATCTCGATCGCTTCTCTCCGGCAGCAGAGGTACCAACGCTTGGCCAGCTCGCGCTCGCCGATGTGCTCCAGCGCGGTGACGTCGACCGACACTTGCGCCACGTTCGCCCGTTGTACGAGCGCCGCCAGGTGGAGCTGCTTGATGTGTTGGCATCGGCCAGCCCGTGGCTTACGGCCACGGGGTCGGCGGCCGGCCTGCACCTCACCTGCTACCTCGATCGCGAGTTTCTGACCGAATCCGACATGTGTCGTCGGGCAGCCGAACACGAGATTGGTCTGTTGGGGCTCGGTCCGCACTGGATCGGCCCGGCCCGGTCGCATGGCATCGTGGTCGGATACAGCCGATCGCCTCAACATCGGTTTGCCGCTGATCTCGCGTCGTTTGCGGAGTTCCTCGATTCGCTTGAGCGCTAGCTGAACCGCTACGACGCCTTCTCGGGCCAGTAGCGGTCGCGAAGGAGCCGCTTGTAGAGCTTGCCGGTTGGCAGACGTGGGAGTTCGTCTTCGAAGTCGATCGACTTCGGGCACTTGAAGTGAGCGATGCGGTCGCGGGTGAAGGCGATGAGCTCGGCTTCGAGCCCATCGGTTGAGACGCCATCGGCTGGTTGGATCACGGCTTTCACTTGCTCGCCCATGTCGGGGTCTGGCACTCCGAACACCGCAACGTCAGACACCTTCGGATGCGTGATGAGGGCGTCTTCGATCTCTTGCGGATAGATGTTGACGCCGCCGCTGATGATCATGTGCGCTTTGCGGTCGGTGAGATACAGATAGCCGTCGTCATCGAGGTAGCCGATATCGCCCAGCGTCGTTCGGCCACCGGGCAGCGCGGCACCAGCTGTCTTTTCTGGGGCCTTGTAGTACTCGTACGTGCCGCCGCCCGAGAAGTAGATGCCGCCGGTTTCGCCGCGTGGTAGATCGTTGCCTTGGTCATCGACGATGTGCACCTGGCCCGCTCTCGGAACGCCAACCGAACCGGGGTGCTCGAGCCACTCTTCGCTCGTGATCATCGTTGATCCGTTGCCTTCCGAACCGGCGTAGTACTCAAGGATGATCGGGCCCCACCAGTCGATCATCTGATGCTTCACCGGCACAGGACAGGGCGCAGCGGCGTGCCAGGCGACAGTCATCGACGAGATGTCGTGCTTGAGGCGATCGGCATCGTCGAGCTTCAGCATCCGAATGAACATCGTGGGCACGAACTGCGCGTGGGTCACCTGATACTTCTCGATCGAGGCCAGGCACGAGACCGCGTCGAACTTCTCCATGATCACGAGCGTTCCGCCGTAGCGGTGCACGATGCTGGAGAACGTGAGTGGGGCCGCGTGGTACATCGGTGCTGGCGAGAGGTAGACCATCTCTGGCCCGTACTGGTAGATCTGGCCGATAGCGGCCACGGTTGGCGCGTACTCGTCGAGCGCGTTTTCCGGCAGGGGGCGGATCACGCCTTTGGGTTGGCCGGTCGTGCCAGACGAGTAGAGCATTTGCTGCCCTGAGCGCTCGTCGTCGATCGGCGTTGTCGGGAACTCGGCGAGCGCGTCTTCGTAGGATTCCCAGGCCGGACCGCCGTTCGAGCTCGCGATGCCGTCTGTCATGAGCCAACGCTTGACGTTTGGGGTGGTCGCCGGGTCGATGGCCGTTGCCGTTTCGGCTTTGGCTCGCGAGCTCACGACGATCGCGGCGTCGCAGTTGTCGAGGATGTACGCCACTTCGTCTGCCGCCAGAAAGCTGTTGGCTGCGGTGATGTAGAGGCCGCTGCGGAACGCGCCCCAAATCACCTCCATGAACCGGATCTGGTTCTCCATGAAGATGGCGACGTGGTCGCCAGCCGTCAGGCCGTGCGCTCGAAAAAGGTGGGCAACCTGGTTGGATCGTTCGTCGAGCTCTCGATAGGTGAGGGTCTCGCCCGAGCCGGCCATGATGATGGCGGGATGGTCGGGACGGTTCGACGCGTGCAGTCCTGGGTAACCCATGAGCCGACCCTAGGTTGTGGGCCGACAGCCGTCACGCCGACCGAACTATCGGAAGGTTCTGCAAGTCGAGGTTCAGGACGACTACTTCGGCCCGAACCGTTGGCCCGCGTCGAGCCGAATCGTGTCGCCGTTGAGCATCGGGTTCTCGATGATCGCGATGGCTAGCTTGGCGTACTCGTCTGGCTTGCCAAGCCGCTTCGGAAAGGCGTTGTCCTTGGTGAGGTTGTGAGCCTGGTCGTCGGTGACCCGAGCGGTAAGGCCGGTGGCAAACAGGCTTGGGGCGATGGTGTTGACCCGGATGCCAACGATGCCGAGGTCGCGAGCCATCGTGAGCGTCATACCAGCAACGCCAGCCTTCGAAGCGGTGTAGGCCACCTGGCCGACCTGTCCCTCGAACGCGGCGATCGACGCGGTATTGATCAACACGCCTCGTTCTTCCTCTTCGTTTGGCTCGTTCTTCGCCATATGAGCTGCGCAGAGGCGGTTGGTGTTGAACGTGCCGATGAGGTTCAGATCAACGACCGCTCGGAAGTCGTCGAGCGAGAAGGGGCCAGACTTGCCGAGTGTTCGCCCGGCCTTGCCGCCGCCTGCCGTGTTGACCGCCACGTCAAGGCCGCCCATGGCTGCGACAGCTTCATCGATGACCACCTCGATGCCTTCAAAGTCGAGAACGTCGCAGGGATGCCACGACCCACCGAGTTCCGCGGCGACGTCTGCGCCCCCGCTCTCTTCTCTATCGAGGATGGCAACCGTGCCACCCCCGGCTGCGATCCGAACGGCCGTTGCTTTGGCGAATCCTGAGGCTCCGCCGATGAGGATTGCTTTGACACCACTGAGTTCCATCGCCCCAGCATCATCTGAACCGGCCAGGCGCGCAAAGGCATGTGGCTCAAGGCGGCGTTGTGCTAACTCACCGTGATGGATAGTCCGTTGCCGACTGTGTTGCCGGTGACGGGGATGAACAGTTCGCCTGGCTGGAATCCGGGGCCGTCGCTGACCCCGTCGTAGGCGGCGACGAACGACATCGTTGCACCGGGCGCGAGTGTGGTCTCGCCGGTCGCCGTGAACGGGAAGAAGGCGCCGCCGCTGGGAATCGTCCACTGGGCGCTGTCTGCAAGCACCGTGACCGATGTCGTTCCGTTGTTGGTGATCCAGTACGTAACCGCCATATCCGCATCATCCGAAAACCCCGCGACGCGTGACAGCGTGAGTGCACCGGTTGTCACCGAGGCGCCGCCGGTGCCGACCGAGTCGCTCATGTACTGGCCATCGAAGGTGAAGTCGGCCACCTTGCCTTGCTCGAGGCGAATGTTGTCGAACAACAAGTCGTTGTCGTATTCGATCGTGGTGTTTGTGATGGTGCGGGAACTGGTAGTGACGATGAAGAACCCGTTGTCGCGGGCAAATCGATCGGCCACCTCGAAGTAGCTCGCAAAGTGATACGCCGGAGAGTTGGGAGCCGCGAGCGCCTTGTTTGGTGATGCGTTGTTGTAGCGGCTCACCGAATCAAAGAACGAGATCACGATTGGGGTGGTGCGTTTCACCGGACCGGTGCTCGCTCTGGTGTCTCCTGGAAGCGGAACCCGGTTGATGAACTCAGGTGCATTTGAGACGAGGAGCACCATCTCGCCGCGCGACATGCCAGCGTCGACCTGGGCTACCCAGAAATCGAACCCTTCCTGGTCAGCGGCTCGGTTCAGAACGTTTTCGTAGACCACCCGCACGAAGTCAGCGTTTGACAGTGACGCTCCGTAGGTCGCTTCGAACTCGGCAGACTCGGCGAAGAAGCTGGCGATTCGCCTGGTCGACCAGTCGCCAGAGTCGTACGCATTGAGCCAGAACTGGGCGCCTTCAACCTCGGGCGTGCGGCCGAGCACGGCGAAGTAGAGGCGCAGCACTTCGCTGTGACCGCGGTGCAGCGTCGGGTCCTGGATGAGTTCTTGGAACGACGTTGGTTCTGCTGCCTCGGCAGAGGGAACGGTGACGAACCCCATCATCAAGCTGACGGTTACGAGGGCGAGCAGTCGGCGAAAGACACTGCGATAAACCATGGCAGTTGTCTAGGCCATGAGCGACCGAGAGTCGCGTATGTCCGCCTGGAACCAGTACATCTTTTCGGGGTGTGAGGCCGAGGCGGCGGTTAGCTGGCGATGAGGTTGGCAACGTCGGCGTCGAGTGAGCCGTAGCCGGTGCGACTCCATGTGCCGTCATCGTTGATCAGCACGTACGTGCGGTGCTCGCTCACACCGAAGCGGGTCCAAAGCTCGCCGTCGACGTCTGGAATGTGCGTCAGCCCTTGCAGGCTGTTGCGGCTCACGAACGACTCCATGGCCTCGACACCGTCGAGGCTTGGAACGCCGATGAAGGTGACGTCGTCACCATAGGTTTGTTGTGCCTCCACGACCGTGGGGGATTCAGCGTTTCAAACGGGTCACCAGGGGGCCCAGAACCACAGCACAACGTCTTGGCCTTCCAGCGAGCCAAACTCGAGCTGACCACCGTCCATGGTCTCAAACGCGCCGGACAGGTCGGCCATGTTTGGGCCGGCGGCTTGCTCGGTGGTGGTGCCGCCGCACGCGGCAATCACGAGCGCAAACGCAAGAGCAAACGCTTTGAGAGATAGTGCCGGGCGCATCGCTGTCGAGGATAGTCCGGACAAAGTCCACATCGGTGCCGGGCCTAGGCAGTGCCGGGACTCGTCGAGCGCTAGCGCGATGCGATGACCTCTTCGAGCATCTGCTTGATGCCTTCAGGCAAGAACGTCTCGAGGGGTGTCTCTTCCGCTTCGGCCAGGTCGGCGATGGCGGTCACGATCTCTTGTGGGTCGGCTTGGTTCTCCATGACGGCCTTCATGAACTGATGCGCCGCTGCTGCCGGCTCGTCACCGCTCTCGAGGTAGGGCTCGATGCCGTCGACCATGGCATCGTTGAATCCGGTGAGATACGGGCCGGGATTGATCTTGGTGACGTCGACGCCGTAGGGCGCAAGCTCTTCCCGTAGCGACACGGTGAGTGCCTCGACGGCATGTTTGGTCATCGCGTACGGCGCCGTCATGGCGCCCGACAGCACGCCGGCGATCGACGAAACGTTGATGATGCGGCCCGACCCCTGGGCCTTCATGCCGGGGATCACGGCCTGGCACATCGACAACATGCCAAAGACGTTGACGTCGAATGTCTTGCGAACTTCGTCGACTGGCACGTTGGTGAGGGGAGCCATGAGACCCCGGCCGGCGTTGTTCACCAATACGTCAAGGGACAGTTCTTGCACCTTGGCGACGTCGGCGGCGTCTGTGACATCAAGCTTCATCGTGGTGAGCTCTGGGTGGGCCGCGGCGAGCGTTGACGCCTCGTCTTCGCTGATCGTTCCGGCCGTGACAGCGTGTCCTCGGCCGGCGAGCTCAAGTGCCGTTCCCTTCCCAAAGCCTGAACCTGCACCGGTGATCAAAATGTTTGCCATGTCGAAGGGTGGCACAGGAGTACCGTGACCACCGTGTTCATCTACGGAGTGATCAACGCCAGCCCGGATTCGATGGCCGATTTCTCGATCGCCACGACGGCCGAGAGCGCCACGGAGCGAGCCAACGACCTACTGGCGAACGGTGCTGATGCGATCGACCTCGGCGGTCAGGGTTCGACCGATGTGGCCACCGTGGTGCCATGGGAAGAGGAGTGGGACCGCATCGCCGAGATCATTCCTGCGCTGGCGGCTCTCGGCGTTGATGTGTCGATCGACTCGTGGCGACCAGAGGTTGTCCGTCGGTCTCTCGATGCTGGCGCGACCGTGATCAATGCCGCGGATGGCATGCAGCTGGATGCCACCTGGCAGATCGCCGCCGAGTACGACGTGCCGATCGTGTTGCCGTTTCTCTCTGGTCCGAACCCGCGCGAGATGGAGATGGTCGAGCGTGACCCGCTCGGCACCATGGTCGAGTTCTTCGAGGCCCGATTGAAGGTGGCAGACACGTACGGATTGCGGTCTCGCTGTCTGCTCGACCCCGGCACCGGCTTTGCTCCATCGAACTGGCCGTGGGAGCAGCGCTACCACTACCAAAAAGAGGTCTACTCAGGCCTGGAAAAGTTGCGGGTCTTTGACTTGCCGCTCTACATCGCGCTGCCGTGGAAAGAGACCGATCAGCACGACGAGTTGCTCGACATCGTCATTCAGCAGCAGCCGGAGTATGGGCGAGCGCACATCCCCGCGAAGATTCGCCGCCATGAGG
>CALLGK010000283.1 GCA_938009905.1 uncultured Acidimicrobiales bacterium | reverse complement strand
GGCTCCATCAGCAAGCACGGCTCCATCAGGCGCACGCACGGATCGAGACAGACGCAGCACCACCGCATCGACTGGCCGCAGTGCGATGGCCTGGCTGATCACATCGCCAAGATGGGGAAACCAGGCACCTGAATCGAGCTTCACCACAAGGGTGCGGTCATAGCAGTCGAGGACCAAGCCGGGCAGGCCGTCATTTTCCCCGCTCACCCAGCGCCACCCGGTGTTCTCGGCGTCGAGGCTCTCGGCATCGAGAAGCGGCTCCCGCAGTGCAAGAGCATCACCAAGCCGATCGCGCCAGAAGGTGTCGTCGATCTGCTTCGGTGACCCTTGGTGCAGGATCCGAATGCGAATCGGCGAATCAGGGTCGTACAAGCCAATAGCGACGAATCGTCGGTTTTTGTCGAAGATGACCGCCAAATCACCGACCTCACCATCGCTTCCCGGCGCATCTCGACCCGGCTTCAGGTCGCTAATAGAGCTGGCGTACACCCATGGGTGACCGCCTCGGACCTGGCGCAATGCGTCTGGTGTGAGGCGGACAGCAAGCCGACGGGGTGCTGCGGCGTGCCGGGTGATCCTGCTCAAGGTTTCTCGTGAGGACGTCGATTCAAGTGTGATGCCGTCCAGTTTCGCAGATGTAGACCATTTGCTTCGCCGCGCCGGATTCGGAGGCCATGGGCCCGAGATTCAGGCGCTCATGGCCTACGAGTGGTCCGAGGTCGTGAACCGAGTTCTCGACACAAGTGGCGCGCCTGATCCGTACGCCGGGTACCCCGACATGTCCGACGGTCTGCCGAACTGGCCGCGGCATGTCGCAAGCATCGCTCACTGGATGGACGCATGCGCAACGTCGCCAACTCCGATCGTCGAAAAGATGGCGCTGTTCTGGCACGGCATCCTTTGTTCGTCCTACGACAAGGTCTACGACCCCGCAGTCATGGCTGACCAGCTGCAGATCTTCCGAATTCACGGGCTCGGCAACTGGAGCGATCTTGTGCATCGCATCTCGTTTCACCCTGCGATGCTTCGCTATCTCGACAACGACCTCAACGTTGCCGGAAGTCCCAACGAGAACTTTGCACGTGAGTTAATGGAGCTCTTCACGCTCGGGGTTGGCAACTACACAGAACAGGACGTGTCCGAGTCGGCTCGGGCGTGGACTGGCTACGGGCTGAACGACGACAAGAACCTTTACGTCTTCCACCCCGAGGATCACGACAACGGCAACAAGACGTTTATGGGGGTCACCCGCAACTGGTCTGGTCCGCAGATCATCGATCACATCTTGTCTGGACCAACCCGCACAACTGCGGCTCGATATCTCACCAGGCGACTGTGGTCATTCTTTGCCTACCCAGACCCCAGCGACGCGTTGGTCAACGAGTTGGCTGGCACGTTTCTCTCGACTGGTCTCGACGTTCGCGAACTGCTTCGGGCCCTCTTCAACCGTCCAGAATTCCGCAGTGCGCAGGCCCGCCTTGGACTCGTTCGCAGCCCCATCGAATTCGTGGTCGCGTCGATGCGACGGACAGGACTGACCGCGGATGAGGCGCACCCCGAGTGGTTCCTTTCCGAGATGGGCCAGGCCCCTCTTCGTCCACCAAACGTGGCCGGCTGGAAGCAGAACGAATACTGGATCTCTCCGTCGGCCTCGTGGGCCCGGCGCTCCTACGCCGGATACGTCCGCTGGAAGGCACGAGACAAAGGCCTGCTCGGCAACTCGCGGGATCTGTCAGAGCAACAGGCCCTTGAACAAGCACTGAACCTGTTCGGCCTCTACAGCGCGAGCGCCACGACCCGCACAAACCTCATGAACTACATCCAGGCCGAACGGTCAGAAGGCGGCGGCTGGAACGAGCAGGCCGGACTGCTCTTGCTGACCCAACTCACCCCGGAGTTCCAGCTCGCATGACCACCGATCCCAGCACCCAGGAACTTCGAGCCGCACTCACCGCGCCCGCTCCCACCGATCGCCAAAGCCTGTCTCGCCGCAACTTCCTGCAGGTCTCGGCGCTGATGTCGGGCGCCGCTGTGCTTCCCCTTTGGATGGCCGATCAAGCAGCCGCCGTCCAACCACTCGGTCCAAAGGACGGCATTCTCGTTCTGATCACCATGGACGGTGGTTGCGACGGGCCAACACTCGTCGCCCCGATCAACAACGGCACCTACTACGACACCCGCGGCAACCTCGCCGTTGCCGGCGCCTCCTCGCTGCAGCTCGACGCAACGCACGGTCTCAATCCCGGGCTTCCCGTCGTCAAGCAAATGTGGGACAGCGGACAGGTGGCTGTCATCGAGGGCGTTGGCGACCCGCAGGGCAACCTGAGTCACTTCAACATGATGGCGCGCATCGAGACAGCAAAGAGCAACAACGGTGCGCAGACATCCGGGTGGCTCGGCCGCTACATCGATGGCTTGCCGGGCGGCGCTGATCCCTTCCACGGCATCGCATTCGGGCACCGTGTGCCGCTTGTCGGCCAGGGCCGCAACCGCCAAACCACCGTGATTCCTACCGATGGCGACAGCATGCGGGTTCGGGATGATCTCAACCCGGCAGAACGCCGGGTTCAGGACGCATGGGCCAGCTACGGGGTTGGCTCGAGTGGACTCGGACCGTTGGGCGACGCCCTCGGCCGTTCGGGCAACGAGGCGATCGATCTGGCCTCGAATCTGAAACCCCGCTACGCGCCTGGCTTGCCGGAAGAGAACGGCCTGGCTCGCGAACTCGCACTCGCAGCGCGTTTGATCAATGCCAACCTTGGTGTGCGGGTCTTTGCGCTGAACTTCGGCGACTTTGATGGCCACGCCAACCACAACGCCCTGCACAACGACGGCTTCGCCGAGCTGAACGCCGGACTGCAGGTCTTCTTCGACACGCTCTCGGCGGAGTGGGCAGACCAAACCATGGTGCTCACCACGACTGAGTTCGGACGACGCTTCCGGCCGAACAATTCGGGCGGCACAGACCACGGATCGGCGACCACCTACTTGGCCATTGGTTCACAGGTCAACGGCGGCTTCTACGGTCAGGCTCCATCGCTGACAGACCTTGATGACCACCGCAGTCTGAAGCCAAATGTCGACTATCGGACCGTGTACAGCACGGTGCTTGAGCAGTGGCTCGATGCCGACCCGGCAGAGATCCTGGGCCGCAACTACGAAAACCTTGCGTTCGTTGCGAAGCCGGCAACGAAGGCCGCACCAGCACCACCATCAATTGCCACCGGACTCGAAGCTCGTGACCAGGTGTTCCGCCTCTATCGGGCCTACTTCCGACGCAATCCAGACCCTCAGGGCTTGGAGTACTGGGTTGGACAGCGGGCCCAAGGCGTCTCCATTGACACCGTGAGTGATGCCTTCGCAGGATCAGCAGAGTTCGCCGCCATCTACGGATCGGTGAACAACCTTGGATTCGTCGATCTCGTGTATCAGAACGTGCTGGGTCGTCCCGGCGATGCGGAAGGCCGCAACTTCTGGGCCGGGCAGCTCGACAACGGCATGGCCCGAGGCCGGGTCATGATCGGGTTCTCGGATTCTCCAGAGTTCCGTGACCAGATTGCACCAACGATCGCCGAATGGGACCGACTCGGTCCCGTGGCCCGTCTGTATCAGGCGTACTTCCGTCGTCTGCCAGACTCCGGCGGACTCCAGTACTGGACAGCAACCGGTATGCCGCTTGCCGACATCAGCCAGGCCTTCGCAGAGTCGCCCGAGTTCCAGACCGTCTACGGCTCGCTCTCAAACCGAGAGTTCGTTGATCTCGTCTACCAGAACGTGATGGGCCGAGGTGGCGACGCCGCCGGCACGAGCTTCTGGACCGGCGAGCTCGATAGGGGCGCATCCCGCGGCCGCATCATGGTCGGCTTCAGCGAGTCGCCCGAGTTCATCAGCCGCTTCGCAAAGATGGCGGGCTAGCTGCCAAGATCTCCCATGGCCAATTGGGAACCGGAGCTCGACGAGCTTCGCCAGCGAGAAGCACTCGCCGAGAAGATGGGCGGCGACGAGAAGGTCGAGCGTCAACACTTCTACGGCAAGCTGACGATCCGCGAGCGCATCGATCTGATGGCCGATCCAGAATCGTTCCACGAGATCGGCAAGACAGCAGGCGTCGCCACCTACGACGACGACGGCAACCTGATCGACCTCTTGCCATCGAACTTCGTGTTCGGCACCGCTCGCATTGGCGATCGTCCCGTCATTCTGTCTGGCGACGACTTCACAGTTCGTGGTGGCAGTGCCGATGCGAGCATCTCAGCCAAGCGCACCACATCAGAAGCACTCGCGGCCGAGCTGCGGCTGCCGCATGTGCGCCTCGTCGACGGCATGGGCGGCGGCGGCTCGGTCAAGACCATCGAAACAGACGGTCGCAGCTACATCCCCGAGCTTCGGGGCTGGGAAACCATCGTCGAACACCTCTCGATTGCCCCGTCGGTCTCCCTCGCGCTTGGGTCGGTGGCCGGCATCGGAGCAGCCAGAATCTCCACCTCGCATTACTCGCTGATCGTGCGAGGAACGGCGCAGATGATGATTGCGGGCCCGGCTCTTGTGGCGCAGGCCGCGCTGGGCGATGTCGAGAAGGAAGAGTTGGGCCACGCTGACATCCACACCTCGAACGGAGCCATCGACGACGTCGTCGACTCCGAGGCCGAGGCGTTCGATCGGGTCGAAGAGTTCCTTTCGTACCTGCCGACAAACGTCGACGAACTGCCACCCAGAGTGTTGACGGGGGATGACCCGACCAGGGCAGAAGCGTCACTGCTCTCGACGGTTCCGAGGGAGCCTCGCCAGGCGTACGACATGCGCAGCATTCTCCATCGTGTCGTCGACGATGGATCGTTCTTCGAGATCGGCAAGACGTGGGGAGAGTCGATCATCACGGGGTTGGCCAGACTCGATGGGTATCCAGTGGCCGTGTTTGCCGAGGATCCTCGCATCTACGGCGGAGGTTGGACCGCTGACGCCTGCCGCAAGCTGATCAGGTTCTGCGACCTGGCCTCGACGTTCCACCTACCCCTTGTGCACTTTGAAGATTGCCCGGGATTCGTGATCGGCAAGAAGTCGGAAGAAGAGTCGACGATTCGCTACGGCTCAACGGCCCTCGCAGCGCTCGGCCAGGCCACGGTTCCTTTCGCGTGTGTGGTCGTGCGGAAGGCCTTTGGTGTCGCTGGCGCGGCAAACCGCAAGCCGGGGGCGACCAGCTTTCGCTACGCATGGCCGTCTGGCGATTGGGGGTCGCTCCCGATCGAAGGCGGCATCGAAGTTGCCTACAAGGCAGACCTCGCGGCGTCAGACGATCCGGAGCAGCTCCTCGGCGAGATCACTGAGCGCCTCAATCGAGTGCGTTCACCGCACCGATCGGCTGAGTTCTTCGAGATCGAAGAGATCATCGACCCGCGTGACACCAGACGGCTGCTCTGCGAGTGGGCTGGCTTGGTCCAGCACTCGATCAGCCTCGAGCCCGCTCGCTTCGGCTACCGCCCCTAGAACCGAGGCGGAAGGCGAATCGACGCCCAACGAGTTCCAGACAGGGATTTCGCCCGTTTCCGGGTCGTGGTGGTTGAGCCATTGCGCCAGCCATGAGGGATCGGTGAGCGAACGTGGATGGTGGCTTGGCAACATCGACACCGCCATGAGCGGCATCACTTCAAAGATGAAGCTCAACGACCACATGAAGAGGTTGGCGTGCGCTCGGGGTGAGAAGAACTTGCGCTGTGCGAGCAACAGCGAACAGGTGCCGAGGAAGGTAAAGAGGGCCAACAGCACCGCAGAGCTGGCCAGTCCTCCAAGGTGCCGCAAGGTTCGGAACCTCACCGAACAGGTGTGTGCTCGGAATACGTCGAACGCGACGGTCTTGTGTTCGATCTCTTCTGCGAGATGCCACAGGAAGAGGGTCGAGGCCACCGGTTCTGCGTCGTCAAAGAGGCGATGCAAGCGATCGTCTGTCCAGCGGGCTCCGGCGTAGGCGACCGTCTCGAAGCCGGCAGCAAAGGCCAGTCTGAAGGTGAGCGAGCGACGGGCAAGACGGTCAAACGTCCAGCCCATGAAGCGATCGAGCCGCGAAATCTTCGGGTAGGCCGCCACGACCATCTCGTTGAAGCGTTGGTGCTGGCGGTGGTGTTCGAGTTCCTGTTGCACGTAGACACGCGCCTCGTCTGCCAGCAGCTCGTTGTCAGTGTCGAACGCCTCGGCAGCGGCCCGCACGCTCTTGGCCACGAATGGCTCGGCATGAGGCATCATCATCGAGACCGCATTTGCGGCGGCGGCCAGTTCAGGCAGGCGACGATGCCAGGCGGGATTGAAGTCTTCGGGGTACGCGAAGCTCAGGCGGCGGTGTTGCACCTCATCCCATCGGCGTCAATCTGCAGAACTGGAGCGAGACGCCAGAGCGTCAATGTCGATGTAACAGCCTTGCAAGTGCCGCCCAGCAGTGGGATCGAAGCCTCGGCGAGCGTGGAGCACGCGCCGATTGTCGAACACAATGGCTTCTCCCGGCTGCAGCGTCAGTTCAATGGCGTTGGCGTCGAGCCGCCGAACCAGCTGCGCAAAAGAGGCGGCGAGCTGGCCTGACAGGGGAGTGACGAGGCTCCTGTGGTTCAGCGCTATCGACCGCAGCACGCCATCTGGCCCCACATCGAGAATCGGCCGCTCGGCCATCAGATCGACACCGGGCTCGCCATTGAAACGAAAACGGACCACCGTCGTAGACAATGCGTCGAACGCGTCCGGTGCTTCTGAGCGGAGCTGATCGGCGGCAGCCCAACCATCGGCAAGCCGAGTTGCTCCGCCGTCCGCCGCAGGCATCAGGCAGTGCAGGATCTGCACCGTCGGCGCAGGGTCTCGATAGGGATTGTCGGTGTGGAGCGGCAGAGCGACGGATGAGTACGCAAGGTTGATGGGTTCTGGTTCGGCTCGCACGTCGAAGAGATCGCCGTAGTTCGTTTCACGCACGATCCCGAGCGTGTTGGCAAACGTGAGCACCGTGCCCGGAGTTGTGCTCAGTCCATCGACGAGGGCCACACCGGTCTGCATCACGTCGCGACTGATCTCCGTCACGGCGTTGGCTGGTCGCGTTCGGCCACGAAGGTCCTCGTCGCTACGCCACAGTCGAACATCTCGGCTGGGTCGGTCTAGCGGGTCTGACAACTCACAGCGATGGTGCTCGCGTTCGTCCTGCTTGTTGCGTCGAACCAGGTCGACTCGTTGACCGGTGTCGGTGCGTCGCTGACCAAGCACCGACCAGCCGGCGAGGTCACCAACGTCGATGAGGTGCTGCCCTGAAGCGGCGTCTCGACATGCCGAGCAGACACACGAATCTCGCACCGCACTCGGGTCGAGCGGCGGGGAGGCGAGCGCATCTCGTATGAGGTCGCGATACGACTCGAGGGGTGGTACGTCGAGCCCTGCCGATGCCGGATCGCTCAGCTTGCCCGCATCGTCGGCCAGGCGGAGCTTGATCGCCCGGGCTGCATGCAGCTCCCGATCGAACCGTGCACATTCCGCGTCATCGAACGGCCCACCTTGCTGGCCGAGCGTGATCACCGACGCCTCGCTGAGCGTCGCCAGGTACGACTCGTCGCCCGCCACCATTCGCCGCTTGGCATCGACATGCAGCCGAATGGGATCGACCACGGTGGCCGGTAGCCACGGACCGAGAAGACGAGCACCGACCGCAGCGTGATCAGGATCGCCATAGGCCCCGGCGTCGCCGACGGCATGGCCAAGGTCGTGGAGCAGCGCAGCCAGTACGAGATCATCATCGAGACCATCGGAGGCTGCCGATGCCGCAGCCTGCAGGGCATGGTCAAGCATCGAGACGTCTTCGCCGTAGGAGAACTGGGCTGTCTGCTCGAGCAAGCCGATGAGGACGTCAACGGCAGGTTGTTCTGACCCGAGGAGCGAACGGCCCTTCCAGTCACCGGACGGAGCGAGGTCGGCCAAGGCCATCACCGTGGGAGCGATGTCGAGCGTCGAGGCTTGTGACCACCAAGATCCTGGCTCGATCGATGCGGCTCGCGCGGCAACGAACACGTCGAGCACATCGGGCGTTGTCTCGCCATGGTTGGTGCCAACGCCACCGTGATCGGTCGTGGCAACGATCGAAACGTCTGGGCCCACGCTTGCGACGATCCGGCCCAGCACCGCATCAACCTGGGTCAGCGACTCGAGGTATGCATCACTACCCCAGCCGTGATCGTGTCCGGCCAGGTCTGGAGCAATGAGGTAGGCAAACGCAACGTCTGGCGGGTTATGGCCAAAGAGCACGGCCACGTGGTCGGCTACGCGGTCGTCATCGATCGGGTCGTACCCACTGTCGATGGCGATTCTCTCCACGCAGGCGTCAGGCTCAATGAGCGAATCGATTTGGGCCCAGCTCGTGACCGCTGCTGTGCGTAAACCCGCTGATCGAGCAACGGCAAGAAACGAGGGCGTTGGCGTCACCAGTGGCGTGTTGGCGTTGTCGATAAGTCCGTGAGCCGCCGGGGCAATTCCCCTGAGCATCGAGGCGTGCACGGGGCGGGTCCATGGGGGAGTGACCGTGCGGGCGCTGAAGCAGGCGGCACCGCTCCTGGCCAATCCGCAAAGAGCCGGCATGCGTTCTGGAGTCACAAATCGGGGAGCAACACCGTCGAGCGAGACAAGCAACACAGGAGCAGCCATCGGCGGCGAGAGTACCCCAGCACCAGTCGATTCTGGGCCTTGGTGGCCGGCCGATGTAGTCTCGATACATGGGTCTCACATCGTTTAAGTCATTCGAAGAGTCGACCAAGGAAGACTGGGCAAAGATCGTTCCCCAGCTCGCTCACACACAGTCGCTGGTTGCGGACAAGATCATCGAGCAGCTTGAGTATCTGCGCCAAGACCACGGCGGCTTTCCGGTCGACCGACTCGAGCACAGCCTGCAGACGGCGACGCGGGCCGAAAAAGACGGCCGAGACCTCGAGTACGTGATGTGTGCGCTGCTGCATGACATCGGCGACAACTTCGCCCCTTACAACCACCCAGACATCGCCGCCGCCATGCTCAAGACCCACGTGTCAGAGGCGAACCACTGGATGGTGCAGCACCACGGGATCTTCCAGGGGTACTACTTCTGGGATTACATCGGCATGGATAGCAACGCCCGAGAGGCATACCGCGACTCACCGTACTTCGACTACACCGAAGAATTCTGCGCCAAGTACGACCAGACGGCCTTCGACGCCGACTACAAGAGCAACCCACTCGAGCACTACGCACCGCTCATCCGCGAGTTCTTCGCTCCCAAGTAACGCAGGGCGGCGCTCGCTACAAGACGCCGACGCCGCGAAGGACGAGCCGTACGGCCAGCAAGGTCAGGACCGTCTTGAACACGGCGTCAAGAGACACCTCGGGGATTCGGCCCAAGAGGCGCGTCCCAATCCAGCTGCCAACGGTGACACCGACGGCGCCAACCAAGATCACGTCGAGGTGATCGCCGAGTGAGAACTCGCCGATGGCGCTGAACGAAACGATCTTCGCCGTGTGCGCGAGCACCTGGCTTGCGGCCGCCGTCGCCACGAACGCACGGTGGCTTGCCGTTACTGCCTTGAAGAAGGGCGATGTCAATGGCCCGCTGGCTCCGACCGTTGTGTTGAGGAAGCCCGACACCGCTCCAACGGGATAGAGCGCCTGCTCGGTCATCGCATTGGCGCCTCGCCATTTGAGCAGGCTCGGCCGCCAGACCGTGATCAAGATGAAGCAGCCAAGCACAATGCGGGTCGCGTTTTCCGGCATTGACGAGGCGACGAACACGCCGAGAATGCTCGCTGGCAGCAACAGCGCGGCTCCCCTTGCCACGGCGCTCCACGAAATCTCGTTCCACAACAGGGCAGCACGAGAGCCGTTGGAGAAGAACTGAATGCCGCCTTGGATGGGGATGGCCACCACCGGTGGAAAGAACTGGGCAATCACGCCAAGCAGGATCATGCCCCCGCCGAGCCCTGCGATGGCGCTCAGAATCGCCGTGAGAACGGCGGCGATGGCAATAATCACGAGCTCCATCCCCAAAGCATACATGTTTAATACAAGTTACGTGGAGGTCGTCCAGGCGGCACAACCGCTTCATGTCGTCCGATTGGGGCCGATCAGAGATACGATGTGATTCGGCGCACACTTCGGTGTGCAATCGTCGGCCCGCTCGGCACCAGCAACCTGGCTACCCAGCAATCTGGTTCATCCAGCGAGACGGCGACAGCGATCAACTCCTAGCAGTGCAGTTCAAAGCAAAGCGCTGACAGGGTCTGATCGCACGTGTTCTTGGCCCGGCTGTTGCTGTGCCCGCGGTTCCTCCCGTGCTCTCGTTTCAACAAATCAGAGGCTCGCTCCTTTATGGCATTGGCGCCTATCGCCCCTCAACAACCTCATGCGTTGCCCGGCCTCGAGCCGGCCATCCAGGCTCATCTCGACGGTGTTGCCAGCGAGGCTGAAGTCGCGCTTCTTCAGATCAACAAGGCGCAGTGGATCGAGACGCTGTACCGCCTACTCGACGACGCTGATGCCGCCATCGATGACGCGTCACGATCCCTTCGAGGCCCAGAACGGGCACTTGTCGTCAACGACCTCGAATCGGAGGCCACTCGGATCGACGCCGTGCTGACCGAACTCGTCGGGCCACCATCGGCCCAGCCCGAATCACGGAACAACGGCGGAAACGACAACAACCGCCAGCGAGTCGAAGTTGGCACAACCCAGCTTCAGCTTTCCTGGTTGCCTGGCCGGGTGATTGCCTTCGCCGGTGGCCACAACGCGGCGACGGCAGACGCAGACGTCGTGCTTGAACGTCTCGTGGCTGCTGGTGCAAACGCAGAAGACTGGGAACCGTTTCAAGCGGTCAAGCTGCCGAGCGGCAACTCGGCGCCTTCGTTGGTCGCCCCCATGGAGGCAGTAGCCGGCTGGCTCATCACATTGAGCGGCACCACCACCTCAGAGTTCGCCAAGGGCACCGCTGACGACAGCGACGAAGACGACAACGGCCCAGAAGACAACGGCACAGAAGACGGAACCGAAGACAGCGCGGACGACGAAGCCGAAAACGACGAAGAGGAAACCACAGCCGAAGACGAGACAGACAGCGATCAGTCGATCGACGAGCTTCTCGGCGATACCGGCGTGTCAGTTCGCTGGATGGGCCTCGCCGCGTCACTTTCGGTGCGTCTCGTTGCTCAGGGTCGCATGGTTCCCCAACTACGCAAGAGCCGGAAGTCGCCAAACGAGTCCGGCCGTGGCGACGGAGCCGCATTCTGCGTGCGCTGGGAGCCGGCCCTCATCGATCAATCCGAACTGGTTGCACTGTCGTCTTCGCTGCCGCACGCCGTGACCGCGCTCGGGCATCGCCAAGATGCCCGCTCGGCCACGATCAACATCGTTGGCGACATCATCAACGCCATCGCTACTGCGGCGGCCGAGCGCCTTGAGACTCCTGCCGCTTCGCCAACGCCGAAAAACAAGACAGAGATCGCCGAGGCAGTCATCGCCAACCTCGACGGCGAACCGTTCTCGGCTCCGAACCGCACGGGCAACGAGGTTGTCCGTCGCCTTGAGCAGTGGGCTCGCCCCGTCAGCGGGCCGCTCAAGTTCTCGCTGATCGCTGTGCTCGATCCGCCGGACGACTCACAGGCTTGGTACCTGAAGGTGCTGGCCCCAACCTCAGACGGCGGTGTTGAGCCCGTCGAAGCAGGACTCGTGACGGCTTCCAACAGCCGCCGCAAAGAGATACGCGACCAGCTCACCCGTCTCGAACGGCTCTATCCGCCCTTGCTCCGCCCGGGCGCACAACGTCGTGGTGAAGTGGTGCTCAGCCAAGACGAGGCCTGGCAGCTCATGAGCGTCCAAGGTCAAGTGCTTCGGGCCGCAGGCTTCGACATTCGAGTGCCGTCGCTCTCGTTGAAGAAAGCAACGCCGTCGCTGCGGCTCACCTCAGAAGCAGACGATTCTGTCGTTGGCGCTCAGCAGCTTGCCAACGTTCGCTGGTCTGCAGTCTTCGACGACGTCGAACTCACTGCAGATGAAATTGCCGAGCTGGCGTCACAAGCCAGACCACTCGTGAACTCGAACGGTCGCTGGATCGAACTCGATCGCGTCGACCTTGTGCAGGCCGCTGCCGCGCTGGCCGAGCGGGCAGACCAAACGAAGCTCAGCGGAGCAGACATGCTGCGCCACGCCTTGGGCCTTGAAGGATCGCCTCTTGCTGGCGGCATCGCCATCTCGGGTACCGGCTGGGCCGCAGACCTTTTGCGGGGTGCCCGCGACATTCCCGAAGATCTGCCGCTCACCCCAGAAGGCTTCAGCGGCGAGCTGCGTAGCTATCAGGCCAACGCCCTTGCTTGGCTTGGGTTCCTCGACAGCGCTGGCCTTGGCGGCTGTCTTGCCCTCGACATGGGCCTTGGCAAAACCCCGACGATGCTTGCGCACATCGGGCTCACCAAAGACACCGGCCCAACACTCGTCATCGCACCCCCCGCCGTCGTCGGCAACTGGGCAGCAGAGGCGAAGCGCTTCGTTGGCGGAGTCCGGGTCACGGTTCACCACGGCGCCAATCGAGCCGAGGCCATCGACATTCCTCGCATGGTCGACCGCAGCGATCTCGTCATCACCACCTACGGCACAGCCGTGCGAGACGTCGACGATCTCTCGAAGATATCCTGGGGCAAGGTCGTGCTCGACGAAGCACAGGCCATCAAGAACCCCGCGTCAGAGACGGCCCAACAGTTGCGTCGCTTCGATGCCCGCTCCCGCATCGCACTTACCGGTACGCCAATCGAGAACGGCCTGGGCGATCTGTGGGCCATCCTCGATTGGGCCAACCCTGGTCTTGTGGGCAACCGGAGCGCCTTCATCTCCCAGCTGTCTGCGACAAACGCCGATCGAACCGCAGCAGCCGAAAGTGCGTTGATGGCGCTCAACGGCATCCTGGTGTTCCGCCGCACAAAGGCTGAACCTGCAATCGCGGCCGAACTGCCAGATCGCATCGACGAACTCGATCACTGCGCTATGACCGCCGAGCAGATCGGCCTGTATCAAGCCGTGCTCGACAAGCTCGTCGTTGAGACGACAGAGGGCGACGACACACCTCGCCAGAAGGGCGCAGTGCTGGCCGCCATCACGGCGCTCAAGCAGATCTGCAACCATCCGGTCAACTATCGAGAAGACGACAAGGGCCTCGATGGTCGTTCCGGCAAGCTGGCTCGGGTCAACGAGATCGTCGACACCGTGTTCGCCGCAAACGAGAAGGTCCTGATCTTCACCCACTTTGCATCGTGGGGAGAGAAGCTGGCTGGTTACCTCAGCGAACGAACCGGCAAGAAGATCACCTGCTACCACGGTGGGCTTGCTCGTGGCGCTCGCGACCGCATGGTCGATGAGTTCCAGAAGTCTGACGGGGCGGGCGCTCTCGTGCTGTCGCTTAAGGCTGGTGGCACCGGCCTCAACCTCACGGCAGCAAATCACGTGGTGTTGTACGACCGTTGGTGGAACCCGGCCGTTGAAGATCAGGCCCGAGACCGCGTCTGGCGAATCGGTCAGGAAAAGACCGTCGTCTGCCATCGCCTTGTGTGCCCTGGCACCGTCGACGAACGAGTCGAAGAAGTCGTTGCTGGCAAGCGACAGATCGCTGATCTGGTGCTTCCCAAGTCGAGTTCGGTTGAAGACCTCGATGCATCACAGATTCAGGCTGCACTCGGCATTGATGCCGACGCCCTGATTGCGGACGAAGAAGAGGTGCTGGCATGAACGACAACAACCGCGGTCGCAACGGCGGCAATCGCAACCGGAAAAACAACGGTGGTCGTTCCCAAAAGCGATCGAACAAGCGGCGCCGCAAGAACAGCGCAAAGGCCGCCCGCGACTTCTGGGGCGACCCCTCGAAGCTGCCAAACGAACAGAACAAAGTTGGCGTTACGACCGATCCTGTGTCGATCCCGGCCTCGCTCGGTAAGCCGCCACTCACGGGCCAAGAAGCGAATGCGCAACACTACTTCGAGGCGGTCTACACCCGGGCCGTCATCATGGCTGGCGCCTTGGCCGCCGATAGCAACCTCGTCGAGGAACTCGACGAGTAGCACTCGCCACATCCACTAGCCACACTGGGGCTCGTGACAACTCTGAGCTTCCCCGAGGCCGTAGCTGCGGTCTGTGCCCCCGACACCATGTTTGAGCTGGTCGACGCCGATGTGCGCGGCGTACCCATGAAGGTCTTCGCCGGTACGCCACCATCGATCCGGGCTCTGTTCGACCTTGCATCGCTGCGCGGCGACGCCGAGTTTCTCGTGTACGAAGACGAACGTTGGAGCGTCGCAGACGTCCTCGCTCAAGCCGGTCGGATCGGTGCGATGTTGGTCAACGACCTGAACGTGGCCAAGGGCGATCGCGTCAGCATTGCCATGCGCAACTACCCAGAGTGGATCTCGAGCTTTGTGGCCATCACCTCCGTTGGTGCGGTGGCCGTGCCGCTCAACGCCTGGTGGCAGACCGACGAGCTCGCCTTTGGCATTGAAGACTCCGGATCAGTCGCTTGTCTGATCGATAGCGAGCGACTCGCCCGTCTTGGCGACAAGGCACAGAGCCTCGACTGCACGTTCGTAGCCGTGCGGGCTGAAGGTGAGCTACCCGATGGGGTGAAGCTGCTAGAGGAGCTGCTCGATTCCGAGGCCACCATGCCAGAGGTCGAGATCGAGCCAGACGACAACGTCACCATTCTGTACACCTCTGGCACGACAGGGCGGCCAAAGGGTGCCGTATCAACCCATCGCGCCGTGCTGTCTGCCCTCCTAGCATTCGCTGGTCGAGCGGCTGTTGGTGGCCTCACCGAGCCGCCAACCGAGGAACAGGCTGCGGCCTCGGCCTCGCCGGCATTCATTCTTGCTGTGCCCCTCTTCCACGTCACCGGTCTCGTCCCGGTGATGCTCGGCAGCTTCGTCAGCGGCGCACGACTGGTCATGATGTACAAGTGGGACCCAGAACGAGCTCTTGAACTGATTGAGCGTGAGCGCATCACAAACTTTGTTGGCGTTCCCACCATGAGCTTCGATCTGATCGAGTCATCGAGCTTCGCCGAGCGCGATACCTCGTCGCTCGTGTCGATCGGCGGCGGTGGCGCTCCGATGCCACCCGAGCTGGTGAAGCGCATCGACGACGAGTTTGGCAACGGCCGGCCTGGTCTTGGCTACGGCATGACCGAAACGAATGCCTACGGGCCCCAAAACGCTGGCAACGACTTTGTGAGTCACCCAGACTCGACCGGTCGCTGCTTACCCATCCTCGAGATGCGCGTCACCGACCCAGAAGGCAACGTGCTCGAGACCGGCGAGATGGGAGAGATTTGGTTCAAGGGGCCGAATCTCATCTCGGGCTACTGGAACCGGCCAGAAGCAACGGCCGAGACGATCGTTGACGGCTGGCTGCGCTCTGGCGATTTGGGCCGCATCGATGAGGACGGCTTCGTGTATGTGATGGACCGAGCGAAGGACATGGTTCTGCGAGGTGGCGAAAACGTGTACTGCGCCGAGGTCGAGGCTGCGATCTACGAACACGATTCGGTCTATGAAGCAGCCGTCTACGGGTTGCCCCACGAACGCCTAGGCGAGGAGGTGGCGGCGACCGTGATGGTCAAGCCAGGGGAGACGCTCTCCGCCGAAGCGCTGCAGGAACACGTACGAACTCGCCTCGCCTCGTTCAAGGTTCCATCACGGGTTGAGATCGTCACCGAGCAACTCCCTCGCAATGCCTCAGGCAAGATCCTCAAACGCGAAATTCGAGACGCGCTGTCGTAACGGATTAGCGTCCGGTTCATGTGGGACTTCGAAACGGACGCCGAATATCAGGAACAACTCGACTGGGTCGACACCTTCGTGCGAGAGGAGGTCGAGCCTCTTCAGCACGTCTTTGGCAACCCATACGACAAGACTGACGAACGGGCGATGGCGGTCATTCGCCCGCTCCAACAGGAAGTCAAAGACCGCAAGCTCTGGGCCTGTCACCTCGGACCCGAACTTGGAGGCCAGGGCTATGGCCAGGTGAAGCTGGCCTTGCTCAACGAGATCTTGGGCCGAGCCAGCTGGGCTCCCTCGGTGTTCGGATGCCAGGCGCCCGACTCAGGCAACGCAGAAATCCTGGCCCACTACGGGACAGACGAACAGAAGGCGAAGTACCTGCAGCCACTTTTGGATGGCCAGATCTCGTCCTGCTATTCGATGACAGAACCGCACGCCGGAGCCGATCCGACGCTGTTCAAGACCACGGCCATCAAGGATGGCGATGAGTGGGTCATCAATGGCTACAAGTGGTTCTCGTCGAACGCACGCTTCGCCTCGTTCCTCATCTCGATGGTGGTCACCAACCCAGACGTGAGCGCCTACCAGGGCATGTCGATGTTCATCGTCCCTGCCGACACACCGGGTCTCAACATCATCCGCAACGTTGGCGTTGGCACCGAGGAAGCTGGTGAAGGCACCCACGCCTACATCCACTACGACAATGTCCGCGTACCGGCCGACCACCTCCTCGGCGACGAGGGCGGCGCCTTTGTGATTGCCCAGACTCGCCTGGGTGGCGGTCGAATCCATCACGCCATGCGCACCATCGCGCAGGTCAAGAAGGCCTTCGACATGATGTGCGAGCGAGCCGTCTCGCGAGACACACGGACCGGCCCACTGGCATCGCTCCAGATGACCCAAGAGAAGGTGGCCGACAGCTGGATTCAGATTGAGCAGTTCCGACTTCTTGTCCTTCGCACCGCATGGCTGATCGACAAGCACAAGGACTACAAGGTCGTGCGCAAAGACATCGCAGCGGTGAAGTCAGCGATGCCGGTTGTGTACTACGACGTTGTGCAACGATCGATGCAGTTGCACGGAGCGCTCGGTATCTCGAACGAAATGCCCTTCTCGGGGCAAATGGTGGCTGCGCAGGTGATGGCCATCGCCGATGGCCCCACCGAGGTGCACAAGATCACGTTGGCTCGCCAACTCTTGAAGGGGTACTCGCCGAACTCCGACCTGTTCCCATCTGGGCACTTGCCAACCCAACGAGAAGCCGCCCTGGCGAAGTACGCCGATGCGATCGAGGCCGTCGTCGGCAACGAGTAAGGCGGTCGCCTGATAGACAGGCGACATGAATTTCTACGATTTCGAGATGCAGTCGATCGACGGCGAAGCCGTGTCGTTCGAGCAGTTCCGGGGCAAGCGTGCCGTGGTGGTCAACGTCGCCTCACATTGAGGCCTCACCCCTCAGTACGCAGGTCTGCGTGCGCTTCACAACGACAACGACGACGTGGTCGTCCTCGGGTTCCCGTGCAACCAGTTCGGTAATCAAGAGCCGGGCTCGGACGCCGAGATCAAGGAATTCGCAAGCTCGAACTACGACGTCAACTTTCCGATTTTCTCAAAGATCGACGTCAATGGCGATGCCGCGGCACCGCTCTACGCATGGCTTCGTGAGCAACAGCCCGGTGAGGGCGAAAGCTCAGACGTTGCGTGGAACTTCACCAAGTTCTTGATCGATGCCGAGGGCAACGCAGTCAGTCGATTCGAGCCAACGGCGACCCCAGAAGAGATTGGGACCCATCTCACCCAAGACCTTCGCTGAGGCGGAACAGGTCGGGGAAGTCGGCCTCGCGCTTCTCCATTTGGGCCGAGAAGGCTTCAGCCATGTCGTCTGTGTCGAACATCGCAGCGTTCCAGTTCGCAATGTATTCAAGGCCCTCATTGACGCTGTGGTCGCGGGTGAAGTGCATCGTTTGCTTCGTGCCCCAAATAGCCATCGGGCTCTTCGATGCGATCTCAGCCGCCGTCTCGAGTACCGACGACACCATCGTGTCGTGGTCGGCGAACACGGCGTTGACGAAGCCATGCTGCAACGCCTCTTGTGCACTCCACTTTCGACCCGTGTAGGCCAGCTCTCGCACGATGCCCTCGGCGACGAGCATTGGCATCCGTTGCAAGGTGCCCACGTCAGCCGTCATCCCGATGTTGATCTCGTGGATCGAGAAGTAGGCGTCTTCGGTCGCGTAGCGCATGTCGCAGGCGCTGATCATGTCGATGCCGCCGCCGATGCAGGCCCCCTGAATGGCCGCCATCACGGGCATACGGGCGTTCTCCATGCAAGAAAACGTCTCTTGCAACTTCATGGCCGTCGATCGGAATCGTTCGTTGCGGCGACTGCGATGACCGGCGTCTGCGGTGGGCTGGATCGAGTCGTTGCCGGCGAAGACCTCGAGGTCCATGCCGGAGCAGAAGTGGCGGCCT
>CALLGK010000282.1 GCA_938009905.1 uncultured Acidimicrobiales bacterium | reverse complement strand
AGGGCGACTTCCTCGGCCGAGATGCAGCCAAAGCCATGGCCGACCAACCCGTCGGTTGGAGCTACGGGGTCTGGACCGTCGATGTCTCGAACATGCCCGGTGCTGCTGGCGATCCACCGCCGTCTGCCCCGATCCGCGTCGACGGCGAGGCCGTCGGCTTCGTCACCTCAGCGAGCATGGGGTTCCGCACGGGCCAACGGGTCTGTCTCGGCTATGTCGAGGGACGCTTCGCTGATCACGTCGATGGCTTCACGATCGATGCGTACGGCGCCAGCTGCCCAGCGGTTCGGCATGCCCACGGCGTGTACGACCCCGAACACGAGCTTCCTCGAAGCTGACGAGGCCTGCTCCTTGGCAACAGAGTTGGCTCTACCCCAATAAGAGTTGCTCGAGCTGTTCTGCCTGGTGCGCTGCGTCAGCTTGCTCGATGCCCCACAGCGGTGGTTTGACGCAGAGCGAGTCTGCGTGCTCGTTGATGACCTCGATCTCGGCGCCGACCTCATCGGGGGTGCCGCAAACGGCGAACGTTCGCGCCGCCTCGAGCGGGACGAGATCGATTACTTGGGCCAGAGACTGGGAGCGTCGAGCCTCCACCAGCGTGTTGAACAGGTCGCCGAACCCGTGGGCATCGAAGTATGAGTGGTAGCTCGGGATCGAGGCATAGAAGGCCACATTCCCTCGTGCCCGGCGTGCGGCAAGGTCTCGATCGGCATCGATGGATGCGGTCAACCACAGCTGGACGTGCAGGTCATCGACGTTCCGCCCAGCCCGATCGGCCCCTCTGCGAACAGCGGGTAGCGCTCGTTCGAGAAGCCACCACCGCGACCAGATCGAGTGCCCGATGAAGCCGTCTGCAGTTTCTCCGGCGAGCTCACACAATCGCTCGCGGAGCGCAGCAATCCAGATCGGCACCAGCCGAGCGTCTGAACCGAAGTTGGGGTGAAGGCCTGCGAACGACAGGTCGTAGTGCGTGCCGTGGTAGTCGGGAATCGTCTCGTCGCCCGACGCTGCGACTTCGCAAACAAGCCGCACGATTTCGATGACTTCACGAAGTCGGCCGATCGGCGGATCGAATGCTTCGTCGAAGAAGTCTTCCGTCCAGGTCTTGGGAGCCGTGCCCAAACCGAGCGTGAAGCGCCCGTTGCTGATCTGGTCGAGTTCCAATGCGGCACACGCCGTCTCGAATGGCGACCGAGTGAAGGCCATGGCAATACCACTCTGGAGGCCGAGCGTTGTCGTGGCGCTGGCGGTAACGGCCATGCTGGCCCAGGGTGGGCCGTACACCTGGTTGCCGATGGCCCCGGCGTAGCCGCGATCCTCAAGCTGTCGGGCTCGATCGGCGATCGCTGTTGCATCGCCCCGGCCAATGGGAGCCCAGAACTTGGGCATGGCATGCTCCCTTGTCGTCAGAATCGCGACGCTAGGCCTGCCAGATGAGCTCTGTCGAAGCGCGGGATGGCCGTCTCGCCCTTCTGACAAATGTGCTCACCGTGCGTGAGTCGTGATTGAGTGATGTGATGCAACAGCTCGATGCGATCGTGATCGGCGCCGGGTTCGGCGGTCTCTACGCCCTCCACCATCTTCGAGACAATGCCGGACTATCGGTGAAGGTGTTCGACGGCGCCGGCGGTGTGGGCGGCACATGGTGGTTCAATCGCTATCCAGGTGCCAGAGTCGATGCTCCGCCAACGCCCTTCTACGCCTACACGTTCTCTCAAGAGCTGGTCGACGAATGGGAGTGGACCGAGACCCAGTCGTCGCAGGCCGACGTGCTTGCCTATCTCGAGTTCGTTTCGGACCGGCTGGACCTGCACAAGGACATCCAGCTCAACACGGTGGTGACAGACGCCCGCTACGACGAGGCGAACCAGCGCTGGACGATCGAGACCGACGGCGGCGAGACCGTGAGTGCCCGTTTCCTCATCTGCGCTATGGGTGCGCTCTTCGTGGCCCACACGCCCGACTACCCCGGTATCGACGACTTCGCCGGCGATACCCATCACACCGGGCGCTGGCCTCACGAGCCCGTGTCGTTTGATGGCAAGCGAGTGGGCGTGAGTGGTACCGGTTCGTCTGGCGTGCAGTCGATCCCCGAGATCGCGAAAGAAGCCGACCACGTCACGGTGTTCCAGCGCACACCGCAATACGCATTGCCAGCGCGCAACAAGCCGCTCGATCCAGCCCTGCTCGCGAAGTACCGCGAGGACTGGCCCGCTCTCGATCAGTCGATGCGTCGACGAGGCGGATGGCCGTTCGAGCTCAACAGGCTGAAGGCCCGTGACTTCACGCCAGAGGAACGACATGCTCGATACGAAGAGATGTGGGCGCTCGGTGGCATGTATCTGCTGATCGACAGCTACGTGGGCGTGCTGGTCGACGCCGAGCTCAACAACGAAATCTCGGAGTTCGTCAAAGGCAAGATCCGCGACACTGTCGACGATGCGGAGACCGCTCGGAAGCTCGAACCCGACTATCACCTCGGCACCAAGCGGCTGATCCTCGACAACGGCTACTTCGAGACGTTCAACCGCAACAACGTCGAGCTCGTCGATCTACGAAACGACCCGATTGAGCGGTTCACGACCACGAGCGTGATCACGAAGGACGCCGAGCACCCGATCGACATGCTGGTGCTCGCTACCGGCTTCGACGCAGTCAGCGGCTCGATGCTTCGGCTCAACCCGAAGGGTCGAAACGGTGTCAGCCTGAAAGACGTTTGGGAAGAACGGTTCGGGAACTACCTCGGGCTTGCCGTCGAGGGATTCCCCAACATGTTCATGATTCATGGCCCAACCTCGCCCGGCGTGT
The DNA here is from genome assembly GCA_938009905.1 of uncultured Acidimicrobiales bacterium. GTDB lineage: Bacteria > Actinomycetota > Acidimicrobiia > Acidimicrobiales > SZUA-35 > CALEWY01. The sequence continues at coordinate 1,015 of CALLGK010000282.1, read as the reverse complement.
TGTTCACGATGCCAAAGGGCGGTGAGCTTCAAGTGGATTGGATCGAGTCGTGCATGCGTCACCTCGACAAAGAGGGAATTGGTGCCATCGAGCCAACGGCTGAGGCAGAGGATGCGTGGGTCGAGGAGGTCAACACGTTGGCCGATCGCAGCCTCTACCCGCTGGCCAAGTCGTGGTACACGGGCGCAAACATCCCTGGAAAACCTCGACAGTTCCTGGCCCACCTCGCAGGCTCGCACTATTTCGATCGCCTCGACGAGGTGGCACAACAGGGCTTTCCGGGCTTTGTGCTTGAGAAGCGGCGCACCGACTGATCGATCGCGATCCAACTGGTGTGGCGAACGTGCGTGCACGCACCAGCTGTGCATGGTTTGGTGCACGCAACAAGGCTCACGCGCGGGGAAACTTGACCCCGTTGGCCGCTTGGCGAGTCAGCACCCCATGATCGGGAGTGATAATCATTCTCACTATCGTCGCTCACGATCTCGCCCACGCCGCCGACTGCTGCTTTGCGCGACATCTCGCGACCCAAGGAGCGTCCGATGTCTTCAGATCTCACAACCAGCAAGTTTGATGAGACACCCGTAGGGACGAACGATGCCCGCCGCACGATGCCTGTCTTTGTGGTCGCTCTGTCCGCGTTGATCTTTGTGCTGGGCGCCTGTGGCTCATCCGGCCAAGCTGCTGGCGACTCGACCCCCGACGAGGCGGCCCTCATCGACGACGACGATCACGGAGCTGAGGATCACGACGACGAAGAGCACGGTGATGAAGAGCACGACGACGATGGCGACAAAGACCATGATGAAGAGAATGGTGACGACCATGACGACCACGACGATGAGGAAGGGTCGAGCGGCCTCGGGGCCCACGAGCACGGCGCTGCCGATCTGTCCGTCGCCTGGATCGAGACAGACATCGTGGTCGACCTGATCAGCCCGACGCAGAACGTGTTCGGCTTCGAGTACGAGCCAGAGACAGACGAAGACATCGCCCTCGCAGATGAGCGAACCGA
>CALLGK010000281.1 GCA_938009905.1 uncultured Acidimicrobiales bacterium | reverse complement strand
GTGCTCCTCGGCTGGGCCGACGAGATCCGGGGCACCGCCGTTGGCGTTCGAGCCAACGCCGACACGGCGGCCGATGGCGCCAAAGCTCGTGAGTTCGGCGCCGAGGGCATCGGCTTGTGCCGAACCGAGCATCAGTTTCTCGGCGATCGTCTGCCTGCGGTGCAGGCCATGATTCTGGCCGCAGATGATGCAGCAGAGGCCGCAGCACTCGATCAGCTTGAGGCACTTCAGATCGACGACTTCACGAGCTTGCTCGAAGCCATGGACGGGCTGCCGGTAACGGTTCGACTACTCGATCCGCCACTGCATGAGTTCCTTCCCAACATCGAAGAGCTGATCGTGGCTGAGGCCAAGGGCGAGCTCGACGACGCGGGAGCCGCACTGCTCGATGGGGCTCGCCAGTGGGAGGAAGAGAACCCCATGCTCGGCACAAGAGGGGTGCGCCTCGGCATCATCAAAGACGGCCTCTATCGCATGCAGGCCCGAGCCGTGGCCAAGGCCGTTGAGGCTCGTCTTGCTGCTGGCGGCGACCCGCACGTCGAGATCATGGTGCCGCTCATCATCGACGGCCGCGAGCTTGCGCTAGTCACCACGTGGATCGACGAAGAGATCGCTGCGGTTGGCGTTGATCGGGCCGCCATCAAGGTTGGCACGATGATTGAAACTCCTCGGGCCGCGTTGCTCGCCGAGTCGATTGCTCCGACGGCCGACTTCTTCAGCTTCGGCACCAACGACCTCACGCAGATGACCTTCGGGTTCAGCCGTGACGACGTGGAGAGCCGCATCATGGGGGCCTACCTCGATCGTGGGCTGATCGACGCCAACCCGTTCGAGACCATTGACCCGGGCAGCGTCGGTGCCCTCGTTACCAACGCAACCTCGGCGGCCAGGGCTGCCAACGACGGCATCAAGATCGGCGTCTGCGGGGAACACGGTGGCGATCCGGCATCGATCGAGCTGTTTGTGCAGGCGGGGCTCGACTATGTGTCGTGCTCGCCGTACCGGGTGCCGATCGCACGTCTGGCGGCCGCTCAGGTGATTGTCATGGGGCAGCGGTAGTTTCACAGGGTGGGGATCGTCGACGACGACATCGCACGGGTCAGGGATCAGACCGACATCGTGCAGATCATTTCGAGCTACACCCAGCTCAAGCGCGTTGGTCGGCGGTTCACCGGTCTGTGCCCATTCCACACCGAGAAGTCGCCGTCGTTCTCCGTCAACGCTGAGCAGGGCCTGTATTACTGCTTCGGCTGCCAGGCCAAGGGCGACTCCATCACCTTTGTCCGCGAGCAGGAGCAGCTCGACTTTGTTGGTGCGGTTGAGTTCCTCGCCGGCAAGGCCGGCATCACGCTCAACTACACAGACAAACACGAGGGGGAAGACCGCAAGCGGCGAGCCCGCCTGCACGAGCTGCTTGATCAAGCCGTCGATTGGTATCACGACCGGCTGATGAACAGCCCTGATGCCGGCGCTGCTCGCAGCTACTTGCGTCAGCGGGGCTACGACGCCGAGATCGTGAAGGCATATCGCATCGGCTGGGCTCCCGATGAGTGGGACCAGCTCTCGCGTGCGCTCAAGAAGAGCAATCCGAAGCTCAGCGACAACGACTGGATCGATGCCGGTCTTGGCAAGCTCAATCGACGAGGTGGTCGCTACGACTTCTTCCGAGGCCGCGTGCTGTTCCCAATCTTCGACGCCCAAGACCGGGCAATGGGGTTCGGCGGCCGAATTCTGCCGGGCTCAGACGACCCCGCGAAGTACCGCAACTCAGCAGACTCGGGCGTGTACCAGAAGAGCCGCATCCTCTACGGGCTCAATTGGGCAAAGACGGCGGTTGTCGAAGCCGACGAGGTGATCGTCTGCGAGGGATACACCGACGTCATCGGCTTCTCGCAAGCCAAGGTGCCTCGGGCCGTTGCTACGTGCGGCACGGCCCTCACTGAAGACCACGTCAAGTTGCTGAGCCGCTTCGCGAATCGGGTCGTCTTGGCGTTCGACGCCGACGCAGCCGGTCAGAACGCGGCCGCCCGTTTTTACGAGTGGGAAAAGAAGCACTCGCTCGATGTGGCGGTTGCCGACCTTCCAGACGGTGTCGACCCTGGCGATCTCGCTCGCTCGGATCCAGCCGAACTCGAACGGGCCGTCACCGAGGCGAAGCCGTTCCTAGCCTTCCGAGTCGAGCGGGCTCTGTCGGCCGGCGACTTGTCGACCGCCGAGGGGCGAGCCAAAACCGCAGAGTCGGCATTGGCCATGGTGGCCGAGCACCCCGACGCGTTGGTTCGTGACCAGTACGCGATGGACATCGCCAGCCATTGCCGGCTCGAGCCGGATCTCGTCCGTCGCATCCTCGAGCAGGGCCCGAAGGCTGGCGCTCAGAACCGGGGTCGCAAGGAGAGGGCGGTGGTGCGCCCTCGACGTCGGCGCGAAGGGCCAGAGCTCGAAGCGATGAAGCTTGCGGTGCAACGAGGCGACGAAATGAACGCGCTCATCACCACCGAACTGTTTGCCGACGACACCTACGCCACGATCCACCATCTGCTTGGTCAATACGACTCGATCCATGAGCTGGTGGCCCAAGCCGAACCCGATCTGGCCGACATCGTTCAGCAGCTAGCCGTTGAAGAATCACCAAACGAACCAGACGATGTTGCTGCTCAGCTGTGGGGCTCATACCTGCAGCGACGCATCGATGATTGCGTTCGCCGCATGCGTACATCGGCTAGTTCAGACGACTTGCGTGAAGTCAATGCCGACCTGCGCTGGTATCGAGAACAGCTTGAGCTGGTCCGAGATCCCGAGCGAAGGGTCCCTGCCGTTCACTCCTTGCTAAGTTGGTTGCAGCCAGCCAGCGAGGGGGACAGTTGACCGATCAGCCAGTTGTTGCAACGACATCGTCGTTCACCGACGAGCACCGCGACAGGCTGATCTTGCGCGCTCGGGTAGGTCGCCCGCTTACGCCAGACGATGTGGTCGACGTGATGCCGCGAGTCGAGCTCACCCCAACGCTCCTGGCCGAGGTCAAAGAGTGGTTGGTGTCGAGCGAGATTGCCTTCGACGACGATCCTGTCGTGGCCGAGACAACTGAAGCCCCAGAGCAATCAACAAACGGCAACGCCGTCACCGTCCCTCGTCGGCGTCGAACCAAGAAGGTCGATGCGTCACGAGTTGCAGCGACGGCCATGGCTCGGGCCAGCGGATCATCTGATCCGGTGCGCATGTATCTCAAGGAAATCGGCAAGGTGCCGCTCCTGAGCGCAGAAGAAGAGGTGTCGCTGGCCAAGCGCATCGAAGCCGGCGCCGAAGCCGGTGTGCATGTGGCTGAGCTCATCTCGTCCGATGCCTGGACCACCATGGATCGCGTCGAGCAGCGCATGCTGCGACGGGCCGTGGCTGACGGCGACCGAGCCAGGGGAGAGCTCACTTCCGCAAACCTCCGCCTCGTGGTGTCGATTGCGAAGCGCTATGTGGGTCGCAGCGTCCCAATCCTCGATCTGATCCAAGAGGGCAACCTCGGGTTGATGCGAGCCGTCGAGAAGTTCGACTACTCCAAGGGGTTCAAGTTCTCGACGTATGCCACGTGGTGGATTCGTCAGGCCATCACCCGAGCCATCGCCGATCAGTCCCGCACCATTCGTGTGCCGGTGCACATGGTCGAGTCGATCAACAAGGTGGTGCGGGCCCAGCGCACGATGCTTCAGAAGCTCGAGCGTGAGCCAACCTTGGCCGAACTCGCCGAGGCGGTCGACCTTCCAGAAGAGAAGGTGGCCGAGATCCTTCGGATCGCCCAACAAGACCCACTGTCGCTCGATTCGCCGATTGGCGACGAAGACGACACGTCGATGGCCGACTTCATCCCCGACAAGGGGGCGGCGCCACTCGACGTGGCGGCACGCAAGCTTTTGGCCAAGGCGGTGCAGGAAGTTCTCGACGATCTTTCCGACCGAGAATCAGAGGTTGTGCGGCTTCGTTTCGGCTTGGTTGATGGCCGTCCGCGCACGCTTGAAGAGGTCGGCCGCGAGTTTGGCGTTACGCGTGAACGCATCCGTCAGATCGAGTCAAAGACGCTGGCAAAGCTCCGACATCCGCTTCGGAGCGACAAGCTGAGGGACTATCTCGACTAGATCCAAATTCGGCCTCCAAACCCGCAGCGAGCTTGCTATCCTGCGGCAGTCCATTCCGGGGTAGCTCAGTTGGCAGAGCAACTGACTGTTAATCAGTGGGTCGTGAGTTCGAGCCTCACCCCCGGAGCAAAAGCCCACAAGGGCCAAGACCCGCTCTCTCTTCGGAGGAGCGGGTTCTCTTGTTTTCCCCTCAATACCCGGATTGGTGTGCTGAGGTGACCAGTTGCGACCGTCTCACCACACCAATCGGTGGTGAGCAGGGCAGGAACGGCCTCTAGAGGACCGTCAGATCGATGTCTGGCTCGGTCAGCAGCACTTCGGCATCGGCTCGCTGGGCCGGCAGATGCTGATCGATCTGGTCGAGTGCACGAATCGCTCGGAGACCGTCTGCAATGGCGTCGACGTCGGCGGTTGTCATGGCTTTCAGCACGGTGCGGCAGTGCAGCTGGAGGCCGATGTGCCATGGTTCAAGCAGCCCCGGATCGATCGGCGGATCGTGATGATCGAGCACTTGGGTCGCGAGATCGATCCAGTCAGACCCTGGACGGTGTTCAAGCACGAACACGAGGTCGCTGAGGAGCGACAGCACGGAGGTCTCGGCTTCCTGGACATTCATGCGAATCAAAGAGTGACGTTCGGTCGTTGGGGGTAGGTCTCGGGCCGCCGATGAAATTGTCGCCGTGGGTGATGGTACCCATCAGACGGTGAGGAATCGAGTCCGAGGCGAACAGGTTTCCCACAGGCCAGAATGTGTCGCGTCGCTCCACTCACGATCAGGACTGTTCATGACCGAGTTCTTTCCCACTGTCTCTGGCCCCATTCCTTACGAAGGGCCCGATTCGGACAACCCGCTGGCCTTTCGGTGGTACGACGCCGATCGCGTCGTGGCGGGCAAGACGATGCGCGACCACCTGCGGTTTGCCGTCTGTTACTGGCACAGCTTTTCGTGGGATGGGGCCGACATTTTCGGAGCCGGCACCCTCGACCGTCCGTGGATCACCGACCCTGGCGACCCGATCGAAGCCGCCAAACAGAAGATGTCCGCGGCTTTCGAGTTCTTCGAGAAGCTCGGCGTGCCGTTCTGGTCGTTCCACGACCGCGACATTGCGCCAGAGGGCGCCACGTTTGCTGAGTCGGCGGCCAACCTCGAGGTGATGGTCGACGAAGCGGCCGGCCACATGGAGCGCCTCGGCAACGGATTGCTGTGGGGCACCGCCAACGTATTTTCGAACCCCCGGTATCAGGCCGGTGCGTCGACCAATCCCGACCCCGAGGTGTTTGCGTACGCCGCCGGCCAGGTGTGTCTTGCGCTTGAGGCAACGCACCGATTGGGCGGCGAGAACTACGTGTTGTGGGGCGGGCGAGAGGGATACGACTCGCTGCTGCACACCGACCTCGCCCGCGAGCAAGACCAGCTTGCTCGGTTCCTCACCATGGTGGTCGAGCACAAGAAGAAGATCGGGTTCGAAGGCACGATCCTGCTCGAACCAAAACCCTGTGAACCAACGAAGCATCAATACGACTTCGACGTGGCGACGTGTTTCGCCTTTCTCCAGAAGTACGACTTGCTCGGCGAAGTGCGGGTCAACATTGAGGTCAACCACGCCACCCTCTCGGGTCACGACTTCGCCCACGAAGTAGCCGTTGCCGTGCAGTCCGGCATCTTCGGCAGCGTCGATGCCAACCAGGGTGATGACCGTCTTGGGTGGGACCTCGATCGGTTCCCGATGTCGGTCGAAGACATGACGCTCGGTACCTACGAGATCTTGAAGGGTGGCGGCTTCGACACTGGCGGGTTCATGTTCGACACCAAGCTGCGTCGCCAGTCGATCGACCGGGAAGATCTCTTCCACGGCCACATCGGTGGAATGGACACGCTGGCCCGCAGCCTGCTTGCCGCATCTGCGATGCTGGAAGACGGCGCACTCACCGACATCGTCGACGCTCGCTACGGCGACTGGGATGGCGAACTCGGCACCGGAATCCTCGGCGGCAAAACCTCACTCGGCGACCTTCGAGACCGAGCCATGGACCAACCCGAGATCACTCGGCGTTCTGGCCAGCAGGAACGGCTTGAGAACCTCGTCGCCCGCTACATCGAGAGAATCGCCTGATGCCGTTGGTGATCGGCGTCGATTCATCGACCCAGTCGGTCAAGGTCGAGGCTCGCGACCTCGACAGCGGCGACCTCGTCGCCACTGGTTCGGCTCGCCACCCAGCGACGCAACCACCGGTTAGTGAGCAAGACCCGGTCTCGTGGTGGGCCGCCATTGCTGAGGCCATGGGCCAGCTGGGGGAGTGCCGGGCTGATGTGGTGGGCATCGCCGTCGCTGGCCAGCAGCACGGCTGCGTGCTGCTCGATGACGCGGGTGCGGTAGTTGCGCCTGCTCCGCTGTGGAACGACACGCGGGCCGCCGAGGACGCCACTGCGCTCGTTGACGAGCTCGGTGCTGACACGTGGGCTCGGTCGTGTGGCAGCGTTCCCGTTGCCAGCTTCACGATTGCCAAATTGGCCTGGTTTGCCCGCACCGATCCGTCGGTCCTCGATCGGGTGGCGAAGGTGATGTTGCCGCACGACTATCTCACGTGGCGCCTCACCGATCGTCACGTGACCGATCGCGGTGACGCATCGGGCACTGGTTGGTTTGACCCAGCCAGCAACAACTATCGAGCCAACCTGCTCGAGCGAGTCGTGCCTGACGGAGAAGCATGGCTCGGCAAGCTGCCGGAGGTGGCCGGCCATGATGCGCCGGTGGGAACGCTCACCGCGACTGCCGCTGGTGAGCTTGGTTTGCCCGATGGCGTTGTGGTTGGTGCCGGGACGGGCGACAACATGGCTGGTGCCCTCGGGCTTGGGTTGGCAGCCGGAGACGTGGCCATGTCTCTCGGCACGTCTGGCACGGTCTACGCCGTCTCCGACACGCCGGCGGTTGATCCATCGGGAGCCGTCGCCGGGTTCGCAGACGCCGTCGGAGGCTTTCTGCCGCTGGTTTGCACCCTCAACGCCACGAAGGTGACCGATACCGTCGCAGCCTGGCTTGGCACAGATGCTGCTGGACTGGCCGACCTGGCGCTCGAGGCTGATGCAACAGTGGCCGAGCCGGTGCTGGTGCCGTACTTCGATGGCGAGCGCACGCCGAATCGGCCAGATGCGACGGGCACCATGGTTGGTCTCCGCACCTCGACATCACGCGAGGCCATCGCCCGAGCAGCTCACGATGGTGTTCTGTGCGGGTTGCTCGATGGTCTTGATGCACTCAAGGCCGTCGGCCCGTCGTGCGACGGCACGGTCAATCTCATCGGCGGCGGTGCCCGCTCGTCGGCCTACCGGCAGCGCTGCGCCGATCTGCTGGGTGCCCCAATCAACGTGCCAGCCAGCGACGAGACGGTCGCCCTCGGAGCAGCTGTGTTGGCAGCCAGAACGGTTTCTGGTTCGGCCGCGGCCGCGAGCTGGGGCTTAGGCGAGGGTGAAACGGTTGAGCCGGCCGCCGACGGTGCGGCGGTGCGAGCTGCCTATCGGGAGGCTCGGGGCGAGTCGGAGTAGCGTGCCCGCACTCGAAGGAACAGCGGCTTTGTTTCCTGGTTGCGGTCAGCCACGAGCATCAGTGCGCCGCCGATGAGCACGAGGGCGAGGCCAACGAAGGCGACGTTCTCTTCAAAACCCGTGAAGGGCAGCTCGTCGAGGGCTTCTTCGTCATCGTCTTGGGCTGCGGCTTCTTGTTCGGTGAAGGAAAGCCGTACGTAGCTGGCAACGGTGCCGATCTCTTCAGGCGTGTAGCGCTCGCTGAAGCCCGGCATGCCATTGCCGCCGTTGGTGATGAGCGTGATGTGATCGGCCCGGCTCTGCCGGTTGGCCGCGTCGGTGAGCGGAGGTCCGTTTTGCGAGCCGACGCCAGTTTCGGCGTGGCAACCAGCGCACGACACGGCATAGATCTCTGCCCCAGCCTCGATGTCGGCCGGATCATCGACCGATTCCTGTGCGCCAACGGCCGAGACGCCAAACAGCGTGACAAGAGCAACGAGCGCAGCTGCGAACAAAGCGGTGCGAAGGGATGACATCACGCTTCAGACCGTAGTAGGGCTGACTCGGGTTCGCGGACCATGGTCGTCGTCTTCTGAGTGGTGAACACCCACAAGTGAACATTCAGAAACCGGGGAATGTTCCAGAACACGAGATCGGTTGGGTACGTATGGCTCGCACCCCCGCCGCCTCTCGCCGCCGACCAGTTCGCTTGGCTGCTGTTGCTGCAGCCGCCGCGCTCACGTTGGCCGCATGCGGGGCGACGACGAGCGAGAACGTTGGCTCGGTGCCCGCTGGGACTGAGCAGGCCGCTGTGTCGCCCTTCAGTGGTGAGTTCGAGACTCTGTCTGGCGACACGATCGACCTAGGCTCGCTTGAGGGCCAAGACGTCGTGCTGTGGTTCTGGGCCCCGTGGTGACCGTTTTGACGTGCAGAAGCCCCCACGGTCGTGGAGGTCCGCCAACAATTCGGTGACGACGTGCAGATCATCGGCATTCCTGGACTCAGC
>CALLGK010000280.1 GCA_938009905.1 uncultured Acidimicrobiales bacterium | reverse complement strand
GACCTCCCCGGCCTCGCCGCCCTCCGTCCCAGCTAACTCCCGTTCTCGGCGCGAAACTGGTTGCCGGGCAACCCAAAACGCGCCGAGAACCTTCACGTTCGTTCGATGAAATGAGAGACCTATGAGTCGCAAGCCGTTGATCAGTGGCAACTGGAAGATGCACCTCAATCACTTTGAGGCGCTCAAGCTCGTCCAGGAGCTCAGCTACGCCGTCACGGTTGACGACGTCGAAGAGGTCGACATTTCGCTTCACCCGCCCTTCACCGACATCCGCACGGTGCAGACCGTGTGTGAGTCCGACCGTCTACCGTTTCACGTTGGTGCCCAGCACTGCCACTTTGAGGCGAAGGGGGCGTTCACGGGCGAGGTTGCTCCGTCAATGCTGGCCAAGCTCAATGTGAGCTACGTGATCGTCGGCCACTCCGAGCGTCGCGAGGTGTTTGGCGAGACCGACGAGATGGTCAACGCCAAGGTGAAAGCGATCCTGGCCAACGAGATGATTCCGATCATGTGCTGCGGCGAAACGCTCGATGAGCGTGAGGCCGGTGGCGCAGAAGAGAAGGTGGCTGGGCAGGTGAAAGCGGGGCTCGCCGGAGTCTCAGCCGAGCAGGTTGGTGCGCTCGTGATTGCCTACGAACCGATCTGGGCGATCGGTACCGGAAAGACCGCCTCGGCCGAAGACGCACAAGACATGTGTGCGTTTGTTCGGTCGACGGTTTCTGAGGCCTTCGGAGCTGACGCCGCGTCGTCAGTGAGAATTCAGTATGGCGGGTCGGTAAAGCCGACAAATGCCCATGAATTGCTTACGCAATCAGATATTGATGGAGCCCTCGTTGGAGGCGCGAGCCTCGAGGCTGAGTCCTTCAGCCGGATCGTTCAATACCGGCTGTCTGAGTAGGTTTTCGGCCGTTTCGACGTCAAGCGATTTCCAGATGTCGGAAATGTCGTTTCGTTCCAAACGAGTTACTTGCGAGTAAAAACCACCTCGTTCGCGAGGCAGTTTGGGTTCAACACTGACTAACCTCGCTTGCTTGTGAGGGCCTGCTGCACGTCATCGGTTCGGCGCCCTTCGCACGAAGAACCAACGAGGAGAGAGAGCCTGTGATTCGGACGAGCAAACTCGCCCGGCTGCTCGCACTGTTGTTTGCCTTCACCCTGGTTGCCGCTGCATGCGGCAGCGACGGTGATAGCGCCAGCGGTGACGACGCCGAGACAGATGCAAATACCGAGGATGGTGGCGACGACGAGCCCACCACAACGCTGGAAGAGGTCACCACGACCGCTCCGCCAGCACCTGACGTCGACGAGGGTGGCAACACCGGCACCCTGATCTGGGCGCATGAGCAGGAGCCACCTGACATGCACCTCGACGATCCAAACAACAACCTGTCGGTCACGTCGTGGATTCGTTCCGCCATGATCGAAGGTCTGTACGGCATCTCCGGTGCCACCGAGTACTACCCCGAGTTGCTCGCAGACGAAGCCACCGTCACCCAGAACGACGACGGCTCGGTCCAGATCGACTACACCCTGCGTGATGGCCTGATGTGGTCAGACGGCACGCCGCTCACGACGGCTGATGTGGAATACACCCACAACATCCTCGTCGAGGGTTGTGAAGTTGAGGACGACGGCTCGATCGTCGACGGCACCGGCGAAGGCTGCGTGTACTTCCTCGGCGACCGCACTGGCCTTGACCTCATCACCTCGATGACCATCAACAGCGACACCGAGTTCTCGATCACGATGACTCAGTTCAACGCTGGTTGGAAGGGCTTCTACAACGAGATCTACGCAGCGCACGCCTACGGCGCCAACGCTGACGAAGTGAACGCCAACCTGCCTGAGTGGAGCAACGCCGATGGCGTGCTTCCAAGCTCCGGCCCAATGATCTTCGAATCATGGGACCGCGGCGTGCAGATGAACATGGTGCGAAACGACGCCTACCACGGCTCGAACAGCCCCGATGCCGTCAACGACGGCGTTGCCCTGATCGACGGTGTGCAGATCAACTTTGTTGCTGACACCGACACCCAGATCAACGCCCTCAAGGCTGGCGAAGCTCACATCATCATGACCCAGCCACAGCTCGCCTTTGGTGAGCGTCTGAGCACCGATGAGAACTTCACGGTTGCTTCGTCGGCTGGTCCGGTCTTCGAGCACTGGGGCCTCAACGCACTCAACGTGCACCTGAGCGACCCACTCGTGCGTGAAGCACTCGCCTACGGCATCGACAAGACCGAAGTGATGGCGGGTCTCTACACGCCACTGTTCGGTGACACGCTGCCAGCCAACGGCCTCGGCAACACCTTCTGGATGTCCAACCAGGGTCCTTACGAGGATCACCAGGCCATGTACGAAGGTCGTCAGTCTGATGCTGCGATCGCCAACCTCGAAGCCGCTGGCTACAGCGACTCCGGTGACGGCATCTACGAGCACCCAGAGCGTGGCCGTCTGACCCTGCGGGTCGGCACCACCGGTGGTAACGCCCTCCGTGAGCTGCAGCAGCAGCTCATCCAGGCTCAGCTCGCCGAGTCCGGTTTCGAGATTGAAATCGACAACGTCGACGGTGCTGCCTACTTCGGTGAGCGTCCGTTCTCCGAGGAAGCACTTGCTGCTGCCAACTCCGGTGGAACCGAGGGTGACCCAACGGTCTGGGACATCACGCAGTTCGCCTGGGTCGGTGGCCCATGGCCAGGCGGCCAGGCTGGTGCCTACCGCTCCGGCGCCGGCAACAACGCCTACGGCTACGCCAACGCTGACTTCGATGCTCGCTCGGTTGAGTGCGACTCGATCGTCGACGACGGTGAGCGTGCGGCTTGCTACAACGAGCTTGACCTCTACGTGACGACCCTCGAGGTCGATCCCGAAGGTGGCTTGTTCATGATTCCGCTGACGCAGAAGCCTTCCTACTACGGCTACCTGTCAAGCGTGCTGTCGGGTGCCGGTGTGGCTCCTGACGCCCAGGGCGCTGGTCCGCTGGCCAACGTCGTGGACTTCCAGTTCAAGTAAGTAGGTAACGTTTCGATTCAGGGCGGGCCCTTTCGGGCCCGCCCTGTTTCGTTCTATTCTCGCCCACAGTGATCGCCGCCCACGTCTTGGGCGATCGGCTGCGATCACCCGACTCCTTGGGGACCAGACTTGTTCATCTTCGCCGTTCGTCGATTGATCCTCGCCATCCCGGTGTTGCTCATTGCCACGTTCATCACGTTCTGGGCTGCTGCCGAAGTGACGAACCCCCTTGATGCGCTCGCGACATGCGCAACGTGCGACCAGTCTGCATACGACCGCCTGATCGATCTCTACGAACTCGACAAGAGCGTGCCTGAGCGTTACGTCAGCTGGCTCGGCGACTTCGTCAGCGGCGACATGGGCCAAGCCACCTCACAGGGTGAGCGGCCCGTCAGTGAGATCTTCTGGGAGCGCGGCCTCAACACGCTGTATCTGGCCGGCCCCGCCTTCATCTTGCTGACCATCCTCGGCACCTTCGCCGGGGTCTACTCGGCCCTTCGCCAGTATTCGGCCGGCGACTATGCCATCACTGGCATCAGCTATCTCGGCCTTGCCATGCCCACGTTCTTCTTCGGACTCTTGTTGCAAGTGGTGTTTGCCATCTGGGTGCCGAAATATCTCGGCTTCAAACCGTTCTGGTCATCCGGAATGCACACCGAGTCCCCACTTCAGTTGTTACGAAGCTTGGTGCTGCCAGTCACCACCCTCATGTTCGTGCTGCTGGCCGGCGACAGCCGCTTCATTCGAGCGGCCGTGCTCGACATCAAGAGCGCCGACTACATCCGCACCGCCAGAGCCAAGGGCGTGAGCGAGCGCAAGGTGATCACCAAGCATCTGTTCCGCAACGCGATGATCCCGGCGATCACGCTCTGGTCGCTCAACGCAGCTGCCCTCTTTGGTGGCTCACTCATCACCGAGACCATCTTCTCGTGGCCCGGGTTCGGACGCCTCCTGATCGACGCCACCTTCGCTGGCGATCTTGATCTCACCATGGCCATCGTGTTTGCCATCACCACGCTGGTGGTGCTGTTCAATTTGCTGGCCGACCTCTTATACGGATTGGTCGACCCGAGGATCCGCTATGACTGACGCCCTCACCGAGCGCCCTGGCGATCTCGATAACGAGATCGAGATCGTTGAAGATCGGCTCGTCAACGACATGGGCTTGTCCGACAAGCCAGAGAGCCTTGGCCGCCAGGCGTGGGAGCGATTCCGTCGACACCGGCTCGCCATTCTTGGCATGGTCCTGCTGATCATGCTGACGCTTGCGTTCTACATCGGGCCGTTCTTCGTGGCCTTCGAGATCGAAGAGATCAACATCCTCGATCGCTCTCAGGGTCCATCGTGGAAGCACCCGTTCGGCACGGACGACCTCGGCCGCGATCTGTTGGCTCGAACGTTGCGAGGTGGGCAGTTCTCGCTTCGCATCGCCCTCTTCACGGCCCTTCTGGCCACCACGATCGGCATGATCGTCGGCGCCGTCTCTGGCTACTTCGGCAGCGTCATCGACGGCGTCCTCAGCTTCTTCGTGAACGTCATGCTCACCATCCCGGTGCTGCTTCTGCTCATCATCTTCGGTCGTCAGTTCGGCGCTCGCCCCAACACCATGGCGGTGCTGATCGGCCTCACTGCCTGGCTGCGAGCCTCTCGCCTTGTGCGAGCTCAGGTGCTGCAGCTGAAAGAGATGGAGTTTGTGCAGGCGGCTCGTGCTGCCGGTGCAGGCGCTGGACGCATCATCAGCCGTCACCTGCTGCCAAACCTGGTTGGCATCCTGCTCGTCGAAATCACCCTGCTTGCTGGAACCGCCATCATCTTGGAGTCGACGCTGTCGTTCCTCGGTCTTGGCGTGCAGCCTCCAGACACCACGCTTGGCACCTTGATTGCTGAGGGCAAGGGTTCGCTCGACGTGCGCCCATCCCGTGTGCTGATTCCGGGCGGCATCGTGACGATCATCATTCTCAGTATCAACTTCGTGGGTGACGCTCTTCGCGATGCGTTCGACCCGAAGTCGGGCACCGAGTAGGGGAGCGACATGTCAACCGAGAGTCCTCTCCTCGCAGTCGATGACCTCAGCGTCGCGTTCAAGACCAAGAAGGGCATGGCGGCCGCTGTCCGCAATTTGTCGTTCAACGTCTATCGCGGCGAGTCCATGGCCATCGTCGGCGAATC
>CALLGK010000279.1 GCA_938009905.1 uncultured Acidimicrobiales bacterium | reverse complement strand
GGCGATGGCGCCTGCGATGGCGGCAAACGCAACGGAGCCGCCGCCCAGAATGCGCGCCGCGGCGTTTCGTCCCGTTGTCGCCAGCGTGCGATAGCCAACAATGAGGCCGGCTGCGCCGAGGGCCATCACCGTGCTTACGACCGCAGTTGCGCTCTCTGAGCCGACAAGCAAAATGGCGCTCAACAGTGCCATGGCGACGCCGAGAACACGGTCACGAGACACCGACGGCCACAGGGCTTTCTCGACGCTCAGGATGGCAGCCAGGGCTGCGATCGGAGCGAGCGAGTTCGGACCGGTGTAGATGCCTCGCCACGAGCCCGTCTCGTCGATCCCGATGCCGGGAAACAGGGCGATGAGCACGAGGCTTGCTGCGATCGCGGACAACACAAAGGCCCAAAGCACCGTTCGGTAGCGGCCGGCCTCGACGGTTGCCAACACCCACCCGGCGCACAACATGCCGACGTAGATCCAACTGCGCCACCCGGTGAGATGCGGGGCAAAGCTCCATCTCACCGACGCAATGGCAATGGCGGTGAAGATGATGGCGAAGAAGGCAGCGGGCGGCACGGTTCGGATACCGCGATCGGCCACCGCGGCAACAAAGAAGAAGGCGCCAATCAGCGCGGCAGCAGTGAACGCGGGCCGGACGAAAAACTCCTCCCAGGTTCCGGGTCGATCGAGAATCCGACGCGAGATGAAGAAGACCGGCCCGTTCGAGAAGATGAGAAGTGCGAGCGTGAGCGCATAGGGCCTGACCCGTTCTGAGAGCCCAATCGTTGCGACCTGCTCGGGAGCTGCGCTCATCGACGCGAGCGCTTCCAGCGCGGTTTGCTTTCGGTCGCTTCGGCAGCGGCAACGACCTGGTAGCTCAGTTCGAGACGAGCCTGATGGGACGCGGCGAGGATCGAGGCAGATCCGGACGGAAGCGTGAGGGGAGAGGCATCCAGCTTGGCCAAAACGCGTTGCTTTGCGTTGATCCAGTCGTCGTCGCTGTGCTCAAAGGAGTTGCCGCGATCGACGCGCCGATACAGCGAGGTGACCTGTTCGACGTTTTCGATGCCGAACGCGCACACCGCCCGAAGAAAGAGATCCCAGTCTTCGAGTACGGGTAGCTCGGCATCGAACGTCATGTTGGCGTCTGCCAGCTCCTGCCGCGGCAGAGCAAAGCAGCAAATGGGCGTTGCGTTCGAGTGGAAATGGGCAACGAGATCGAAGTCGGGTGGAAACTCAACGATGGGTTCGCCCTCGGCATGGAGCGGCTCCCCGGTGTCTGAACCGGTCCATCGCTGCGTCAGACACGCCGACCGCAGCACTGCTCCCGGGGAGGCCTCCGCGGCAGTACGAAAGATCGAGACCCAGTTGGGCATCGCGAGGTCGTCGTCATCAAGAAAGCCCACGTAGTCGCCTGTGGCCGCTGCCAGCCCGGTGTTGAGCGGCGCCGCTCGACCCCCGGAAGCCACCGAGACCACGCGAGCATCGGTGTCGCTCCTGTCGACGACATCAATCGTGGCGTTGACGGCCGGGGCATCGCCGTGAACGACAACGATGATCTCGAGGTCTTTGTCGATCTGCGTCTTGAGCGTGCCGAGTGCTTCGGTGAGCGAGGTGGGTCGGTTGCCCTGCGTTCGCACGATGGCGCTGAGGAACGGCGCGCTCATGGTCGAGCGAGGGGGTGAGCCTCTCCCCACGAAACGCCGAGCTCTACAAGGCCCTCAGATTCTCGCGACGATCCGGGGACCACAACCAGCAGGGCGGCTTCCTCCCACTCGTCGAGCAGATGCGGGTTGTTGCTCTCGTGAACCCACACCGACAGGTGGTACTTGCCAGGCATGAGCGGCAGCCGACCGAGATCGAGATCGATGAAGTTCACGCCTGCTTCGACCCGACCGGTGTTGGCTCCTGCGCCGTGCGTTGACGGCGCGGCCACAAGCGTTCCGGAGTCTTGATGGTGCACGCTCAGGCCAAATCCCGGGGCATCGATCGCTTCGACGGCCTCGAACGTGACCCGGATCTTGATGGGGTCTCCGCTGGATGCTGTCTCGGCCGGGCCGCCGTCGTCTCCGACGAGTCCGACCGATCGAATGCGAATGCGGCCGTCTCCTCGACGACCTTCCATCACCTGCTGCGTCTCGCCAGCCTCGTTCAGGCGGATGAGTTCGGCTTCTGTGACCCTCGACAAGTAGTTGCCGATGACGTCTGCTGGGTCACCGACTTGTTGAAGGACACCGTGGTCGAGCCAGGCGATACGGTCACACAACGAGCCCATGAGCGACGTCGAGTGCGAGACCAGCACCACCGTCGTGCCGTTGTTGCGAAGCATGTGGATGTGGTCGAGACAGCGCCGCTGGAAGTCTTCGTCGCCAACCGCGATGACCTCGTCGACCAGCAAGATCTCGGGGTCGACGTGCACGGCAACGGCGAAGCCGAGGCGCACGACCATGCCGGATGAGTAGGCCTTGACGGGTGAATCGATGAACGAGCCGAGACCGCTGAAATCGATGATGCTCTCAAGCGCGTCTGCGACTTGCTTACGACTCTGGCCAAGCATGGCGCCGTTGAGGAAGATGTTTTCGCGGCCGGTGAGATCGGGATGAAAGCCGGAGCCGAGCTCGAGCAACGCAGAAATTGAGCCGTGTGTGGTGACGGTGCCGCTGGTGGGCGGGTAGATGCCGGCCATCATGCGGAGGAGGGTCGACTTGCCAGACCCGTTGTGGCCCATCAGGCCAAAGAACGAACCCTTCTCGACCTGGAGGGTGACGTCGTTGAGAGCCCAAAAATCGCTGGACGGTCCTCGTCGGCGGTTCGTGATGGCCTCTTTGATCGAGCTTGGGCGGTCACGAGAAAGCCGGAACCGCTTCGAGACGTTCTCGACAGAGATTGCGGGCTCGCCCGTTGCGTTCGCGCCTGTCACCTTGCAGACGGTAGCTGAGGGGCAACCGCGGTTGGGGTTAGGGCCCAGAACCCGTTCTCACCCGTTTGCCAGTGCCGCGAGATAGTCGCCGTAGCCGCTGGCCTTCAACGGCTCGGCGAGAGCCGCAAGGTCGCTTGCGGAGATGTGTCCCATGCGGAACGCTACCTCTTCGGGACTGCCGATTTTCAGCCGCTGGCGAGCCTCGATGACTCGCACGAACTCCGAGGCTTCGACCATCGAATTGAACGTGCCGGTGTCGAGCCAGGCAAAGCCCCGATCCAGTCGAGCCACGTCGAGTTCTTGTCGATCGAGGTAGATCTGGTTCAGATCGGCAATCTCAAGCTCGCCTCTGGCCGATGGAGTGAGTGTGGCGGCAGCAGCGGGGGCGTCTGCTGGCAAGAAGTACAGGCCGGTGACGGCCCAGTTCGATGGTGGCGTTGCCGGCTTCTCGACGATGGTGGTTGGGTTGCCGCTGTCGTCAAAAGCCACAACGCCGTAGCGCTCCGGATCGGCCACCTGTTGAGCGAACAGGCATCCTCGTTGGCTGGCTGATCGTTCCTGCAGCTGTTCGCTGAAGCCGCTGCCGTAGAACAGGTTGTCGCCGAGGATCAGTACCGATGGGTTACCCGCAAGAAAGTCGTCGGCAATGGTGTAGGCCTGGGCCAAACCAGCTGGCGTTTCTTGGACGGCGTACGTGAAGCGAACACCCCACGCTGAACCGTCGCCGAGCAGACGTTGAAAGGCATCGGCGTCGTCTGGCGTCGTGATCACCAACATCTCGGTGATGCCAGCCAGCATCAGCGTCGAGATGGGGTAGTAGACCATTGGCTTGTCGTAGACCGGCAGCAGCTGCTTCGAGACGGCCTTGGTGATGGGAAAGAGGCGACTTCCCGTGCCACCGGCGAGCACGATGCCCTTGCGGCCAAGCGGGTTGAGGTCAGTCATGGGTGTCTCCCCAATGCATTGATTCGATGTCGCCGACGACAGACGGCAACGTGTCTCGCCATGGCGGTAGGCGACGCCCGATCATGGCATGAAGACGGCCGGTGTCGAGGCGACTGTTGGCGGGTCGAGCGGCCGCCGTCGGGTACTGCTCGGTCGTGAGTGGCGTGATCGTGCCGGCATATCTGAGCTTCGACGTGGCCAGCGCAGCAGTGGCCAGTTCGAACCACGTAGTGGCGTCTGGGGCCGCAACGTGCACGATTCGATGCTCGGCTCCGGCGTTGGCGTCGATCAGTGTGGCGAGATCGATGAGGGCAGCGGCGAGATCGCTTGTTGCGGTTGGGCAACCGACTTGGTCGGCTACGACGCCGAGCTCGTCCCGTTCGCGAGCGAGCCGCAGCATCGTGGCCACGAAGTTCGGACCGTGGGCGCCGTAGACCCACGAGGTGCGCACCACGAGGCTTCGCTCCGTGCCGGAGAGACACGCGGCCTCGCCCGCCGCTTTCGAGCGTCCGTACGCACTCGATGGGTTCACGGGATCGGTTTCGAGATACCAGCCGCTCGCGGTTCCATCAAAGACATAGTCAGTCGAGAGATGCACAAGGAAGGCGCCAGCATCGTCGCAGCGCTTGGCCAACAGATCGACGGCATCGGCGTTGACGGCCATGGCCGTTGCCTCATCGCTCTCAGCGAGGTCGACGGCTGTGTACGCCGCAGTGTTGATCACGATGTCGGGCGTATGCGTGTCAAACGCCGCACCGAGCTGACCTTTATTGGTGATGTCGAGTTCGCGTGACGTGAGCGCCACGAGGTCGGTGGTAGTCGGCCATGCAGCCCGAGCCAACTCAGTGCCCAGTTGCCCGCCGGCTCCGGTAACAAGAACCCGCATCAGGTTGCTTCGCCGAGCCGTTCGCCGCCGTACGTGTCGCCGATGATGGGCTCCCACCACCAGCGATTGTCGATGTACCAGCGAACGGTCTGGCTGAGCCCTTCTTCGAACTCGACTGACTGATGCCAGTCGAGAGCTCGCGTGGCGTGGCTGGCATCAACCGCGTAGCGCATGTCGTGGCCCGGTCGATCGGCCACAAAGGTGATGAGTGATTGCCGTGCCTCGCCGTTTGCCAGTGGAGGAGCGCTCTGGTCGACGATGTCGCACACGGCCTTCACGACGTCGATCGTTCGACGCTCGGCGTTGCCGCCAAAGCCGTATGTCTCACCCGGTTCGCCTGTCTCGACGGCCGCGATGATGCCGCGGGCGTGGTCGTCGACGAACAACCAATCGCGAATACTCTCGCCCGTTCCGTAGACGGGGAGTGGCTCTCCGGCGAGTGCCTTCACGATCATCAGCGGCAGCAACTTCTCGGGAAACTGAAACGCTCCGTAGTTGTTGGCACAGTTGGTGACGATGGTCGGCAGACCGTACGTCTCGTACCAAGCCCTGGTGAGGTGGTCGCCAGCAGCCTTCGTTGCTGAGTAGGGCGACCGCGGGCGGTACGGCGATGATTCGTTGAACGGCGGATCGTCTGGGCCGAGATCGCCGAAGACTTCGTCGGTCGACACGGTGACAAATCGAAACTCGTCGGTACGCCCACTCAGCTGGGCGTGGTCGCGTGCGGCCTGGAGCAGCTCGTAGGTGCCGATCACGTTGGTGGCGATGAAGTCACCCGGTCCGTCGATCGACCGATCGACGTGGGTTTCGGCCGCAAGGTGAATGACGGCGTCGGGGTCGAATTCTTCGAACACCTTGCGCACAGCAGGTCCATCGGCAATGTCGATGTTGTGGTGGGTGTAGCGATCATCGTCTGCGACAGATGCGACCGAGCCAGTTGTGGCTGCGTAGGTTTGCTTGTCGATGTTGAACACGTGGTGTTCGCTGTGGTTGATCAGCCTGCGAACGACCGCTGACCCGATGAATCCGAGCCCGCCGGTGACGACGATTCTCATGTCGGAAACTCGCTGAGAAAGTCGCTGAGCGGCGGGCCGTTGCGATCCTTGTCTGACAGCGTTGCGTCCGCCGCGCTCACCGGCCAGTCGATGCCGACGGCCGGATCATCCCAGCGGATGGTTCGCTCGGCGTCAGGGTCCCAATCGCCATCGACCTTGTAGAGCACCTCGGTATCTGGTGCAAGGGTGCAGAATCCGTGGGCAAACCCTCGAGGCACAAACAGCTGCTTGCGGTTGTCGGCACTCAGCTCGACCGCCACATGCTGGAGGTGGGTGGCCGATCCCGGTCGAAGGTCGACGGCGACATCGAGGATGGCGCCTCTGCTCACTCGAACCAGCTTGCCCTGGGCGCTGGGCTTGACCTGCAGATGTAAGCCTCGAACGGTCCCCGTAGAAGCAGACGTGGAGTGGTTGTCTTGCACGAACGGATCGGTCATACCGAGTTCGGTAGCCAGATCTTGGTTGAAGACGACCTGGAACGAGCCGCGATTGTCGGCCATGAGCTTCGTCTGCAGTTCGAGCACAGCCCCAAAGTGGCGGGCCACGAGTTCCATGATCTCAGCGTTGCAGGATCACGAGCGATTGGCGCGAATGAGGCCGAGAACTTCCGTTGCTGCTTCGGGAATGTTGGTGCCTGGGCCGAAGATGGCGCCAACGCCAGCCTCGCGCAGTGCGTCGTAGTCCTGCGGTGGGATCACGCCGCCGCATACCACGATCACGTGTGGGGCTCCCGCTGCTTCAAGCGACGCAATAAGTGCCGGAACAAGCGTTGAGTGTCCGGCGGCCTGGCTTGACACGCCGACAACGTGCACGTCGTTGTCGACGGCGTCTGAGGCAACTTCGTCTGGCGTTTGGAACAACGGGCCAACGTCGACGTCGAAGCCAAGATCGGCAAACGCGGTGGCGATCACTTTGGCCCCTCGGTCGTGACCGTCTTGACCCATCTTCGCGACCAAGATGCGGGGGCGACGGCCTTCCTCGGCGGCAAATGCCTCAACGTCGCTGACGATGGCAGCAAAGTCTTCGTCACCTTCGTAGGCCGCGCCGTACACGCCAGAGATCGTACGGGTCTGAGCCTGGTGGCGGCCGAATGCTGCCTCCATCGCATCGGACATTTCGCCGACGGTGGCTCGTGCTCGGGCTGCATCGACACATGCGGCCAGCAAGTTGTTGGCGGGATCGCTCGGGTCGCCGTTGGCGGCCTCGGTGAGCCTGGCCAGGGCCGCTGCGCAGGCGTCGGCGTCTCGTGAACCACGAACCTCGTTGAGCCTGGCGACCTGTGCCTCGCGGACCTGGGTGTTGTCGATGTCGAGCACGTCGACGAGTTCTGGCTCGTCGACGACGTATTTGTTCACACCAACGACGACCTCGTCGCCACGGTCAATGCGAGCTTGGCGCTTGGCTGCCGATTCCTCGATGCGGAGCTTTGGCATGCCGGAGTTGATGGCTCGGGTCATGCCACCGAGCTCTTCGACCTCGGCGATGATCGCACGAGCCTTGTCTGCAAGCTCGGCCGTGAGCGATTCGACGTAGTAGCTGCCAGCAAGCGGATCGACTGTGCGAGTGATGCCGGATTCTTCGGCAAGGATCAGCTGGGTGTTTCGGGCGACACGAGCGCTGAACTCGGTGGGAAGGCCGAGTGCTTCGTCGAACGCGTTGGTGTGCAGGCTCTGCGTGCCGCCCAACACCGCGGCCATGGCCTCGATCGTGGTGCGGACGATGTTGTTGTAGGGATCTTGCTCGGTGAGCGAGACGCCCGAGGTCTGGCAGTGGGTGCGAAGCATCATCGACCGCGGGTTTTTCGGTTCGAACTGTTCGATCATCTCTGACCAGATCAGGCGAGCGGCCCGCAGCTTGGCTGCTTCCATGAAGAAGTCCATGCCGATGCCAAAGAAGAACGAGAGCCGGCCAGCAAACGCATCGATGTCGAGACCGCGATCGAGTGCCGACTTCACGTATTCGAGACCATCGGCCAACGTGAACGCGAGCTCGAGCTCGGCAGACGCTCCTGCTTCGAGCATGTGGTAGCCCGAGATCGAAATCGAGTTGAACTTCGGCATGTTGTCTGCCGTGTACTGGATGATGTCCGCCACGATTCGCATGCTCGGATCGGGCGGATAGATGTAGGTGTTGCGCACCATGAACTCTTTCAGAATGTCGTTCTGAATGGTTCCGGCGAGCTTGTCTGGGCTGACGCCCTGCTCTTCACCTGCGATCACGTAGCAGGCAAGAATCGGCAGCACCGCGCCGTTCATGGTCATCGACACGGTCATGTCGCCAAGCGGGATGCCGTCGAACAGGATCTTCATGTCTTCGACAGAATCGATGGCGACGCCGGCCTTGCCAACATCACCAACCACACGAGGATGGTCGCTGTCGTAGCCGCGGTGGGTCGCCAAGTCGAACGCCACGGAGAGGCCCATCTGGCCAGCTTCGAGGTTCTTCCGATAGAAGGCGTTTGACTCCTCGGCCGTCGAGAAGCCTGCGTACTGGCGGATGGTCCATGGCCGGTTCGTGTACATCGTCGCTCGAGGGCCACGAACAAAGGGCGCGAAGCCGGGGGTGGAGCCAACGTGGCCGAGGCCCTCCAGATCAGCCTCGGTGTAGAGCGGCCGCACGTCGATGCCTTCCGGCGTCTCGGTGACGAGCTCAGCGGGATCCTTCCCCCTGAGCTCCTTTTCGGCCGCAGCTGACCAGTCCTGTTCCATGAAGAGCAGACTACCGCTGCTTGTCGATGGCCAAGAAGCTGGTCGGGCGGCGTCCGTTCCGAACGAACGGCTGGCCAGTAGGGTCCGACGGTGCGCGTTGGGCTTGATGTGACCCCCCTTGTCGGGCCGCTCAGTGGCGTTGGGGTATTCACCCGCCGGCTTGTCGACGGACTCGGTGCCTTCGGCCTCGACGATGACGCATCGACCGATGAGCCTCTCGAACTCGTAGGCCTGGCCTTTACCGCTCGAGGCCGATCCGAACTGAAGGAACTCCTTCCTTCTCGGATCCCGCTCGCCCGGCCGATCCCGGCTCGCGTTGCGCGGGCCGCCTGGCTTCGGACCGATTGGCCATCGGCCACGTCGCTGGCTGGACCGCTCGACGTTGTTCACGGCACGAATTTCGTCGTGCCTCCCGGCGGTGGCGCACGCGAGTTGGTCACCATTCACGACTTTGGTCCGTGGAGCACGCCAGAGATGGTGTCGGCGGACGCTCGCGACTTTCCGCCGCTCGCGGCGAGAGCCATCAAGCGAGGTGCAGACGTCCATGTGCTGTCTGACTTCGTTGCCGGAGTTGCCGCCGAAGAGCTCGGACTCGATCGAGATCGCATCCATCCGGTTGGCATCGGTGTCGATGTGCCGGATCCCGGCGCCAAGCTCTCAGAGCTCCTGACGGCCCGGATCAAGGGTCGACCGTTTGTGCTTGCTGTTGGTTCGATCGTGCCCCGGAAGAACTTTCCAGACCTGGTGCGGGCGTTCGCCGAACTCACTGCCGATCACCGGGAGCTCCTGCTGGTGATCGCGGGCGGCGAGAACATAGGCAGTGAAGATCTCGACGAAGCGATCACCACCCATCGAATGGCTGATCGTGTTTTGCGCACCGGATACGTCACAGACGCAGACAAGGCTGCGTTGCTTCGAGACGCCGAAGTCGTGGCGTCATCGGCGCTGCACGAGGGCTTTGGGATGGTGCCACTCGAAGCGATGGCGGCCGGGACGCCGGTTGTTGCTGCGGCGGGAGGGGCGATTCCCGAGGTGTGTGGAGACGCTGCCGTCCTTGTGGAACCCGGTGACGCCATGGCGCTGGCGGCCGGCATCGATCGAGCGTTGACGGACGAGGAGTTCGCCTCTGATCTCGTGACGTCTGGCTACGAGCAGCACCCGACCTACTCGTGGCCAACCATGGTTCGCGAGATGGTGCAGCTCTACGAACGTCTGACTGGCTAAGTTTGGCCCAATGCCAGGCGAAAAAAAGCGATTCGTCATCATCGGTGGTGGCCCAGGTGGAACCTCGTGCGCAACGCACGCGGCCCGACTCGGCGCCGATGTCACTCTGATTGAGAAAGACCTGATCGGAGGAGCCGCGCACTTGCTCGACTGCATTCCCTCGAAGGCGATGATCGCCACGGGCGGAGCGATGTCGATGATGAAGGGCGCCGAGGCCATGGGCTTGGCCAAAGTCGACGTTCAGCTCGATTTCGATGCCCTGCGTGATCGCATTGTGAGCATCGAAGACCAACTCGAAGAATCCGTCACCTCATTGTTGGCAAGTCAGAGTGTGCGCCTCATCGAGGGCACTGGCCGCCTTACCGGTTCACACACGGTGGTTGCTGAGCCAAACGACGGCTCAGACCCGATCGAACTCGAAGCCGATGTGATCGTGTTGTCCACCGGAAGTCGGCCTCGGATTCCCGACTGGGCTCCGATCGACGGCGAACGGGTGCTCACCACTCGACACGCCTATCCGCCTCCCGAACTGCCCGAGCATCTCGTGGTGATCGGATCAGGTGTGACCGGCGTGGAGTTCGTCCACATGTTCAACTCGTTTGGCTCCGAGGTCACGTTGATCGTGTCTCGCCAGCAGGTGTTGCCAGGAAAGGACCCCGAGGTTGCCGCTGCGCTCGAGCAGAGCTTCTTAGACCGAGGCGTGCGCTTGTTTATGGGAGCACGAGCCGAGTCGATCGACGTAGAAGGCAGCCAGGTCACGGTGCGGTGCGACGATGGTCGCAGCGCCGTTGGGTCACATGCGCTGCTCGCCATTGGCTCGATCCCTAACTCAGAGGCGCTTGGGCTTGACGAAGCCGGGGTCGAGCACGAGTGGGGCTACGTCAAGGTCGACCACAACAACCTCTCGAGCCAGCCGCACATCTATGCCGCCGGTGACTTGTCTGGCAAGCTGCCGCTCTCGTCTGTTGCTACCACCCAGGGTCGCAAGATCGCCCAGCACGCCATGGGCTTGCACGCCGGCCCACACCGTCACCTCGACTACGACAAGGCTGCGTCAGCCATCTTCACCGATCCCGAGATCGCAGACGTTGGTCTCGCAGAAGCAGATGCCTTCTCTGAGGGTCGCAAGATTCGTGTGACAAAGGTGCCGTTCTCGGTCTCGGCCAAGGCGCTGATCAACAACGACTCACGCGGCTTCGTCAAGATCGTCTCCGACCCGGCCACGGGCGTGGTGCTCGGCGGATCAATCGTCGGCCGTCACGCGGCCGAGCTCATCTCAGTATTGGCGCTTGCCGTCACCGCTGGCCTTACGGTGACCGACCTGGTTGAATCGCTATTCGTCCACCCGGCCCTTGCCGAGGTTCTAGGAGAGGCTGCAGAGTAAACGTGAGCACCGCCCAACTGCTGTTCGCCGCCGCAGCGGAAGAGGGCACGAGCACCCTCATTCGCACCGAGGCTGCCATTGTCATCCTGATCGCCATTGCCGCCTTTGTCGCCGTGATGGCACGGCGCTTCCAGTTCCCGTTCACGGTTGCGCTGGTGATCGCTGGCTTTGCCGCCACCGCACTCGGCGATCTCGTCGCGATCGACGTATCACCAGATCTCATCCTGTTCCTGCTGGTGCCGCCGCTGCTCTTTGAGGCCACGCTTCACATTCCGTGGGCCAAGCTCAAAGCCGACCTCGGGCCCGTGCTGGTCAATGCACTCGTTGGCACGTTGATCGGCACACTGGCGCTTGGCTGGCTCGTGCACGTGGTGCTCGATCTCCCGTGGGAAGCATCGTTTGCGTTCGGCGCTCTCATCTCCGCCACCGACCCGGTTGCCGTGATCGCATTCTTCAAGTCGCTCGGCACACCAAAGCGCCTCAGCGTGCTGGTCGAAGGTGAATCGCTGTTCAACGATGCGGTCGCCGTCGTGGCCTTTGGCGTGGCTGTTGCCGCAGCAGAAGGAGGCGGGTTCACCGTTGGGGGCGCGCTTGAGAACTTCTTTGTGGTGTCACTGGGCGGCATCGCCGTCGGTCTTGTGCTCGGCTACGTCGTGAGCGAAGTGATTCTTGCTCGCGTCGATGACGGCCTGATCGAAACAACCACCAGCCTGGCGCTGGCGTATGGCTCGTTCCTTGTGGCTGAAGAATTCGGCGTGATCATCGGCCAAGACGACCTGCACTTCTCCGGCATCCTTGCCGTGGTCGTTGCCGGCCTCTTGCAGGGCAACCTCGGCGTGCACAACACCTCGCCGAGCACCAGGGTGACGCTCGAGCACTCGTGGGAGATCGTGACGTTCCTCGTGAACTCGCTGGTGTTCTTGTTCATCGGACTCACGGTGAGCATCTCCGACCTTGCGGATGAGTTCGTGGCCATGCTCGTCGCCATCGTTGCCGTCGTGATCATGCGCATCCTGATCGTCTACGGACTCAGCAACGTGTCCGGCGGGCTGTTCCCCAAGCGCAAGGTGCCGATCGAGTTCCAGCACGTGATGTTCTGGGGCGGCCTCCGCGGTGCGATCAGCCTCGCCCTGGCCCTCACCCTGTCTGAGAAGGTCTTCGACCCAGAGACCGTGCAAGCCATCCGCGTGATGACCTTCGGTGTTGTGCTGTTCACGCTGCTCGTACAGGGCACCACGATCGCCGCACTCATCCGACGCCTCGGGCTCGCAGGCAAAGACGACCGCGCCCTCGAACAGCAGCGGCACCAGGCCCGGTTGGTCATGGGCCGGGCCGGCCAGTCCGAGATCGCTCGACTGGGCGCAGACGGCGTGGTGTCTGACGACATGGCCGACGCCATGCAGCAGACCTATCAGGACAGCCTCAACACCCACACGGCCAACCTGACCGAGCACTCACAAGCCCATCCAGAGATGGCGGCGGCGATGCTCTACCAGGCTCGGCGCGACGCGTTGGCCGCAGAACGATCGGCCCTTGGCGATGTGCAGCGCAC
>CALLGK010000278.1 GCA_938009905.1 uncultured Acidimicrobiales bacterium | reverse complement strand
GCAACGGCGTGGGTGCGGGTGCCGATCTGCAGCAGCGTTTCGTGGTCCCACATCACGCCCTTTGGCATGCCGGTGGTGCCGCCGGTGTAGAGGAACCAGCGATCGCTCGGAGACCGACCCCACGGACCGCGCACGTTTTCGTCCGTGCCCGCTGCCGTGGCGTCGTCCCACGATGTTGCCCACTCGGGACAAGGGCCGCTGCCGTCGTCGACCCACAACCACAGCTTGACCTTCGGGCATTGCTCGCGAATGCGCTCGACCATCTCGGTGAACGTGCCGTGAAACATCACGACCGCGGCGTCGGAGTTGTCCCAGAGATAGAGCAGCTCGTTGTCGGCGTAGCGGTAGTTGGTATTAACCGGCACGAGCGACGCCTTGAAGGCGGCGTACACGCCCTCCATATATTCGCTGCAGTTGTAGAGGTACTGCGCGCACTTGTCTTGCTGCTCGACACCAGCCGCCAGCATCGTGGCGGCCAAACCATTGGCTCGCCTGTTGAACTCAGTCCACGACGTGGTTTGGTCACCGAACACCTGCGCTCGCTGGTCGCCTCGGATCTCGGCGATGATCTCCCAGAGGTCGGCGAACTGGAGCTGCACTGACTGATCGGTCATGGCGAAGGTTTAGCCGCTACTCCTGCGCCCTCGCCAGAAGGGCTCGGGAGATCACCAGCTTCTGGATCTCGCTGGTGCCTTCGCCGATGATCATCAACGGCGCGTCTCGGTACAGGCGCTCAACCGGATACTCCGTGGTGAAGCCGTTACCGCCATGGATGCGCATCGACTCGAGGGCCAGTTCGGCTGCAGTTTCGGAAGCAAACAGCTTCGCCATTCCGGCCTCGACGTCTGCCCGCTCCCCCGCATCAACCCGGCGAGCGGCGTCGGTGACCATCAGCCGAGCGGCATGCAGCTTGGTCGCCATCTCGGCCAGCTTGAAGCCGATGGCTTGGTGCTGGGCGATCGGTCGGCCGAAGGCTTCACGTTGCTGGGCGTACGAGATCGCAGCGTCGAACGCGGCTTGGGCTACGCCAACACCGCGGGCGGCCACGTTGATGCGTCCAAGCTCAAGCGCAGCCAACGCCCAGCGAAAGCCTTGGCCGAGCCCGTCCGGACCGCCAAGCAATCGGTCGCCCGGTAGGCGATGGTCGACGTAGCTCATCTCGACGGTTTCAAGTCCCCGGTAGCCAAGCTTGTCGATGTGGCGTGAGATCGAGATGCCGCCGTCGCCGTCTGGACCGGGCTTCTTATCGACGAGAAAGCAACTGATGTCGTCGTCTGGAGTTCGGGCCAGCAGCGCAACGATGCCAGCTCGCTCGCCATTGGTGACCCACATCTTTGTGCCGTTGATGATCCACTCGTCACCATCGGCCGCTGCCTTGCAGCGAAGGGCCGCGGCGTCGCTGCCGGAGTCGGGCTCGGACAGCGAGAAGCAGCCACGACGCTCGCCGCTCGCCATCGCTGGCAGCCAGGTGGTGCGTTGGTCTTCCGTGCCGAACCGCTCGATGAGCTGGGCGCAGATGAGGTGGCTGTTGATGACACCGGCGAGCGACATCCAGCCTCGCGACAGCTCCTCAATCACTCGGGCATACGTCGACGCATTGAGGCCGAGCCCGCCGTATTGCTCGCCGATGGTGGCGCCGAACAGACCGAACGCTCGCAGCTGATCGACCATGGCGTCCGGGTAGGCGTCAACAAGCTCAAACTCGGCGACGTTCGGAATCACGTCGCGGTCGACGAACTCGCGGAGCGTGTCGATCATCTGGTCAGCAGTTGTTTGATCAGCAGTCGTGTCGTCCACCGTCCGATCATGGGTCGCCCAACCACGTCACGCAATTGCCGCTACAAGGCGGCCTAGTTCTGCGCTGCCTCGACCTTGTCGAACTGAACGGCACCGTCGTCGGCTGGGGCCGCACCGTCTTGTGGGAACGCACCGTCTTGTGGGGAGGCCCCGCTGTCACAGTCGGCTTCGAGGAACGTGACATCGTCGGTTGGTCCGCCGCCACTGATAACGCACTCGGGGTCGATTCCTTGCCAGATCAGCCACTCTTCCTCCGTGACAACGCGTGCGCCATCGATGACCGACGGAGACGTCGAGTCGTGGCCGTGCACGATTCGGAGCTCGAAGCCAAGCTGACTTGTTGCAGACACAACATTGAGCTCGCCATCGGGACCCGGCGCGAGCTCAACCGTGATGAAGGGGAACGGTTCGCCCGCTTCAAGAAACTCGACTTCGATCGTGTCTGTTGTCCGACCGATCTCGTTGAACTCGTAGCGATCGTTGCCCGCTACCTCACTCGCAAGCTCATCGAGGAACGCAACCGTTTCCGGACCGAGCCCTGGAGGGAACGGCGACCTTGCATCGGCGTTGTATGGCTGAACAAACCACGACTGTTCGAGTTCCGCTGATACGGCCTTTGGCTCGGGCAAGCCAAGGTCAGTCGCGTCGCCCCCTTCGCCGTCGTTGTAGCCCTCGTACAGCCGAAGGGTCATTTCAAGTTGGGCGTTCTCGTACGCAACGAGGTCAGCGAATCGGAACCACGCCATGTCACCATCGGCGGTGTTGCGTTCGATCACATATTCAACCGGCACAGAAGACCCGGCTGCGACGGCCCCGTAGGCCGGCAGGAACGTCTCTTCCGCATCACTCTCAGCTTCGATCCTTGCTGCCTCGGCCAACTGCTCCTCAATCATTCGAGAGCTGTCGGTGTGGTCGACAAGCACATGAACTCGCTCGCCGTCGGCACCAAAGGTGATCACTTCAGTGTTCTCGTAGCCCTCGCCCGGCGAGGTGAGAATCGTGTACTCATTGCCGTTTGGCTCGAGGGCAGCCCGCCTCATTGCATCAACCACATCGGCTCGCTCGAGCTGCGCTGGCAGGACAACTGCCGGAGTCGGTTCCGCCACAGTGGTGTCTGGAGAGGCAAGCTCAACGCCGGAACCGTCGTCGGTGGCGGCCAGCGTCTCTGGTTTGATGGAGCTGCAGCCGGCAAGCACGAGCACCGCGGCAAGTCCCAACGGACCAGCAAACACGAGCGGGCGGCGAGCCGTGGAGGGTCTGGTAGATCGATCGCTCATAGTTGACCCATCGACGCGTTTGGCCATCGGCCTAAGTAACCCGCACCCGCAGGATCAGGTGCGAAGCCTCAGCGGAGGCGGCGTGCCGTTTTGTACCTGACCCCTTTGAGGGTTCGGGGAGGGTGGGTCTAGCTTTGGCCGATGCGTGCTGTGACTCTGAGGAATGGTCAGCTCGACGTCGGTGACGTCGCCGATCCGGAGCCGGGCCCTGGTCAACTGCTCACGAAGGTGCTGGCGTGCGGCATCTGTGGATCAGACCTGCACGCGGCCAAGCACCTCGACGAGCTCATCTTGATGCAGCAACGAACGAACTCGAACCTCGGTGCCAGGCTCGACCCGGCGGCCGACCTCGTGATGGGACACGAGTTCTGCTGCGAGGTGGTCGACGTAGGCGCTGGCGTCGATAAATCGAAGATCGGCAACCGGGTCTGCTCGATTCCCATGAGCGTCGCCACCGGCCAGATCCGCACCATTGGCTATTCGAACCAACACACCGGCGGCTATGCCGACTATCTCGTGCTCGACGACGCCATCTGTCTCACGGTGCCAACCGATTGCCCAACCGACATCGCCGTCCTGACCGAACCAGCAGCAGTCTCGCTCCACGCCGTCAACAAGGCCACGCTCGAACCAGACCACGTGGCGCTCGTGGTGGGTTGCGGACCCGTTGGCCTCGGTGTGATCGCCTGGCTGCGGCACAAAGGACACGGCCCCATCGTGGCGGCCGACTTCTCCCCCGCTCGCCGGGCCCTCGCCGAGAGCTTCGGCGCCGACGTCGTTATTGACCCTGCCGCTGCGTCGCCGTACGCAGCATGGGAAGACATGGCCTGGCCGCCAGACGCCGATCGGGCAAACCCGATGATCCGGATGATGGGCATCACACCGAAGCCGACCGTGGTGTTCGAGTGCGTTGGTGTTCCCGGCGTGATCGACCAGGTGATGGACGGGTCGATTCGAGACACCCGTGTGGTCGTGGTCGGCGTGTGCATGGGAACAGACACCTTCGAACCCACCACCGGCATCGCCAAGGAACTCGAGCTGCGCTTTGTGCTCGGATACAGCGCCGATGAGTTTGCCGAGTCTCTCTCGACACTGGCCGAGGGCTCACTAGGCCTTGAACGACTGGTGACCGGCACCGTCAACCTCGACGGCACGCCACAAGCATTCGTCGACCTGGCCGACCCGGAAAACCACGCCAAAATCCTCGTGAAACCCGCTCACGTGCCGCGCTCATAGGTCCGACGGGGGCGATGATTCGCCTCCTTCGTCGGCGAAAGAAAGGGAACGATCACATTGGTCGGTGCGCCTTCGGCGCACCTCCGGAAATTTTCTTCTTCCCGCTGCTGCGTAGGGATCCGAGCGTTTTCAACCGTTCACTGTCACACCCCATCCGCATACTTCTTCACATGACGCAGCTCACTCTCCTTCCAACCAACGCCTGGGCCCTCGACGAGGAAACCAAGCGCATCGGCCGCACCGGCCTGGCCAGCGCCCGTGAGGTCCTCGCCGCCAAGAACGCCGTCCGCACGATCGAGCCGGCAACAGCCGAGTTCACCGCCGTCACGGCTGGCAAGCCAGCCACCACCAAGCGCCCAATTCCACGCGAACTGGTCGACGCCAAGCACCTACTTGCCGCCTGAGTAGGCTCGGCCCATGCTCCGGGTCGTCGCAATCGCTATCGCAGCCACCACGCTGCTCAGCGCTTGCACGCAGCTCGGCATCAGCCAGACTGCTCCGTCCGGCACACCGCTGGGCACGGCCAAAGTCATTTGGGTGATCGATGGCGACACCGTCGACTTGGAGATCGACGGTGAACGCGAACGAGCCCGCCTGATCGGCATCGATACCCCTGAATCAGTAAGCCACACGGATCCTGTCCAGTGTTACGGCGTCGAAGCGTCAGACGCCCTCACCGGACTCCTTCCCCCCGGCACCACGGTTCGCATTGAGCGAGACACCGAACCCCGCGATCGATTCGGTCGCATCCTGCTCTACCTGTACCGAGCAGAAGACGACCTGTTCATCAACCGGCACATGGTCGAGCAGGGTTTCGCCGAGGTGCTGTTCTTCGATCCGAACACGGCCTACGAGGTGGAGTTCACTCGGATCCGCAACCAGGCCCGCTCAGAGTCGCTCGGGCTCTGGGGCAGCTGCGACGGTCCGGCTCAGCCTCTCGGTTAGAGAAACTCGCTGCTTCAGTCAGATGCGACCGGATTCCGGTGCTGGGCCGACCTTCTCCCACACTCGCCACACCGCAGCAAGGTTCGCCACCAAAGCAAGAAGGCCAAGGCTGACGGGGGCCTCGCCAGCTATCACAAACGATCCAACTGGCAGCCATCCAGCCACGAGTGCAACGACCGCAAAGGTGGGTCTGAGGGCATGCTCGTGGCCGGGCATGACCGAGACAAGCAAATGCGCAGTAGCCAGCGCAAGAAACAGCGCAACCGGCAGCCCAAAGAAGTAAAAGAACGTCGCAAACCCCGCGGCCTCCGACACAACGTCGTCGACACCCTCGCCGTGCACCGAGACAACGATCACAGAGAGAATCAGCGCATTGAGGCTATGAATTGCTGACAAGGCTGCGTAGCAACTCGCCCACTTCCGAACCGATCGACGAGGGACCGGGGGCAGGGACGACACCGGAGGGGCGAGCGTGTCGGCCGGCACGGGTTCAGTCATCGAGAGCCAGCCATCGGGGCTGGGCCGACCTTCTCCCACACTCGCCATACCGCAGCAAGGTTCGCTACCAGGGCGAGGAGGCCAAGACTAACGGGGGCCTCGCCGGCGATGACATAGGAGCCCACCGGAACCCAGCCGAGCACCAGCGCCACTCCGGCGAAGATGGGCCTCATAGACGCTCGCTGCCCAGGTAGCACGGTGACAAGGATGTTCGAAGCGACGAGCGCGACGATCAAGGCGATTGGCAGCCCGAAGATGTAGAAGAACAGGGCAACCAACGGGGTTGCAACCAGGTTCTGCGGCCCTTCGTCGATGGCCACAATGAGCGTCACGACTGCGCTGAGGGCGTTGATGCTGTGGATTGCTGACCACAACGCATAGCGATTTCCCCACTTGCGGAGCGACGAGGCGGGCGCCGATCGTGGGGCCGGGGGCAGAGCCACGACTGGTTGCTGAACCATCTGGAAGGCGTCGGTTGTCGATGTCATGAAGATCACAATATTTGAGCGTTTGCTCAACTGTCAAGCGATCGCTCAAACTTGAGACACCAGACCTACGCATCCACCTATCGTTCTCGGCGCGAAAATGGTTGTCCGACAGCCAAAAACGCGCCGAGAAGGCCGGTCAGATCGAGCGCTCGACGCCTTCCCAATAGGGCTCGCGAAGCTTGCGCTTCTGCACCTTGCCGGTGCCGGTGCGGGGCAGGGCGTCGACGAAGTCGAACGACCGGGGGCACTTGTAGCCAGCCAGGTTCTCACGACAGAAGGCGGCGAGCGTCTTGCGAAGCTCGTCGTCAGCAGCCGTTCCGTCTCGGGCCACCAACACCGCTTTCACCTCTTCGCCGAACTCCTCGTTTGGCACACCGATCACGGTGACGTCGGTGACAAGGTTGTGTCCGCCGAGCACGCCCTCGATCTCGGCTGGATAGATGTTGACGCCGCCCGAGATGATCATGTCGATCTTGCGATCGCTGAGCCATAGGAAGCCGTCGTCGTCGAGGTAACCGACGTCGCCAGTCGTGAACACACCGGGTTCGAGGTGGGCGTCTGCAGTCTTCTCAGGCGCCTTGTGATATTCGAAGTCTTGGCCAGACTCGTTGCTGAAGTAGAGCGTGCCCGGTTCGTTCGGTCCGAGCTGGTTGCCGGCATCGTCGACCACCATGATCTTGAAGCCCGGCAATGCTGGGCCAACGCTGCCGCCCTTGGCCAGCCACTGCTCGGAGTCGATGAGCGTGATGACCGACCCTTCGGTTGATCCGTAGTACTCGATGATCTTCGGCCCCCACCACTCGATGAGCGACTGCTTGACCACCGGCGGACAGGGAGCCGCGCCGTGCAGCACGGTCACGAGCGACGAACCGTCGTAGCTGGCCTTCACATCATCGGGCAGATCAACAAGCCGCTTCATCTGAGTCGGCACCAGGTGAATGTTGGTGGCCTTGTGCGTGTCGATGAGCTCGAGCACACCAGCGCTGTCGTACTTGTGCTGCATCACGGTGGCCGAGCCGGCCATCATCGGCAGGAACGAGAACGCCCACTGGGCTGAGTGATAGACGGGACCGCAAAGAACCGTGGTGCCGGGCGTCGGGAGCATGGCCGAGATGGCGCCGCCGATGAGGTGCCATATCTCGGGCGTTGTCCCTGGCTCCATCCCTGTGAGCGAGCCGCGGACACCCTTCGGATTGCCCGTCGTGCCAGATGTGTAGAACATCGGCCCGCCGAAGCTCTGCTCTTCTGGCTCGTCCGGCGAGCCAGACGCCACGACGTCGTCCCAGCTTTCGAATCGATCGTCTGACGGTGCGCCAGCGACCATGGCCAGCTCAACTCGTGACGAGCGAGGGTCATCGAGCGCAACCGTCACCGCTTCTATGAAGCGAGTGTCGGCCAGGACAGCCTTCGAGTCGGAGTCGTCGAGGATGTAAGCAATCTCGGGCCCGACGAGGTGCCAGTTCACCGGCACAAAGGTGACGCCCATGTTGGCGCATGCGGTCATCAGCTCGAACCACTCGTTGCGGTTGCCGCAGACGATGGAGATCGTGTCGCCTTCGCTGATGCCTCTCGCTCGCAACGCGTGAATCGCCCGGTTCACGCGCTCGTCGAGCTCGCTCCACGTGATCGCACCGTCGTCATCGACGAGCGCAATCTCGTTGCCCTTGGCTTCGGCGAACCCCTTCGTCAGAACAGCCATGCTCTACCCCCTCGTATGCCGGCTGTCGTCAGCCTACGCTCAGCGTGTGAGTTCGTTACTCGAACACCTCGATCGCCCTGCCGACGCCAAGCTCGTTCTGATCGTTTGTGATGGGCTTGGCTCGTCGAACGCGGCCAACGTTGCTGTCTACGAGGCGTTACGCGACGGCGTCGCGACCTCAGCTGGGCTTCAGATGCCATGCCCGTGGGCGCGGGCTGCGGTACGCGAATACGCAGGGGAAGACATCGGCGTGTCACTCACCCTGAACGCCGAGCACGACTGCTACCGATGGGGCCCCATCACACATGCCCCATCACTACTCGACGGCGACGGTGGCTTCCCCCGCACCCCTGCTGACCTGTGGGAACACGCCGACACCGAAGAGGCGCTCCGCGAATGCCGAGCCCAGATTGAGCGAGCGATCGTGTGGGGCTTCGACGTGACGCACCTGTCGGCCCACCTTGGGGGGCTCAACTCCCGACCCGAACTGTTCGACGTGTATCTCGAGCTGGCGTACGAGTTCAAGCTCCCCATCAGCCTGCCGGATCCATCGATCGACCTCGGCTTCCCGGCCCGCCAGCTTGCGCACGGTGAGGGAATCTTGATTCCCGACTTCAACGTGACCGCCGGCCGAGGTGTTGAGGCTCGCCCGTCACTTGTTGCCGCTCTCGGGTCGTTGCAACCTGGGGTGACTGAGTTGCATGTGGCGCCAGCCGTCGACACGCCAGAGATCAGGGCCATCACGCCAAACTGGGCTGCGAGGTCGGGCGATGCTCACCTGGTCACCCACGACGAGAGCTTCCGTCAGGCCGTCGCCGACTCCGGCGCCGAGCTCATCGACTACCGCATGCTCCGCGACGCGCAACGCGCCTCCTCCTAGCGAGCGCACTCCCCCGCGTCCCAACTCCCCTGGAACCCGGCCTCCTCCAGAACGGGCATTTCGCGATCTGGAGGCCGTAGAGCACGTTTTGGTGCCCTCCAGCCTCCAAAACGGGGCGGCCTCCAGTTCGGGGCGGCCTCCAGATCCGGGGTGGCTCGGGTTGAGAGTTAAGAGAGGGCGGAGACGACGGTGGGGTCGTCGAAGATCTCGAGGGCGGCGGTCATCGGGCCGGTGTGGCCGACGGGCTTGAAGTCGCCGCGCATGTAGGCCTGCGACAGGTTGAACTCACCAGCGAGCCAGGCCTCGACCTGCTTGCCGGTGAACAAGAACTGCGTGAC
>CALLGK010000277.1 GCA_938009905.1 uncultured Acidimicrobiales bacterium | reverse complement strand
CAAACGGGTCGAGCGGGTCTAGGAGGTATTCCCAATGTTTCCCATCACGGTTCAGCAGAACTCTTCGCAACACAAGATGCACAAAGGACTCACCTATTTGCTCTTTGGTGCGTTGCTGGTTGCGTTGCCCTTCATCCTTCCGGAGTTTCAGGTGGGTCGACTCAACCGAGCGATTTATCTCGCCGTTGCAGTGCTCGGCCTGCAAATGGTCCTGGGCTACGGCGGTCTGCTTGCGCTTGGCCACTCGGCCTTCATCGGTACCGGAGCCTTTATCACGACATGGCTTGTCATGGACCAGCCCTTCTTCGGAGGCGACTTCTGGGAATTCTGGATGGCGATTCCGGTCTCGATGCTCATCTGTGCCGGAGTCGGAGCGCTGCTTGCGATCCCTGCTTTGAAAATCAAGGGCTTGTACCTAGCCCTTGTGACCATTGCACTAGCGACAGTGTTCCCGGGGCTTGCAGCCGTCGAGACGCTCGGCATTGCCGAGGCGACGGGCGGCGTGAACGGGCGTGAGCTCGCTGGGCAAAAGCTGCTGCCCCCTCGTTGGGCCGAGGCCATCGGCTTCAGCTCGGACGAGCCGGGTCGCTACCGATACTTCCCGATCGTACTCCTGGCCCTCCTCGCCTTCTGGGCGGTCAGCAACCTGATCAAGAGCCGCCCCGGTCGAGCCATGGTGGCCATCCGCGACAACGAGACCGGTGCTGCTGTTAGCGGCGTTGCCCTCACCAAGTCGAAGGTCACCAGCTTTGCTATCAGCGCCTCGTTCGGCGGTCTCGCCGGCGCCATGTGGGCCATGGACAAGGGCTTCGTGGCCCAGCAGGACTACAACTTCTTCCTTGCTGTCGACCTGCTCGTTGCTCTGGTGATTGGTGGTGTGGCCACGATTCCTGGAGCCGTTGTCGGTGCCTTAATCGTGGTGTTCGTTCGCGAGTTCACCAAGGGACTTGAGATTCCGCTCGGCTTTTACACCATCGATGGTGGTGGCCCGCTGAGCCAGGCCCTGTTCGGATTCATCCTCGTGATCGTCACCTTCTTTGCACCCGGTGGTTTGGTGTGGATGTTCCGACTCTTGAAATCGAAGTTCTATCGGGTCATTCCGGAAGTCCCGGAGTTATCCGAGCCCGTCGTGCCGCTGGGGCAAGTTGAAGAACCAGCGCTTGCGATGAGCTAATTGATCATGAAGTGAATGTGACGATTT
Organism: uncultured Acidimicrobiales bacterium; assembly: GCA_938009905.1. Lineage (GTDB taxonomy): Bacteria > Actinomycetota > Acidimicrobiia > Acidimicrobiales > SZUA-35 > CALEWY01. The sequence continues at coordinate 46,630 of CALLGK010000277.1, read as the reverse complement.
TCACGGGTGACCACATCCGTGGGCAATTGTCAGCAAACATCGAATGAAACAACTCTGGTCCCAATCGGGACGAGACAGGGGAGGAGAACCCGATATGAACAAGCCTGCATGGCGTCGCCTGCTTGCGTTGCTCTTCGCTTTCACTTTGGTTGCCGCTGCGTGCGGTGGTGGAGACGATGACGGCACCGAGGCTGGTAGCGATGAGGGTGGTTCTGATACCACCGAAGCTATGGAAGACGATGAAGGCGGTGAAGACGACGGGGAAACCGGTGGTGCGGTAGATGAAGACGCAGCACAGGAGGCCCTCGACGACGCTGCTGACGCAGAGGACGAAGAGCCAGCTGCTGCTGCTGCTGGATCGATGGACGACCTCGAGGCCGTTTGGGCCACGGAGCGTCAGGCCATCGTTGACAACCTGAACAGCGGTGACTTTGGCCTTGGAGATGATGGCATTCTCCGTGGACCAGGTGGCTGGTCACTCGACACCAACAACTGCCCTGGTGACTGGGACAACTCCGAGGGTCTCACCGACTCCTCGATCTTGATCGGTCACACCACTGCACAGTCCGGAGCACTCGCCGCCTACGGCAACATTGGCGTTGGCGAAGAGATGTACTTCAACTGGGTGAACGACAACGGTGGTGTTGATGGCCGTGACGTGAACTGGATCATCAAGGATGATGCATACGTCGCAACCCAGACTCAGGAGCTCGTCGCAGAGCTGCTGCAGTCAGATAAGCCATTCGCCATTCAGACACTTGGCTCGCCAAACACCTTCGCTGTGTACAACGAGCTCAATGAGCAGTGTGTGCCGCAGCCTCTCGTGTTCACGGGCCACCAGGCCTGGGGCGATCCTGAGGGTCACCCATGGACCACCGGTCAGCAGATGAGCTACGCCACCGAGGCCCTCCTTTGGGGCTCGTGGATCGAGCAGAACTTCCCTGACGGCGGCGTGCAGGTTGCAGCCCTCGTCATGGACAACGACTTCGGCCTGGCCTACAAGCAGGGCTTTGAGCAGTTTGCTGAAGAGTCAGACATCATCGACGACGTTGAGTTCGTGCTCCACGATCCGGCAGCGGCAACGCTGACCAACGAGATGACGACGCTTGCTGCGTCTGATCCAAACGTGTTTATCTCGATGACCGCAGGCAACCCTTGTCTGTTGGCCGTCCAGGAAGCAGCACGTGCGGGTCTGACCGAGTCTGCAGACGCACTGTTCATGCCGTCGGTGTGTAAGGCCATTGAGGCCTACATGGCTCCGGCCGAAGGTGCAGCTGACGATTGGCTGATCTTTGGTGGCGGCGCCAAGGACACCACCGACCCGCAGTACGCGGACGATGCATGGGTCACGTTTGTGAACGAGACGATCGAGGCCGCTGGTGAAGACCCAGCTATCTCGCTCTACGGCACCGGCTTCGGCCAGGCCTTCACCTTCCACCAGGCTCTGCTCATTGCTGCTGAGCTCGATGGCGGGCTCAGCCGTACCAACCTGATCCTTGCCCTCCGTGGCATGACCAGCATGACGCACCCTGCCTACATCGAAGGCATCGGCTTCGGCATGAACGGTAACGAGGACGCCTACTTCGTTGAAGGTTCTGACCTCAGCCGCTTCGACGCTGGCGCTCAGAGCTGGAACCAGGAAGGTGGCATCATCGACCTGTCCGGTCAGTCACCAAACTGCCCATGGGTTGCTGGCGAGGGTTGCTGAGCAAACCAAATCAATTGATGTGGGCATCTGAAATTGCCCACACCTGAATGTGTATGCGACGGTGCTGAGAGCATTGCCTCTCAGCACCGTCGTCGTTTTCGCCTGACCTCCTCTTGGTTCAATGGAACTCTTCATCCAACGACTCTTTGACGGCCTTTTCAATGGGGCCATTTACGCCTCGCTGGCTCTTGCGATCGTCACGATCTATCGCTCGACCGGGCTGCTCAACTTCGCCCAAGCCGAGCTCGCCACCTTTAGCGCCTACGTAGGCCTTGTGTTCGCTGGCGGGTCGGTCGGCGCTGGGTTCGGCGGCGCGCTGCCGGGAACGGGACTGTTGGAAAACTGGCCGGGGTATCCGTATCCGGTGCCTGTCGCAGTGCTTGTTGCCGCCATCTTTGGCATGGTTGCGGGGGCGCTCATCGAACTTGTGATCTTTCGGGGCCTCGAACGCGGTTCCGCACTCGCGCTGGTCAACGTGACCATCGGCTTACTCATCATTGTCAGCGGACTTACGGCACAGTTTTTCGGCACGAGTGCCCGCATCTTTCCCGAGCTCTTTCCTGCCGGTTTTGACGATTTCGTGAGCATCGGGGGAGCCCGACTGCGCTACACAACGCTTGGATCATGGGCCACGCTGTTGGTTGTTCTCGGACTGCTCGTTCTGTTCATGAACCGAACAAAGGCCGGTCTCGCGTTTCGAGCCATCACCAGCAATCGTGAAGGAGCCCGTTTGGTCGGTGTCCCGGTGGGACGCACGCTTATGCTGGGTTGGGCCATAGCAGGAGGGCTGGGAGCACTTGCTGCGTGCCTCACAGCAGCCGTCGTGAGCTTCAGCCCGTTCACGATGCTTGGTGCGCTGATCTACTCGCTTGCAGCGGCAACCTTGGGAGGGCTCGACAGCCCGAAGGGTGCCGTTGTCGGCGGACTGATCGTGGCTCAAGCTCAAACCCTGATGCCCGCGTATCTTGGCCTCCCAACCGAGTTGGCGGTTCTCGCAGCGGTGATTGTGTTGGTGGTCGTGTTGCTGTTCCGGCCCTCTGGCCTCTTCGGCACTGCTCGGGTCGAGCGGGTATGACACCTGCACCGCCGCGGACCAAGACGGAAAGCCCCTATACCGGCGTCGGCTCGTTCGGTTGGCTCAAATGGGCGCTCCCGGTGTTCCTCGTGTTGTTTCCGCTCGTTGCCAGCGACCTTGTCTTGCGTCGTACGTCGCAAACCCTCGTGCTTGTTCTCGCAGTGCTCGGCGTCAACCTGGCCACCGGGTACACGGGTCTCATCTCGCTCGGCCACGGGGTGTTTGTCGGCATCGGGGCCTTTGCCATGGCCAACCTGCTCGACGAAATGAACCTCAACTTTTTCATCGCCCTGCCACTGGCGACATTGGTAGCAGGTTTCGCAGGGTTCATTCTTGGGCTGCCCGCACTGCGCATTCGCGGTATCTATCTGGCGCTCATCACCTTTGGCTTTGCCCTTGCATTCGGTCCTGTCGTGCGCCGGCTTGGTTCGATAACCGGCGGCCCATCAGGTCGCCCGATTGATCGCAACATCGATCCGCCAGCTGCTCTCGGATTGCCTGAGGGCTGGTACCCGGAGTACCGGTACCTCATCAGCCTGATCGTTGTGGCGATTTGGTTCGTCCTGGCCAAGAACCTGGTCGACAGCCGTATTGGGCGAGCCACTCGAGCAACAAGAGACAATGAGATTGCGGCGGTCGTCTTTGGTATCAACCCGACACTGATCAAGTCTGGGGTCTTCAGTATCTCGGCGGCCATGGCGGGCACCGCTGGGGCGCTGCAGGCGTGGCTGTTTCCCTTCGTAAGCCACGAACAGTTCGGGGTGTTTCTGTCTCTGCGTCTCTACGCAGCTGCGGTGCTTGGTGGGTTGGGCAACATCGCAGGTGCGATCTACGGCGTGGTCGCCCTGCTCATTGTCAATGTGTTCAACAGAATTGTCGGGGCAATCGGAAGCGATGCGATCGTCTTCGGGTTAGGACTCATTGTGCTGACGTATTTCGCGCCCCACGGCATTGCTGGTGTTATCGAACGCCAGAACGCGCGCCAGGAGCCAAAGCCCGACGAACAGTGAGCAGTCAGCGGCTCGGCGGCATCCTGGTTGCCCTGGTCATGCTGGCGGCTGCATGCTCGTCTGACGGCACTGCTTTGTCTGACGGCACGACGTCGGGGCCAGCTGATACCGACGATACGGCTACCACTGAGTCGTCGCAGTCCACCGATGAGGGTGGCTCAACCGTCGCTGATGGCCCGGTCATCGGTGAACCAGACCTCGGCCCAGGGCTAAGCGCAGAAGAAGAGGTTGCACTCGTTGACGGCATTGCCCTCTACCTGGACCAACGCGGTACCAACCAGGCGATCGAGTTCGTCGGGCTCATGCAAAAGTCAGGCGACGTTGGCTACGTCCCATACCTGATTGACTTGCTGCGGCTTGGCAACTCAAGTCCGCTCACCGAACCCCTGGGCGAAGCACTGCAGAGCTTTACCGGCATCGAACCAACCGGCAACGTGAGGACCGACTTCACGATCTTCGGCTCGTGGCTTCAGGGCGCGGAGATCGAGCCCGCTCCCGGCTACCGAGCCTTCAAGCTTGCGCTGTACGAGCGGCCAGACGAGGAGTTTGTCGCCCTGCTCGACAGCGTTGAATCCGATGCAGAGCTGGCGCTGATCCACTGGGGCGGTGCACCGCGTGGTGGTATCCCAGAACTCAATGACCAGGAGCGTATTCCGGCAGCTGACGCCGACTGGATGACTCCGGATGAGCTCATTCTTGGGGTTGAGATCGACGGTGTCGCGGTGGCCTATCCGTTGCGGATTTTGGCTCGTCACGAGCTCGCCAACGACACGGTCGCCGGCATCCCGATCTCGGTGGTCTACTGCACGCTCTGTCAGTCAGGCCTCACGTTTGATCGGCGGGTCGAAGGGCAAGTGATCGACTTCGAAACAAGCGGGCTGCTCGCCAACTCCAACAAAGTCATGGTTGACCGCCAGACCGACACGCTGTGGCGCCACTTGCAAGGCGTTGGTTTCGCCGGCGAGCTCAACGGGGTAGAGCTCGTTCAGTACCCAACCGTCACGGCGACGTGGGAAGGCTGGCTCGAGGAGCACCCAGACACCGAGACTCTCACGTTCCCTGAGCCGATTTTCTTTGATGATCCAGAGCGACCGCCGATTGCTTACGACTACACGCCAGGCACGGCCTATCAGAACTACTACGACAACCCAGACGTTTGGTTCCCGATCCTCGACACGCCAGACACCTTTCCCCTGAAGAGCCCGATGATTGGCATCGAGAGTGGTGACGAGTCGCTCGCCATTGAGATCGCGGCGCTGGTTGATGGTCCGGCCCGATGGTTCGAAGTTGGTGACCTGAGAGTTGTTGTCGTCCCGACCTCTGCCGGTGCTCGTGTGTACGACGCCGCAGATGCCGATCTCTCTGGTTCGAGCGGCGACGAAGTTGACGAAAACGTCGTGAACGACCTCGGGTTGGAACAGCTTGCTGCAGAGCAGTCGTTCTGGTTCGCCTGGTTCTCGAACCATCCTGAAACGGCGACGTGGCCTACGAACTAGGTGACTACTAGTCACTACACTGTCCAGCGTTTCGCAAACCCTTCTCAAGGGGCCAAAATTCCGGGTCGATAGACCGGTGTGATCTTCCAGCGCTTTCACCGGCTGTTGCCGGCCATCGTTGTGGCTCTCGGCCTCACGCTGACCGTGCAGCTGGCCTCAGGGCTCTCCAGCGAGCTCGCCGAGCGCAACGCCGCAAGCCTTCGCTCGGATGTGACGCAGTTCAGCGCAGCCGCAGACACCCGAGCTGAGGTTGTGCGACGCGAGTCTGAGCGCATCGAAGCACTGCTGCAGACGGTTTTGGAGCTCGAAGGCACCGACGTCACCCTCGATGATCTTGTCACCGACGTGGATGCCTTTGGCCGCGACGGAGTCGTTCGTGCAGTGGCCCTCTCGGATTACCAGTCGACAGAGCTCGTGTTGCCGGACGGCGAGCTCGGAACAGAGACGGTTCCTGGTTCGGTGCAAGGCCTCACGCCGACCAACGAGGGGCGGTGGGTCGGCACGGTCACGTACCGGCTTTTCAGCGAGTCGGAGAGCGGCCGGTCAGCCGCTGCTGTCGTCGACATCAACGCCATTCTTGCGAGCCCACCGCTGGCCGATGGCTACGAGATCCAGATCGTTGACTTCCCCGGTCAAGCAGACGCACAGCCGCTCAATCCCAGTCTCGACCGGCTCGGCCAGAACGTCTACCGGACGCCGGCAGACGCACTGGAGACGCGCCGAAACGTCGAGCTCTTTGGCGAGGAGGCGCAGCTGATCCTGTCGTCTCCAGATGGCGCCACGGCGGCCGCGCAATCGTCTTCACGCGAGCTCTCCCTCATGGTGTTGGCCGGCGGCCTCGCCACGTTGGTTGCAGCCTTCGGCGCTTGGCTGGTCGTGCGTCGTATCGACCGCTTCCACAACGAACGAGACGTCGTGGCTTCCGCCCGGCAGGCCGCCATCTCTCGCTTCTCCGCCAGCTTTGCTCACGCGCCGATGGGTGTGGTTGAGGTGGATGAGCGGGGAGAGATCCTCATGGTGAATCCCCGGTTCGCTAGCAAGCTCGGGTACCTGCCAGAGGAGATGGCCGGTATGACCTTCCTCGACCTCATTGACGCCCAGGACCGCACCGCTACCGGCGAGGTGCTCAAGACGGTCCGTAGCGGCACCGGTCCAACGCAGTCCGAGCGTCGTTACCGCACCCTGAACGCAAGCGCCGTATGGATGCGAGAGTCGGTGGCCACCATCGATGCTGGTGACGGCACGAAGCACCTGCTGATCCAGGTTGAAGACATCAGTGACGAGCGTCGAACCCGCTTCGAGCTTCACCGTCGGGCCTTGTACGACGAACTGACCGGCCTTCCAAACCGCGCCCACCTCATCAACCAGCTTCGGCTTGCGGTCGACAACGCCTCCGAGATCGGCGATCAGATCGCTGTGATGTTCGTTGACCTCAACAAGTTCAAAGCGGTCAACGACACCTACGGCCATGAGGCCGGCGACCAGATGCTGATCGAAGTGGCCGATCGCCTTCGCAAGGTTTGCCGCACTGGCGACACCGTTGCTCGCCTCGGTGGCGACGAGTTCGTTGTGGTGTGTACGGGTGTGCTCGACCAGCCGATGGCTCGGAAGGCAGCTCACCGGTACTACGAGGCCATCAACCAGCCGACGGTCATCGGCGACATCGAGATGGAGATCTCAGCTTCGATCGGTTTCGTTGTTGCCGGTGGCGACGTCGAGCCAGACTCACTGCTGCGCAACGCTGACAAGGCGATGTATCAGGCGAAGACGACGGAAGATGCCGGCATTGTCGAGTTCGATTACACGATGCGGGCCGCAACGGTTGACCGCCTCTCGCAAGAGGTCGCCCTGCGTCAGGCCGTCCAAGACGGTGAGCTTGAGCTTCACTACCAGCCGATCGTTGAGGGTTCGACGTCTGACATCGTCGGTGTTGAGGCACTCGTGCGGTGGCATCACCCCAAGCAGGGCCTCGTATCGCCCGGTGAGTTTCTGCCGCTGGCCAACGAGCTTGGTCTGATGCCGGCGATTGATCGCTGGGCACTGGAGACAGGAGCCAAGGCACTCTCTGAGTGGTCACGACAGAGCGACGCAGCTGCAACATGGTTCCTCAGCGTCAACACCGTAAACGAGCACTACACCGATCCCGGGTTCGCCGACTGGGTCGCTGATGCGCTGGTTGAGGCGCACCTTGAGCCCCGTCGACTGGTGCTGGAGCGAGCCGAGAGTCTCGTGTACGACGACAGTGCCACCACGATTTCGACCATTCGACAGCTGCGGTCGCGAGGCGTGCGAATCTCACTTGATCAGTTCGGCGTCGGCCGCACGGCCCTCGCTGACCTTGCCGCCCTCGAGGTCGACAGTCTCAAGATCGGTCGACCGTTCATCAAGAACGCGACCAGTCGAGAGCGCCACGTGCTCGAGGGGCTCGTCTCGATTGCTGACGGCCTCGGTGTAGAGCTGATCGTCGAAGGTGTCGAGAGTCAGGCCGATCTCGACCTCGTGCTCAAGGCAGGCCTCCGTATCGTGCAGGGCTTCCACTTCTCCCGGCCCATCGATGGCGACACCCTGGCGAAGTCACGCAATCTCACAGCAAGTGACGCTGCGACCTCCAAGGCCAGCTGACCCGGCTAGGGCAGTGGGGCACGATAGCCGCCGGTGCCTGCTGCGCTGAGCGCAGACTCCAGCGATATCGCCGCCTGCATCGTGGTGCGATCGCCGAAGTGTGGCCCGATCAATTGCAGTCCGATCGGAAGCCCAGACTCGTTTGGAGCTCCGGCGATAACGGTGGATGGCAAGTAGACAAGCGTCGAGATACCAGCCCAGAAGAGCTGCTCGTAGTAGCCAATCGTTCGGCTGTCGCCGATGTCGATTGTCCGATCGAATCGGTCAGCGTCGTCGTGAGGCCAGGCCGGTGTTGGCGCAGCAGGGCAGAGCACAACGTCGTATTGGTCGAAGAAGGCGGCCCATGCACGTCTGAGCTCAGAGCGTTCAAGGTCGGCAGCCATCCACTCGCTGTGCGGCATGGTTGATGCGAGGTTCACCCTGGTGCGCCATGTTGTGGTGTTTGGGCTTGTTGCCTCTCGAAGAGCCTGTGCTCTGATTTTCTCGGCGTCCGCTGCACTATGACCAGCCGGTATCGCCGATCGAAGCAGCCGAATGTAGACGTCGTGGGAGTACGCGGTGTCAACCGGCAGCGTCACCGTCTCGACATGGGCACCCTGTTCGGCCGCAGCATCAGCCGCGGCGCGAATCGACGCTTGCACGTCTGGCGACACGGCACACACCGATTCTTCGGTGACAACGGCAACCCGAAGTCCGAAGAGCGATCCTCGTCGGGGCGGAGGCAGCTCAAGCCGATATCCGGTGGCCTCAGACCCGTCTGGACCGGCCATGAGATCGAGAAGCATCGGCAAGTCGGCAGCCGACCGAGCCATTGGCCCGACGACGCTGAGGTCGACGGGGCGCAGGTTGGTATCGAGGGCGTGGCCCGTCAGGGGCACGATGCCGTATGTCGGCTTGTGGGCGGTGACGCCGCAGAAGTGCGCCGGATCTCGAAGCGAACCGCCGATGTCGCTGCCGACCTCCACGCTCACATATCCAGCGGCCAGCGAGACAGCGCTGCCGCCAGATGAGCCGCCGGGTGTCCGATCGGTGTCCCACGGATTACGTGTGCGGCCGTACACCGGGTTGTTGGACTGCCAGTCGGCGAGCGCGACCGGCACGTTTGTCTTACCAACGCAGATTGCTCCGGCCGCCTTGAGCCGCGACACGACCGTGGCGTCGTGGTCCGCCGAGTGGTTGGCTCGGTCTGCGAAACCCCAGGTCGAGGGCGTGCCGGCAATGTCGATGCCCTCTTTGATGGTCATGGGCACACCGTGGAGCGGGCCGAGCGGCTCGCCCGCCGCTTTCTTGGCGTCTGCGGCGGAGGCAGCCTCTCGGGCCTGGTCATCCAGCCGAACGCAGACGGCGTTGAGTTCCCCGTCGAGCTCGTCGATGCGGCTCAAACTTGCCTCGACGGCGTCGGTGGCCGACACCGTTCCAGAGGCAATGGCGGCAGCGGTTTCTGTAGCGGTCATGGCCCGGAGGGCCGCGGCATCAACACCCATGGTCGGAAGCTAGCACTGGTTGCCAAATGTGCTTAGTGGACGACGGCGCCACCAACGGTGAGTGTGCGCCCGCGCATGACGGCGATCGTCGTGCCGTCTGCGTCGACAATCGTTACATCATGAATGCTCAGCTTGCCCCGTTCGACAACGGTGGTTGCCGTTGCGGTCAGAACCGTGCCGAGGGGTGCCGGGTTCACGAAGTCGATATCGGCATGGCTGGCGAAGGCTCGCTCGTTGGCAGCGTTTGACGCAAAGGCCATGGCTGAATCGGCGAACGTGAACAGGAAGCCTCCATGGCACACATCGAGCCCGTTCACCATCGCGGGCAAGACCGACATCGAGAGCACAGCCCGCCCAATCTCAACAGAGATGAGCTCGATGCCAAGGTGCTGGCTGGCCCGATCACGCTCGTACATCGCCGCTGCAACTGACGCCGGATCTGGACCAACTTCTGCTCCCATGTGGGTCGACCCTACTGGGAGAGCTACGATCCGCTCCAGCGGCGTCACTGTCGCCATTCATCCCCGAACGAGGAGCGTTCAATGACCCTTTCTCACCGACTGCTTGCTGCCTTTGATCGGTGCGTGCCGGCTCCTGTTGCCGACGCCCACTGTGACGGCCCCTGTGGTGTGTACGACCCGTCCAGCGCCCGCATTGCCGCCGAGGCCGTGCTGTCGATGACGAAGAAGATCGTCGACCTCGACATGAGCGCTGACGGCGCCCACAACACCTTCAGCCGTTTCGTGGCCATCAAAGAAGAGCAGGCCGAGATCACCAAGCGCGAGCTCAACATCCTGTGGCACGACTACTTCAAGCCAAACCACCTCGAGGCCTACCCAGACCTTCACACCACGTTCTGGAACGCAGCCAAGCAGGCGTCCGCATGCAAGACCTCCGTCGACATCGGTGCCTGTGAAGAACTCATGAGCCAGATCGAAGCGATCCACAACATGTTCTGGGAGTCAAAGGGCCGCGAGGTTCCTTGGTACACGGCTTCCTGAGCTGACGCTCAGGAACCTTCGAGTTTGTTCGCTGGGGCTCACAAACTCCCTCGCGTGATGACGAGGGAACGTCTCTCAGCGACAAGAATCGATCGAACGTGATGAACGCCGTCGTTGAACTTTGGGCTTGGGCCCGGGGGAAGCGGCGGCGTTTTCGCGTCACGGGTGAATCGATGGTGCCCACGTTGACACCGGAGACGTACGTGCTGATCGATCCGCACAAACAGCCAGGTGCCGGTTCGCTCGTTGTGGCGGTTCATCCGTACAAAGACATCGAGATCTGCAAACGAGTCGCGATGATCCAATCAGATGGCCGTCTTGAATTGTCGAGCGACAATCAGCAGGTCGGCCAAGACAGCCGTCACTTTGGGCCAGTGTCGCCAAACGCCATCGTCGGAGTCGTGACCCACGTGTTGGCCCGGTCCGGTCCAAGCGGTCGGTGAGCGACATTCGAGGAAGTCGAGCGATAGAAACGCGTCGAGTCATCGGTGTGCCCAGGTGCTGCGATGACCTCCCAACCCGGCAGCCAGGGCGGAGTCATCCCGTCGGCGAGAAACCCGGCGGGAGCGAACGGCAACTTCATGTCCTTGGGCCCACCGATGCCGACGAAAAAACCACCCTGGGCCGGAGAGTGCCGCTCTAGCCCCAAGGTCCCGTTGTGTGCTCGGCATTTCAGACCCGAGTGATCTTCCCATCTCCTCAACCAAGTCCAGGTTGCGAGCGTTGTAGAGGTCATGTTCGTAGCGGTGGATGACCCTCGTCGCGTCAGTCACTTCGTCCAGAGTCGACGTTCTGGCGATCGTACGCACCATCCGGTGATCGCTCGGAATCGGGACTTCCGATCGGTCGAGCGTTCCTCCAATACCGAACGACAACCCCAGGCTGGAACGCTCAGGTCCGCGTGGCAGAACCGGGCAACTGTTGCATCCAGGCCACGCGCAGCTACAGCTGGCTGAGGACCCGTTTGCGGCGATGCTCAAACACGATCACGGTTTGCTCATCGCTGACGCCATCGAAGCTGGCGATGTTTTCCAAAACCAACGATCGCAGATCCTCGATGGATCGGACGCTGAGTTCCACCAGCAAGTCAACCGGTCCGGTGAGCAGGGTGATGGCCGCGACCTCATTGAGTGCCCAGAGCGAATCAACGAACTGCTCGACCAGGCGTTCCGATTTCGGCGAAAGCCGAACGGACACGAGCGCACTGATGTGACGCCCGAGGGCCTTCGGATCGACATCGGCGTGGTAGCCACGGATCACACCGGCGGCCTCGAGTTCGCGAATGCGTACCAGCGACGTCGACGGAGCGATACCGGTTGCTGCGGCGACGGCCTTGTTGGATCGCCGAGCATCTGCCTGAAGCTCGGCGAGTATCTCACCGTCGGTTGCATCAATATTCGGCGTATTCGTCATTCATCTCTCAGTTCTTCGAATCGCTGGATGAAAGTGAGACGATAGATACAGAATGGTAGTTTCGCCAGAACTACTGGAGGTTGCCATGTCAGCATCGGTGTTGCCGTACTCCCTTTCGGATCGCTACGAGCGGAGAGCGGGCCGCGTGCACCTCACCGGTATTCAGGCGTTGGCTCGCATTGCGGTCGAACAGCTGCGCATGGACCGTGCGGCCGGTTTGCAGACCGCAGCGTTGTTGTCGGGATACCCCGGCTCGCCGCTCGGTGGCTTCGACATGGAAGTGGGTCGCCTGCTGCGCGAGGTGAACGACCTGCCGATCGTGCATCAGCCCGCGGTCAATGAAGAACTAGCGGCCAGCGCGGTGATGGGTTCGCAGCTCGCAGCCTCGCGGCCAGACGCAAGACACGATGGCGTGGTCGGACTTTGGTACGGCAAAGCGCCAGGGCTCGATCGTGCAACAGACGCGATTCGCCATGGGGTGTTTGCGGGGACAGCTCGGTCGAGTGGTGCGGTGGCGCTCGTTGGTGATGACCCAATGGCGAAGTCGTCCACGATGCCGTCGTCGTCTGATGCAGCTCTCATCAGCCTGCATATGCCGATCCTCTATCCGGGGACGGCGCAGGAATGCCTCGAGTTGGGTCTCCACGCCGTGGCCATCAGCCGCGCCTCCGGGCTGTGGTCGGCCATGAAGATAGTGACGCCGGTGGCAGACGGAGGCGGAACGGTTGATTTGCCGGTGCTGTCGAAGCCCCCGGTGCTGCCGGATCTCGTCGTTGATGGCACACCGTGGCGCAACACGCCGAGTGCAGTGTTCCTCGGCCCTCGGATGGTGGATGTCGAGCGCGAGTTTCACGAGATTCGCTCGATCCTCGCCGGTCGCTACGGCGTCGAGAACCGGTTGAACAGAACAACCGTCGACCCTGGCGACGCCTGGATTGGTCTCGTCGCAACGGGGTTCACCTACTACCAGATGCTCGACGCTCTGCGTCGCTTGGGCTTTGCAGATGAAGCGGCCCTCGCAGATGCCGGTATTCGGGTGCTCCAGCTGCGGATGCCCGTGCCATTCGACCGCGATCTCGTTCGCAACTTTGCTCGCGGCCTCGACGAGATCGTCGTGATCGAAGAGAAGAATCCGTCGCTCGAGTGGCTGATCAAAGATGCGCTCTACGGAGCCTCAGGTGCCCCCCGGGTGTTGGGCAAGACCCACGAAGACGGCCGACCGCTGATGCGAACGTGGGGTCGACTCGACGCAGACGCTATTGCGCCAGGTCTCCGCGAGTGCCTGGCGGTGCGGCTTGAAAGCCGGCTGGCCCCCATTGCCGATGCTTCTTCGCCAAAGCGTCGCGAACGAATCCCGCTCTCGGTCAACCGAACGCCCTTCTTCTGCTCGGGCTGCCCGCACAACTGGGGGACGAAGGTTCCCGAAGGCACGCTGGTGGGCGCAGGCACCGGGTGCCACGGAATGTCATTACTCATGGACCCAGAGCGGGTGGGCGAGACCATCGGTATCACCGCCATGGGCAACGAAGGCGCCCACTGGATTGGCATGGCCCCGTTCGTCGACACGTCGCACATCGTGCAGAACTTCGGAGATGGGACGTTCTTTCATTCTGGCCAGCTGGCGATTCAGGCGGCCATCGGCGCCGGCACAGACATCACGTTCAAGATCCTCTACAACGACACCGTGGCCATGACTGGCGGCCAAGATGCCTCTCATCAGATCGGCGTTCCGCAGATGTGTCGATCGCTGCTGGCCCACGGCGTGCGCCGCATCATCGTTACGGTGAGCGAGGTCGATGGTCGAGCCAAGGAGATCGCAAAGGGCTACGAACACGAGGGCATGCCCAGCGAGGTCGACGTGTGGGATCGAAGCCGGATTCTCGAGGCGCAAGAGGTGTTGGCCGCCGAATCTGGCGTCACCGTGCTCGTTCATCACCAGGGGTGCGCGGCCGAGATCCGTCGCGACCGCAAGCGGGGGATTGCGCCGATCCCAACCGAACGCATCGTGATCAACCACCGGATTTGCGAGGGGTGCGGCGATTGCGGCGATGTCAGCAACTGCCTGTCGGTCCAACCGTTGATGACGCCGCTCGGACGAAAGACCACAATCGACCAAGGAAGCTGCAACATCGACCGCTCGTGTCTCAAGGGGGACTGTCCCGCGTTCATGACCGTCGACGTCGAGTCCGATGCCAACTCACCAGAGCTCACTCCCGACGAGCCGCCTCCCATTGTCGTTGACGCAAACCGTGACTATGTGGCGCTTCGGCTCGCCGGCATCGGCGGAACGGGAGTGGTCACGGTCGCCCAGATCCTGTCGACCGCAGCCATGTTCGACGGCTGGGATGTGCGCGGCCTCGACCAGACGGGTTTGTCGCAAAAGGCCGGACCGGTGGTGTCTGACATCGTGATGACCCGCAACGGTGCCGATGCCTCCAACGTGATCAGCGCCAGCGGTGCCGATGCGGTGCTGGCCTTCGACCAGATGGTGGCAGCAAGCGATCGAGTTCTGCGAGTGATGGGCCCACAGACGAGGCTCGTCGGCTCGACCCACCAAACACCCACCGGCGCCATCATCGCCGACCCGACGATCGGCTACCCCGACAGCGACGAGTTCATGCGGCGCTTTGACCGAGGCGCCCAAGAACCAGATCGTTGGCTCAACGCCGCTGAGTTGGCCGACCAACTCGTTGGTACGTCCGCTGCAGCCAACGTTCTCGTGCTTGGTGCTGCCGTTCAAACGGGTGCGGTTCCCGTTGCGGTCGAGCACCTTGAAGAAGCCATTCGTCTGAATGGCATCGCCGTAGAGGCCAACATCAAGGCCCTCGCCTGGGGGAGGGCGTGGGCCGCCGATCCTGCAGCAGTCCACCAAGCGGCTGCCGAAGCTGGCCGTCGCTCAGCGACTCCACACGTTGTGGTCGAACCGTTGCCAAAAGATCTCGACCAACGAGTCGAAGCGCTTCCGGCGGAACTGCACAACTGGGTGCGGCTTCGGGCGGCCGATCTCGTGGCATGGGGCGACAAGGCCTGGGCGGGGCGATTTCTCGACACCGTCATTCGAGTGGCAGAAGCTACTGGTTCAGCGGCATTGGCCGAGGCGGCAGCGCACGGGCTGCATCGGGTGATGTCGTACAAGGACGAGTACGAAGTTGCTCGCCTCATGGTGGCACCCGAAGCCGAACAGACCGTTCGCGCCGTTGGTGGCTCGATGGCATCTGTCACCTTCCATCTGCACCCGCCGTTGCTGCGCGCAATGGGCGTCGACCGAAAGCTGCGATTTACAGCGAAGTCGCATCGCGCCTTCACCCTACTGGCCAAGGGCAAGCGGCTTCGAGGCACCGCTGCCGATCCGTTTGGGCGGGCCGAACTGCGCCGGATCGAGCGCGAGATGATCGGCGAATACGTCGAACTGCTCGACACGTTGGTCGACGGGCTGGGCCGCGATCCAAGCCAAGAACGGTTTGACCGGGCGGTTGACATTGCTGAACTGATCGACCAGGTTCGAGGTTTCGAAGAACTCAAGCTTCGACGAATCGCCGACTACAGAGCCGAGTTGGCCGCAGCGCTTGAGAATTGGTGATCCCGTGGCTGTCTGACAAGCCCACGCTCGTGGACCACCTGAGGATGACCGCGCCACGGCGACCGGGCTATCTTCGGGCGCCATGTACACGATGCGTGATCCGATTCGACGTGCTGAGAGCTTGTTCCCGAGCCGAGAAGCTGTGGTGTGTGGTGACACGCGCCGAACCTACGCCGAGTTGGCAACACGGGTCCGGAAGGTAGCTGGTCTCTGCGAGTCGATCACCGACGTGGGTGATCGAATCTGTCTATGGTCCGCCAACAGCGCGGAGTACCTCGAACTCTTCGTCGGGATCCCGTGTGCGGGGCGGGCGATCGTTCCCCACAACACACGCTGGGCCGAGCCCGAGCTGCTCTATGCCACGACGGATGCGGCGGCAACCGTGCTGATCTGCGATCGAGACCCCGGCGGTTTGGTCGATGTCGTCGATCGTGTAATCCGTCTCGACACGGGCGAGTACGAGGAGCTGCTCGCCGCGGCCCCTGAGTCAGAACCAGTCGTAACACCGGAGACTCTTGCCGGGCTCTTTTACACCGGAGGCACGACGGGCGCTTCCAAAGGTGTGATGTTGAGTCACGCAAACTTGATGGCCAACGCGGTTCACCTTCAGCTCAGCCAGCCCATGGCAGACGACGATCGCTACCTCACGATGGCGCCAATGTTCCATGCCGCGGGCGTCTACAACGCACTGTCAAACATCTGGATCGGCTGCTCAAACATCGTGCTGCCGGCGTTCGACCCTGACGCCGTTCTCGACACGATCGCTGCCGAGAAGATCACGAGCGCCATTGCGGTGCCGTCGATGCTCGCAGCCATGGTCGAGACGCAGGCAACCGATCCCCGAGACGTGTCGAGTCTGCGGTGGATTTCACACGGAGCGTCACCGGTTGCCCTCGATGTGCTGAAGCGCAGCGACGAACTCTTCAACTGCGAACTCATTCATCTCTACGGCGCAACTGAGCTGGCTCCGCTTGCCACGATCTTCCGGCACGAGGAAACATTTCTCGACGATCCGGCGAGGGCGAAGAGCTGCGGGACGGCGCCTCCCGGCATCGCGATCGAAATTCGTGACGCAAGCGGTGCCACACTTCCGGCTGGGGAAGCAGGCGAGGTCACCGTGCTCGGCCCAAACGTGATGGTCGGGTACTGGAACAAGCCAGAGCAGACCGCAGGCGTGCTCACCGAAGACGGCTGGTACTCCACCGGCGACGTCGGCTACCTCGACCATGAGGGGTACCTCTATCTCGTCGATCGCAGCAAAGACATGATCGTGTCGGGCGGTGAAAACGTGTATTGCTCAGAGGTAGAGGACGCGATCTACACCCACCAAGGCGTGCTGGAAGCGACGGTCTTCGGAATCCCAGACGAACAATGGGGAGAAGCGGTACATGCCGTTGTTGTGCCCCGCGACGGCCACGATCTCAACGAAGCAGACGTGATTACACATTGCCGCACGCTCATCGGTGGCTACAAGGTGCCCAAGTCTGTGGCCTTCCAAACCGATGCGCTGCCAAAGTCCGGTCCTGGAAAGGTCTTGAAGCGCGAATTGCGGGCTCCCTACTGGGAAGGCCACGAGCGTCAGATCAACTAGGGCGAAGTGGTCGATAGCCTGCTGCGGTGATCTCGGTCAGCGGTCTATCCAAGGCGTACGGCGGTCGGACGTTGTTTCGCGACGTCACGTTTCGCCTGTCGAACGGCCGCCGCATTGCACTGGTCGGCGGTAACGGCGTCGGCAAGACCACCATTCTCGAGACTGTCGTCGGGCTTCGCGAGGCTGATGCAGGCGATGTCTCGATTCAGAAGGACACCCGCGTCGGCTACCTGCCGCAGGAGCTGCTCGACTCGTGGAACGGGTCGGTACTCGATGAGGTGATGCGCGGCGCCGACCACATCCTCCAGATCGAGTCCGAGCTTCGTGAGCTCGAAGGCGAGCTGGCCTCGGGTGATCCGGATGTGATGGAGCGCTACGGCGCCCTCCAGAGCCAGTTCGAGCAGATGGGCGGGTATCAGCTCGAAGCAGATGCCCGCAGCATTCTTGGCGGCCTGGGCTTCACCACCGGCGACATGGACCGCAAGCTCGCTGAGATGTCTGGTGGCTGGCAGATGCGGGCCGCCCTGGCTCGGCTGCTGCTTCAGAAGCCAGACGTCTTGGTGCTCGACGAGCCAACCAACCACCTCGACGTCGACTCTGTGTTGTGGCTGGAGCAACAGCTCGCTGCCTTTCCAGGGGCGTTGCTCTTCGTGAGCCACGATCGCGACTTCATTGATGCGGTTGCAGAACGTGTCGTTGAAGTGGCGCGCCAAACCGCCGTTGAGTACGTCGGCGGGTTTGCCGAGTTTGTTGTGCTCCGCGAAGAGCGAATTCGAATGGCCGAAGCCGAGGCTGCGAACCAGGCTCGCAAGATCGCTCACGTCGAAGCGTTTATCGACCGATTCCGCTACAAGGCCACCAAGGCCCGCCAGGTGCAGTCACGCATCAAGACCCTCGAGAAGCTCGACAAGATCGAGGTGCCCGAGATCGAAGAACTCAAGCTCAACTTCTCGTTTCCCGAACCTCGTCGTTCATCACGAGTGGTTGTCGAGATCAAGAACGCCGACATCGGGTACGACGATGATGCTGCCGTTGTCACCGGGGCCAACCTGGTGGTTGAACGCGGTCAGAAGATTGCGCTGATCGGACCAAACGGCGCAGGAAAGTCGACTGTGTTGAAGGCCATCCTTGGCGACCTCAAGCCGCGTAGCGGCTCGGTTGAGATCGGCAACAACGTCGACGTGGCCTACTTCGCTCAGCACCAGGTCGACGCACTCGATCTGGAAAAGACCGTCGAGCAAGAGTTCCGCATGACCGTGGGCGAACAACCCAAGAACCGCAACTATCGCACCGTGCTCGGATCGTTTGGGTTCTCGGGTGATGCCGTTGACCGTCGCGTCGCCGATCTCTCGGGAGGGGAGCGGACTCGCCTGGCGCTCGCAGAGACGATGTGTAATCCGGTGAACCTGTTGGTTCTCGACGAGCCGACAAACCACCTCGACATTCCGAGCTGCGATGTGCTCGAAGATGCCCTGTCTGTCTACCCAGGCACCGTGTTGCTCGTCAGCCACGACCGATATCTCGTGCGGAACACCGTCGAGTCGATCGTGGAAGTGCGCGATGGCAAGGTCACGCAGTATCTCGACGTTGAAGAACACATTCTCAATCCCTCGAATGCGCCGTCGTCTACGTCGTCTCGCACGACCGACGCAGCACCAGCCAAGGGGGCCAAGGGCGGCGGCAAGCCGCTCAGCCGCAAGGAAGAGAAGCGGATCGAGGCCGAGAGCCGTCAGGCACACTCAAAGCGCACGAAAGACTTGCGCAAACGTGTTGAACGGCTCGAGCGACAGGCCATGCGGGCCGAAGAAGTCGTGAGCGGACTCGAAGAACAGCTGGGCGACCCGGCGGTCTACGAAGATCCGGAAGAGATGAAGCGCCTTGTGGCTACCCACGAACAGGCCAAGACCAAAGCGGCAGACCTTGTCTCGGAATGGGAAGAGGCCGTCGAACGCCTCGACGCTGCCAGCTAGTCCACGTTGCTAGTCGCGCGTTGCTTGTTCCTGAGCTAGTCGCTCGTTGCTACTCGCTGAACTAATCGCTCAGTGCTGGTTGCTGGCTAGTCGCTCAGTGTCCTGGCGTTGTTGATCAGGCCAAGGTGGCTATACGCCTGCGGCAGGTTGCCAAGCGCCCGGCCGTGCACCACATCAAACTCTTCGGTCATCAGCCCCGTTGCGCCAACAAGGCTGACGAGGTCGTTGAACAGTTCGAGGGCGTCGTCGCGCCGGCCGGTGATCGCCAGAGCGTCGATGAGCCATGAGGTCATCATGTTGAACCCGCCCTCGCGTCCCGGCAGGCCGTCGTCTTCGAGGTAGCGGAACACCGTTGGCCCATTCCGGAGCTCGCGCTCAACGGCGGCAACGGTCGACACGAATCGCTCGTCTTCGGCATCGACAAGGCCCCACAAGCCAACGGCGAGCACCGAGGCGTCGAGATCATCACCGTCGTAGGCCGCCGTGAAGCTTCCCCGCTCGGCGTTCCAACCGTTGGTGAGTACGTCGTCTGCGATGCTGTCGCGCAGCTCAACCCACGCGGCTGGTTCACGGTCGAGGAATTGATCGGCAATCGCGATCGCTCGATCAACAGTGACCCAACACATCACCTTGGAATACACGTGGTGGCGCGGTGGCTTGCGGATCTCCCAGATCCCGTGGTCTGGTTCCATCCAACGGCGAGACACGGCGAGCACCATGGCTTCAACCAACCGCCAGTGCTCGGCCGAAAGCGCTTCGCCTCGGGTGAGCAGTTGGTGGACGAGGTCGACGACAGGGCCAAACACATCGAGCTGCACTTGACCGTCTGCCGCGTTGCCAACACGAACCGGTCGCGAACCGCCGTAGCCCGGAAGTTCAGCGATCTCAGCTTCTGGGGGCAGGTGGCGTCCCGTGACGTTGTAGAGCGGAGCCAAGCGCTCCGGATCGCTGCGGGTCTCGAGAATGCCGAGCACCCAATCGAGAAAGGCCATGCCCTCGGCGTGAGAGTTGAGGCTGGCGAGCGCTGACGCCGTCAGCGCCGCATCGCGTAGCCAGCAGTATCGGTAATCCCAGTTGCGGGTCCCGCCAAGGTGTTCAGGAAGGCTCGTGGTGGCGGCGGCCAAAATGGCCCCGGTCGGTCCGTGCGTGAGCGCCTTCAAAACGATCGCAGAGCGGGTGATCAGTTCGCGCTCAAGGTGCGGGACCTCAAGGCGCTCAGTCCAGCTGCGCCAGAATCGCTCAGTGTCTTCCCGACGATCGGCCTCGCTTCTGGCGTCTGCGCGAAGGGTTCCTGTGCCGCTGCGCATTTCGAGCGCAACACTGCCGCCGTCGAGCGTCACCTGGCCGCGAGCGGTTTGGTGCACACCGTCCTGCACGATCTCCCAGGAAACGTCTGGGGCCCGCAGCACCATCAGGTCGGCCGTACCCATCACAACAACGCCCTCGTCGCGGACTTCGAGCTGCGTAGGGACTCGACCAAAGTCAATGCGGGGAGCGAACTCGATCACGGCCCGGCCGTGACCCTCTAAAACCCGAATCAAGTCAGAGCGTCCTGCGAGTCGCCGGCTGCGACCGCTCGAGACGTCGAGGTAGTCGGCCACGCTGAAGTCTGGAAACTTCGTTTCGAGCACCATCGAACGTGATCGGTACTTCTGTTCGAGCGGTGCCGCGCCGTCTTCTGGGGCAACCGAGAAGTGCCCGGCAGCAGGGCCACCGAGGAGTTCGGCGAACACGGCACCCGAGTCGATGCGCGGGGCACACATCCACGTGATGCGGGCAGCCGGGCTGACGATTGCGGCGGTGCGCAAGTCGGACAGCATCGAGTGATCTTCGATCGGTGTGAGCCCAGAGCCTTGAAGCCACTCGCTGCGAAGCTCAGACAACAGCGCCAACACCTGGGCCACCGTGTCTGTGTCTTTGACGCGGAACGCTGCCGCCGTCTGGCCGTCGCCGACCTTTACCCCGATGTCTGGGCCAGTGAGGGTCTTGAAGCCGTCTTCGTCTGTGACATCGTCACCGAGGAACAGCACAGCAGATGCACCGACCTGGTGACGGATGGTCTCGAGGGCCCAACCCTTGTTGGTTTCGATCACCGACATCTCGATGATGTCGTGTCCGTTTCGGGTGTGAACGTCGTCCCAGCCGGCCGGGCCTCGCACGACATCGTCGCGAGCCGCTTGCTTCGTTGCGTCGTCGAAACCGCGCAGGTGGAAGGTGACACCCGCAGGTTTCTCTTCGACCAAGGCGCCGTACTTCTTGCCGAGCTCCTTCACCGTTTCGGTGAGGCGGTGCCGGGTGTCGAGTACCTCAGGGCTCAGTTGTGCAGCAAAGCCAAGGTCGAACTCGCTGCCGTGAGAACCAACGAGGCGGATCTCTTCTGGAAGCCGAGACAGTGTGGCCAGATCGCGCAAGCTGCGGCCGGATATGAGCGTGACGTGCGTATTGGCCAACTCCGCAAGGCTCCGCATGGCGGCGACAGAATCGCGATTGGCCTGAGCGTCCATGGGGTTGTCTACGAGCGGAGCAATGGTGCCGTCGTAGTCGCACGCCACGAGCAACGTGGGTACCCGTGCTAGTTGGCGAATGCCCTCTCCGAGGTCACCCAGGTTGTCGCTGGTCATTGGATGTTCATCCTCTGCTGAGGTCCGCCAATTTACCTGGTCGTTCAGGGGAGGGGAACGTAGAGCTCACTTCGCTCGAACGTCGTCGCTTGGTGATCCCTCGTTCCCGATCCTCTCCGGGTGCGATGCTGTGGTCCATGTGTCGCAACATCACCATCCTGCGAGGCCTCGAACCATCGGCCACTGACGAGGAAATCTCAGCTGCCGCTCGCCAATACGTCCGCAAGATCAGCGGAATTCGAGAGCCGAGCGCTGCCACCTCAGAAGCGTTTGAGGCTGCGGTTCGTTCCGTGGCTGATGCGTCAACCGAGCTCTTGTCGCTGCTGCCGCCTCGCAAAGCCGTACCCAAGAGCGAGCCTCCGCTGCGTCGGATCGCTAGACGCTCACCGTAATCGGACAGGTCTCAAGGCCTCGGAGCACGAGTCGGTTCCGGTAGACCCGATCGCCACCATCGCTGATGTTGCTGAATCGGCGGAGCAGGCCGGCAAAGACTTCCTGCCCTTCAACCTTTGCCAAGTTGGCCCCAAGGCAATAGTGAATGCCGGAGCCAAAGCTCATCACCGGCTCGGCGCCATCTGGGCCGTGATAGCGGCCGATGTCGAACTCGTCTGGTCGATCGAACTTTGCCGGATCGTGGTTGGCCGCCCCGAGCAGCGTCAACACGCGATCGCCCACGTCGAACTTGAGCCCCGCAATCTCGGCTGGTTCGAGACAGGCCCGACCGTCGAGTTGCACCGGTGAGTCGTAACGAAGGATCTCTTCGATGAGGGACGGCACCAGTTCTGGCTGGGCGAACAACCGCTCGAGCTGCTCGGGATGGTTCAGCAACTGGTGCAAGCCGTTGCCGATCAGGTTCGTTGTTGTCTCGGCCCCCGCGGCGAACAGCAGCTGCGCGGTCGCCAGGATCTCATTGTTCGTGAGCTTGTCCTCGCCGTCGGCTGCAGCAATGAGACCGGAGAGCAGGTCGTCTTGGGGATCCCTGCGCCGCTTCTCAACCAAATCGGTGAAGTACTGCCACAAGACCGATGACGCCTCTTCGGCCTTCTTCAGTTCCTCGAGCGATGCGGATGGTTCCAGCGAGGCGACGAGATCCGTGACCTGGTCACGAATCGTTGGCCAATCGGAGTGGGGAACGCCCAACATTTCCGAAATCACGGCCACGGGAAGCGGCATGGCCAGCAGTTGCATGGCATCGCCGGTGCCAGCTTCCGCTAGATCATTCAGGCAGTCGTCTGCGAGCTCGGCAATCCTCGGGCGGAGCTTCTCGACGGTTCGAGGGGTGAAGGCTCTGCTCACCAAACTGCGCTGACGTGTGTGGTCTGGTGGGTCGAGTCCGAGCATCGACTGCGGGCGAGTGTCCTTGCGCTTCTCGAACATCTCGCGTCGGTAGGCGACAGCCTCTGAGTTGTCGCTGGCAAAGCCAGATCCGGGTCCGGCCTCGCCGTTTCCGAAGCGAGGATCGCGAAGCAACGCCCGCGAGTCGTCGTACCGGCTCAGAATGGCGCCACCGAAACCGCTGACGTGCACGGGGACTTCGGTGAGGAACGATCGATAGAACGGAATGGGATCGGCGTAGCCCTCCGGGGTGAAGAAGATCTGACCAAAGAGCTGATCGCCCCTCGCTTGCGTCTCGGGATCGACGGCTCCGTTGATGAATTCGACCATGGCCGCACGGTAGAGGGTCCTCCTGGCAGAGACCCAACGGGCGCATTGGCTGGCTGGGGTGCACTTGGGGCAGGCTGGCGCCATGAAGATCCGCATCGGGTACGGGCTCGGCACACGAACAACCACGAATGATCAGGATCGCTTTGGTGCGTTGGTTGATGCGCTCGAGCGGCTTGCGTTCGATTCCTTGTGGTTGTCTGAACGGTTGAGCGGTGACTGTCCCGATCCGATGATGGGCATGGCTTTTGCCTGTGGTCGGACCAAGAAGCTGAAGGTCGGCATGTCGGTGCTCGTGCTGCCCGGGCGCAACCCGGTCGTGCTGGCGAAGTCGATTGCGAGCCTCGACAGGCTCTCGAACGGACGGGTGTTACCTGCGTTTGGTCTTGGCGTGGCGAACGCAGCAGAACATCAGGCCTTCGGGGTCGACCGAAAAGATCGAGGCGGTTGGTTCAACGAGGCGCTGCCGCTCATGAAGCGTCTGTGGACCGAAGACAACGTGAGCCACGAGGGCAAGAGGTTCAACATCTCTGACGTCACGATTCGACCGCGGTCGGTGCAAGAGCCGCTTGAGGTCTGGCTCGGCGGTATCGCACCGCTTGAGCTGAAGCGAGTTGGTCGGCATGGCGATGGCTGGTTGCCGTCGTTCTGCACTCCCGGTCAGGTGGCGGAAGCCCGCACGGTGATCGAACAAGTCGCCTCAGAGAACGATCGCGAGATCGAAGACGAACACTACGGAGCCCTGATCCCATATCGGGAAGACAATGAAGAGCTGAGCGAGCAGTTCCAGGCGATCTTGGCTGCTCGGAATCCCGACGCCAACCCAGACGACATCATCCCGACCAAGAGCGGGCTTGAGGCTGTGGTCAACAGGTTCGTCGACGAAGGCTTCTCGAAGTTCGTCTTGATCCCGACGGGCGAGCCGCCGAGCTGGGACGACGAGCTCGACGAAGTGGCCTCACTCGTCAAGCACCTCGAGAACTAGCTGCCCGTTCGCCGAACGGTGAACTGTCGCTAGCTGGTCAGTTCGTACGGATCGAACGGATTCGCCCCGAAGTCCTGCAGCTCGACCTCGGTGCCAACCCCAAGGCGGGTCGCGTGTTCGAGCGCAAGCTCTGTTGCGATGCGGTCTTCTACTGCCCAACCGGTCGAGTCGAACACGGTGAGCTTCCCGGTAAGGGGTTCGGCCAGCTCAGGACGTTGATTGAGTTCGATGATGGTTGGCCCGAGTTCGCATCGCTCAAGTCGCTGCGACTCGCCCTCGACGAGGCACTGCTCGACATCGTCGGGGATCACCACGCCGCGGGTCACCATGGCCGCCGGTAGTTCGACCTTGCCGGGGAAGTCGGCCCCCACTGCGTTGACGTGAAGATCTGGCCGGTGGGTCGCGTCAGGGATAACGCTGCCAGCTCCAGGCTCGACCGATGTCGCGGTGCAGAGCACATCGATGCGGCCAAGGGTTGTCGCCAGGTCGTCCGCACCGATCGGTGAGAGCTTGACGTGATCTCGGACGCTGGCTGGCAGTCGCGTCTCGAGCGAGTCTCGCACCGCATGATCAACGTCGTAGATGAAGACCTGTTCGATCGGCCGCACTCTTGTTACCGCGTGGATCTGACTGACTGCTTGTGCACCGCAGCCCACCATCAGCAGCGTGGTTGCGTCTGGCGGCGCGAGCAATCGAGTGGCCAGCGCCGAAGCCGCTCCTGTACGCAGCGTTGTCAGAAACGTCGCGTCTGTCATGGCGAGGAGACGGCCCGAGGTTGCGTCGTGCAACGTGGTTGTCGCCATCACGCTTGGCATGTTGTTCAGCGACGGGTTGGTGGGGTGATAGCCAACGACCTTCATGGCCACGCGGTGGCCCTGTTCCATCGATGGCATCCATTCGAGCAAGCCAAACGCCGGTTCGTCATAGGAGAAACCAGATCGTGGAATGACCGAGACAGTCTTTTCGTCGAATTCGGCGAAGCTGCGACGCAAACGCTCCGTCATCTCATCCATCAAGTTGTCGAGGCCGACGTCGGCAATGATGGCTCGGAGGGCATGCGTGTCGAGCAGCTTGGTCATGCGACTTGCTTGCCTTTCTGGCGCCGAGATTGGGTCGACGATCGTCTCCTTGACCGTCCCGCAGTGGTTTGTTCGCTCTGCGACGGCATTTGGATGCGGCCCGACGTTCGAGCGACGACTGCATCGATCCGAAACGATGCGACATCAACTGGGTCGGCACCCGTAGCGACCACGAGAATCTGCCCGTTGGTCTTGTCCGTCAGCGGTACCGAGATGAGGTCGGACGGGTCGGACCGTTCGAACGTGAGTGGGCCGTCGACCAGGGTGGATGGTTCGCCGGTGACGGTGATCGTCCACGGACCGTCACCGGTTGACGGCCACGGCACGGTGATGGTGGAGCCTGACTCATCGGAGCGAAGATCGGCGCTCGATATTGGCGCCGCGTCGAAGGCAGGGACGAGGCCGTTGATGGTGACGGGTCGGACAGTCTGCGCATCGCGATCGACCACGACGAGACGATGATTGCCCGTGTCAGCGACAAGCACGTTGTGCCCCAGAGACAGGAGCGCCTCCGGCTGGCGGAGACCACGGGCGCCAATGGTGGTGACCCGGCGATTCGCAATACGGCGAAGCCGGCTTGTCCCACTATCAGTGACCACTAGGGAGTTGTCGTCCAAGCGGGTGATGGCCCGGGGCCGATCGAAGACCGCTTTTGGCAGCGGCCCGTCGACGAGTCCGGCCTCGCGGAACGATGAACAAGAAGACGTCAAGACATTGCCGGTGTCGGTGAGGACGCGCACGGCGCTGGTTGCGAGGTCAACAAAGGCAATGCCCTTGCCGCTGCGAATGAGGTCGACCGGTTGAGCCAGCGTTGCCCTGCCCGCTTGTCCGTCGTCGCACCCGGTGGTGCCTGATCCGGCAACAACGCCGCGTGTATCGCCGTCTTCGGCAGCAGACGTGCGTTCTGCACGACCTACGTTGGAGAGCCTGATCAGCTGGTCGGCGCCAGCATCGGCAACCACCAAAGAACCATCACGATCGGTCATGAGGCCAAGTGGTCGAATCAAGTTGTTGCTGATCGTCCACGTCGACTTGTTGACCAGATCGACACCAACGACTCGCCCCGTGTCGGGTTCGGAGACAGCTAGCGTGTCGACGTCAAGCGCGCACACGCTCGACGGATGGTCGAGACCGGTAATCTCGTCGACCACAAAGGCCTGGCCGCTGAGTTCGTCGAATTCAAGGGTGATGAGACGGTCGTTGCCGCTGTCGACGACCGCGAGCAGCTCGCCGTGGTTTGCGGTGTCGACCATGGCGAGGCCGGTTGGGTATCGCAGTTCATCGAGGACACGGTGTGGCGCTCGGGGGAGGGGAGCCGGAACCGGTAACGGGGCTGATGCCGCTCGCTTGCCGGCGGCAGAGCGTGCCTCGCTCGCGTGTCGCTTGCTTGCAGCGACCTTGCGCGTTTGATCGATGGCTTCGGCGAGGACCGAGGTGCCGACACCGGCTCCCGATGCCACGACCTTGCCTCGATGGTTGATGAGAACCACCGCTGGCCATCCCGGCGGGTTGTAGCGGCCCCACGTGGTCAGATGCGGATCGTGCAGGACCGGAATCGTGAGGCCGAGGCGATCGACAGTCTCCCGAACCCGGTCGATGTCTTGCTCGTCCTGGAAGCGCGGACTGTGCACAGCAATGACCGTGACCTCGCCGCCCAGTTTGTGATGAAGGCGCTCGAGACGATGGAGAAGTGAACGAGATGCCTCGCAACCAAGCGTCCAGAAGACGAGGACGGTGGTACGGCGTCGCCACACATCGGGCCCAATTGGGTCCGTGTTTAGCCAGTAAGTGCCGTCGATCGGCGGAGCAACAGATCGCACACGGTCCTATCGGCGTTTTCCCTGGTTGAGTAAGGTCCGGCCATGCAGGCTCCTGACGATGCAATCGTGGTTCGTGAAGCGTCGATTGAGATCGACGCCGCACCAGATGAGGTGTACGACCTTGTTTCCGACATCTCGCGCATGGGGGAGTGGAGTTCGGAAGCAACGGGTGGGGCGTGGACGAAGGGCCACGGCAAGGTTGGCGACTGGTTCGACGGCACCAATAAGGCTGGCGATCGAGAGTGGACGCGGGAATGCGAGGTGGCTGCCGCTGATCGGGGCCGTGACTTCACGTTTGTCGTCGGCGGGATCGAGCACAACCGCACATGGTGGAGCTTCGAAATGTCGCCGACCGGCGAGGGCACGACGCTCACGGAGCGTTGGTGGATCGTCAACAAGTCACCGGCGATGCTCGAGGCCACTGCGGAGCAATTTGCGGGCCGTATCGAACTCACCGAGACGATGTTGGCGTCGACCGTTGCTGGGGTGAAGGCCGCCGCTGAATCCGGCTAGTCAGCCGAATCTCGTTAGTCAGCATCGTGTGAGATACTAGAAAGATGCTGTTTCTGCGGGAAGTCTGGTCGAATATTCGAGACTATTTCCGGCACGGACCTCGAGCATCAAGCGACGCGCCAAACTCGCCACAGCACGCGCAGGCTCGGGGCCTGACAGAAGCGGCCCGCGACCTCGGAAACTCCGGCCACTAGTCTCGACCTCGACCTCGACCTCGACCTCGAAGCGGGGAGGGGCTATTCCTCGCAGTTCGTGTCGATGAAGGTTTCGACGCGGTCTGCGCTTTCACCGAGTTCGGTCAGGCGCTCCTGAAGCTCGGCGAAGTCAGCTTCTTCCAAGTTCGCGGGATCTACTTCGCTGAGTTCTTCGAACCCTGCGAGCATGGACTCGACATCACCCTTGATCTCGTCTGGCGCGGCATCTCGGACTTCTTCCATGGCATCAATCGATGCGTCGAAGAACTCTGGTGAGCCCTCTTCCATGCCCTCGGTTGGATCGTTGTCGTCGAGATCCTGCATCTTGTCGCAGAAGGCGGCAACGCCTCCACCGCCTCCGCAGCCAGCAAGCGTGATGATTGCTCCGAATGCGAGAGTAAGAACGCTGCGGTTGAACTTCTTCACGATTTGCCTCCACGGGCGCGGCGCTGGGTGACTCCAGGCCTGACGACGAACCGAGCCAATATGGCACGCCCGACGTCACAACCCGTGAATACCTCGTCGACCCGCCCCTTCGGTAGAGGAAGGCCATGACCTCACAGGTAATCGCTCCCATTCAGCCTGCGTTGCACACTACGGTCATGACTGATCATGACAAGCTCCGGTTGGCTCTACGTGCAAACGCCATGTCATCCGCATCTTTTGGACTCGTTGGCTTGGTGTTTGCCGGTTGGGTCGTCGATGTGCTCGGTGCTGGCAACGAGACAATCGTGCGAGTGTTAGCCGCTGGACTCGTGGCCTTCGCCGCAAACGTGTGGTGGGTCTCAAACCAGGAGGGCACAACGCTCCGCCAACAGACACTGCTGATCTCGCTTGGCGACATCGGCTGGGTGGTCGGGTCGGTCGCTGTCATCGCTCTTGGAGTGTTCACGACTGCGGGTGCGATCGTCGCCGCCCTTGTGGCGGTGTTGGTGTTCGACTTCGCAGCTGCCCAGCTCTACACCCGGTCTCGAGCGTTCGCCCTATGAGTTCTGGACAGGCTGTGAGCTTCGGCGCATCGCTGCGCACCTGGCGAGAAGCACGCGGCCTGAGCCAACTGCGCCTCGCGACGAAGGCTGAGGTCTCGCAGCGACACATCAGCTTTCTTGAAACTGGCCGGTCGCATCCCAGCCGAGAGATGGTGATCCACCTTGGCCGTGCTCTTCGTGTGCCGCTCAAAGCACAAAACGAACTGTTGGTGGCCGCTGGTCTCGCTCCCGAATTCACCGAGACCCGAGTCGAGGATCTTGCTGAGGTAGGCGAAGCGTTGCAGTTCATGCTCGCGGCACATGAACCAAACATGGCGCTTGTGATCGACCACACGTGGAACGTTGTCTTTGCCAACGACTCGGCGCTGCGCTTCAGCACGATGTTGGCCCCAGACCCTCCGCTGTTTCACGGACAGCTCAACACGATGCTCGGCATGTTTCACCCAGACGGGCTCCAGCCTCACGTGGTCAACCGTGCCGAAGTCGAGCCGATGTTGCTCTGGCGGCTCGCAAACGATCTTGACCAGTACCCAACAGACGAACGGCTGGCTGAGCTCTACGCCAAAGTTCGAAGCCTCTCTGCGGCGTCGCCCGCCGTTGTTCCGGCTCATCGCGGTCTCGTTGGCAGCGTGTGTTTCGCCACCGACGCCGGCGACATCACGCTCTTTTCGTGCTTGGCGTCGATGGAAAGCGCGGTGGATCTCACGGTCTCCGGCCTGCGAGTGGAGACCTTCTTTCCTGCCGACGCCGCATCTCGCCAGCGGTGGGGCGAGCTGATGGTCGATCAAACAACAGTCGGGTGACATCATGAGGCCATGACCCCTCGGGAACTGGCCGATGAATTTTCGGAGGCAAGCGGTCGAACCTTTTCCCACGTGCGTGAATTGGTTGGTGGCGAGACTGGCGCCAACGAGTTCATCGAGAGCGACGGCACGTCGTGGGTCATCAAGACCGTCACGAATCCAGACTCGATGGTTCGGCGTCGAGAGGCTGTCGCCGTATCGGAGCGGCTCAGGCTCGAAGCTGCATGGCCTGCGCCGTTTCGCGAGGTTGTCCAAGGCAATGGTCGGCTCTTCGTCTTGCAGGCCTTTGTTGTCGGTGAGGCCGTCACGGTGTTGAACGACAGTCACGTCACTGATGTGCTTGCGGCTCACGACCGTCGTCGTGGTCTTGCGGGGAGTGATACATCGACGGCCTTCGCAGATCACATCATTCACACCTTGACGCAGGGTGGGGACAACTATTGCTGCCACGGTCCGCTGTACGCCCATAGCGATCGTGGGCGCAGGTTCGTTGAGCGGGCGAGGGCGATCGGTGGAGCACTCACACCAGCCGACCTTCCCGGCGACGACCTCATCCACTGGGACCTTCACCCCGGCAACATGATTGAACGGTCCGGTCGGTTGGTCGGCATCATCGATCTCGACAACGCCAAGGTCGGCGACGGCGTCGTCGATCTCGCGATGTTGGCGCTCAGCGCTCGCATGCCGGGCAACCCAGTGTCGGCTCGTCTGGCTCTGTTCGATGCAGGAATTCGCTCGCTCAGCGAGGCCCAGCACGACGCATACCTTGCGCACTACATCTTGCGTTTCGCCGATTGGGCGGTGCGCAAGAACCGCCCCGCCGATCTTGCTTTTTGGCTTGACCAAGTAGACGAACTCTTGACCTAGCAGCGCCTACTCGTCTTGCGGCGTCTGTTGGCGAGGCTGGCTCGCGTCTACCGCATCAGCATCGATTTGGACGACGATGCCGTTGAAGCTTGAAGCGGTCCCGGCCTGACCGAGCAGTGTCATGCCGCCGTCGCGCTGAGCAATGACCGCGTGGAACGACAGGGGCTCGCTGCCCGGTGCCGGATGGCGTAGGCCAGCGGCGCTCATGTCTGCATTGCTGAGCCAGAGTGCGCCTCGCATCGATGTCAGGCCGTCGGCGTCTTGTCCGGCAAAGGCCAGAAGCCCGTTGACGACGGTGAGGTCATACACGGTCTGGGTGGCGGGTCTGGCCTGCTCGAAGCGGACGGTCCAGGAGTTGCCGCTGTCGGACGATTGCCACACCACGAAGTCCGGGTCGTCTGCCTTGGCGTTCACGACGCCAGCTGCGTAGAGATGCCCATCGCGCTCGGCAAGCGCGGTGATCATCGAAGGGCGATCGTCGATGGTGACCTTGGTTGACTCGTCGTTAGAGACAAGCCACACCGTGGCGGATTCATCGGCGACGCCACCGATCACGACGGTGTTGTGAACTTCGGCGACGGCGTGCGCCGAGGATGAGGCGGCGGTTCCAGCGGGAATCGCAGCGCCCAGCCAGTCGACACCGTTGTTTGAGAGCCAGACATGGGCCTGACACGTCTGCGTCTCGGTGTGAGCGCAGTTGGTCTGGTCTGCACTCCAGCCAACCGCGACGTAGCTCGAGCGCAGGTCGCTCCAGATGACGTCTCGCATGACCTCGTGCGAGTGAGCGTTGTCTGAGGTCCGCTCCAGGCTCACCTCGTCCCAAGCCGAACCATCAGACGAGTGATAGAGCAGCGGAGCGGCGGCGTGATCGGTGGCGGCCCCGGTCTGGCCAATCGCAACGATGCCGTTGGCGGGATGCTGGGCCATCGCCCAGAGCGACCCGTCGGACGTTGGGGGAGAGACTTCCGTGAGCTCGTTGTCGGTTCCGAGCAGCCAGATCGCCGGTCGCTGGTCGGCGTCGCTCGTACCGGTGAAGCCGCTCACGAAAAGCTGGCCGTCGTAGTAAACGCCGTCGTAAAACGACTGATACCCCGTTTGATCTGACTCGCCTAAGGCGCTGATCTGTTCACGAGCCGCCTGTTCAGGCTCTACATCGATCATGGCGACGTCCGAATCGGACCGGTATCCACTCTTCACTTGCTCGGTCACTAGGGGACCCAACACAGCGCCGGCGACTGCGGCGATGCAGGCGATCACGAACGCTCCGGCGAGGCGCGGACGAACCAGCGCTGGGCTGGGCGAGCCCTCTGGTTGTTGTATCGGTCCTTCTTCCCTCATATCGGCCCTGTCGGCCAAAGAAGACGTGACGTGAGGTCACACCCCGAAACTCTGGGGGCGGCTTCTCGGCCCGATTGTTGTGCCGTTGCCGGTTGTCGGACGTCGCCCAGGCGCGGATGCCATCCCGACTGTTCGTCGAGGCACGTAGGTCGTCTGTTTCAGAGGCTGGAAGAACGTACCCAGCACCTCAAGTACCCCCAAATTGATGACGAATTGAAGACATGCCCCAACCTGTCGCCGCAAACGTTCGGCGCGAACACGCGCCTGCGGTGCAGACGACGACCGACGGAGTCGGTCGCGATCATCATCCTGTCGGCTTTAATCGCTGGATCACTCCGGCGGGGACCACGGCTGCCATCACGCTGTACTTCCTTTGCGTGTTGCCGTTGGGTCCGGACTTCTCCCGTCTGGCGATTTGGGCCTCCTTCTTCTTGTTCGGTCTTGTCTTGATGCCGACCTTCGGGTGGATGCCCACCTGGTTTCGCGAGCTCTCGCGTAGCGGGGTCAGCCGGGGCTCCGAGCTCGGTCACCTGCTTGTCGGGATCAACTGGGGCTTGGCCCTCTTTGTTGATGTTCCGTCGTCGCGCGATCTGGGTTTTCGGTGGATCACCCTCGCAGTGATCTTCGCAGTGAGCGCCGGGTCGGTCGGCGGCACGTCATCACTCAATGGACTTGGCGCCAGGATCCTCTACCCCATGTTGCTCGGCACGGCGCTGGGGCTCACGGCTGTTCGAGACTTTGCCGTTGCGCTCGGCGTCTTGATGTTCCTGCTCATTCTCTCGACCGACCTTGAAGACAGCCGGGCTCGTTGGAGCGAGCTGTCCCGACTGCGGCTGGCGGCCTCGGCCAGTGCCGACAAGTCGGCATGGATCGCCGCCCACGATTCGCTCACCGGACTCCTGAACCGAAGCGGAGCAAAGGCCGAGCTGTCCACGTGGGACAAGCACGTGACGACGGCGATGTTCGTCGACCTGGATCACTTCAAGTTCGTAAACGATCGGTTTGGCCACGCTGCGGGAGACATCGTGCTGGCTGAGGTAGCCCAGCGTTTGCAACGTGTCCTTCGAGCCGAGGATCTGATTGCCCGCATCGGCGGTGACGAGTTCTTCATCGTGCTGCACGGTGATCTGCCTGACGCCGAGGTTGACAGCCTCGCTGATCGCCTCATCGCGGAGCTCGAGCAACCCATTACCCTCGATGGTAGTGACGAGGCTCTGATCTCGGCCAGTGTTGGTATCGGCTCGGTTGACCATGAGCCGTTCGATCCTGAGCTGCTGATGAGCCAGGCCGACAAGGCCATGTACGTGGCGAAGCGGCGGGGTCGTCGTCGGGCGCAGCGATTCGCAGACGACATTGATGCCGAACTCAGCAAGCGAGCAAAACTTGAATCTGCGCTGCGCCGAGATGTGCGCAACGGAAAGCTCGAGGCCTACGCCCAGCCGGTTTTCTGTATCGAAACGGGCAAGATCTGCTTCGTCGAGCTCCTTGCCCGTTGGCAAACAGACGAGGGTGAGAACGTCAGCCCCGACGTGTTTATCCCGCTCGCAGAAGAGATCGGGCTTATCGGTGAAGTCACCGCTCTGCTGTTGGAGAAAGCCGGTGACGCACTCAAGACCTGGCAACACGACCCGGTGCTGTCGCAGGCCAAAGTGTCGGTGAACGTATCTCCCGTGCAGGTTGCGCAGGGCGACATGCTCGAGACGGTCGTGGCTGCACTCGAGCGTCACAGCATCCAGCCCCAGCAAGTGGTCGTCGAACTCACCGAGTCGTCGATGTTGCCGGAGATCTCGCGCAGCGCCGAGCTCTTCGATTCGCTCTCTGACCTCGGAGTTGAGCTTGCGCTCGATGACTTCGGTGCTGGCTATTCCTCACTTGGACAGCTTCTGTCACTGCCAGTCACGGTTGTGAAAATCGACAAGTCGTTGACGAGTGAAATCGAAGCGGACAACACCAATCAGGTGCAGATTTTGGCCGCCATTCGTTCGCTCGCAACGGCACTCGGACGTGAGGTTGTCGTCGAGGGCGTCGAAGATATGGAGCAGCTTGACCTGCTGCGGGCGCTTGGCATCGATTTGGCCCAGGGATTCGGACTGTGCCCGCCGGTCAAGGTCGGTGAGCTCGCCGAGGCGATTCAATTCGTTGACGGCATTGCTGGCCACGTGACACGCCCCGGTTTATCGGCCTAGCGGCCCGCGGTTTGTCGGCCTAGCGGCCTCATACGTTAGGCAACAGGCGGGCCATAGGGGCCCGAATAGGGAACGCCCCGATGGGACGACGTGCCCGGCGGCACAGGATGTCGTCGTTGTCGACATCAACGGCTCAACGAGTCGTCGAACAAGGCGGTTGATCGAACTCGAGCCATGAGCGAGACGCTTGCTGCGTTGGTTGGTTGCTGAGTTGTTGGTTGCTCGCTCAGCTCGAGTTGGAAGTGGTCACCACCCATTGCGGTGGTGGCCACTTCGTATGTCACTAGTTCGAGGACGGCTCGATCGAGGGTCCGCTCAACTGTTCGGTCACCACGGCCGCGGTTGCCCCGCCTGACCGTTCGACAACGTCACGCAGGAAGTCACTCACTCGCTGGGGTCGACCAAACAGATAGCCCTGATAGATGCTCACGTCTGCGTCGCTCATCGTTCGATGGTCCTCGACGGTTTCAATGCCTTCGGCAATGACGCCGATGTTTGAACTGCGGCAGAACCGGGTGACACCGCGCACGATCTCGCCCAATGGCCCGCCCCCACTCGTGACCAGTGACCGATCGAGCTTGAGATGCGTGATCGGCAAGTTCTGCAATCGAGCGATACTTGAATAGCCGGCGCCAAAGTCATCAATTGCCAACATGATGCCGAGGTCCCGAAGCCCTTTGGCAGCACCTTCCCAGCGGCGATCGGCTCCAAGTCGCTCCGATTCTGTGATCTCAACCATCAGCCGCTCAGCGGCAACGTCGCGTGACTCAAGCAGGTGCTTCACACGAGCTGCGAGTTCCGGGTCGAGGAGATGACTCGCGGCAACGTTGGCAGACACAAAGGCGTCGATGCCGATCTCGTCGAGCTTGGCGATGACATCGACGGCATGTTCAAGCATCAGATCGTCGAGCTGCCCGTGGAGTCCGTTCTCGATCAACATGTCCATGAAATGGGCGGGAGCAATCAGTGAGCCATCGGGTGTCTGCCAACGAGCGAGAAGTTCGCACCCCACAACACCACGCTCGTCAACAATTACCTGAGCCACGGGGACGATCGGGCTGTCGACACCGTTCACGGACGTGATCGATACAGACCGCTCGAAGCGGTCTCGGAGCGCACCAGCGCTTCGCACCATCTGTTGGCATTCGCGCTTTGCGTAGCGGAGGGCGTGTCCGGCTTCGCTGAGGAGGCGGTCTCCGCTGCCGGAGAGTGTTCCGGTTGCCAGACCAGCCGACAGCGTCACTCGGACGTGTCCTGCTCGTTCAGACAATGGCATTTGGAGCGGAGCAACGACGTTTTCATCAATGTCGACGTCGCCGGCGGTGACAGCAACGAACTCATCACCGCCGTGGCGGGCAATGGTCCAATAGTCGGGAAGCGTCGAGCGAAGGTGACCGGCAATGACTCGGAGTACCTGATCGCCCACGCCATGGCCTTGCGTGTCGTTGATGAGCTTGAACCGGTCGGCGTCGAAGATGGCGATGGTGGCCGGTTGGCCGTCAAGCGTCGCGAGTTCGGCTTCAAAGCCTCTGCGGTTTCGCAGTCCGGTGAGGGGGTCGGTCAGCAGACGCGCCTCGGTCTCGACAAGCTGCCGGTCGAGATCGTCTCGAAGGCGAGTGTTCCGACCGGCGACGGTGATCATGGTGGCGAGGACCGGCACGGAGGCAATACCAACGGCTGGATGGACGGTGGCGAATGCCAGGAGGGCAATACCGACGCTGACAACCGTTACCCCGAGCCACCAGTGCGACATCTTGAGATAGGGGAGTGTCGCCACTTCAAACGCTATGTAGGCGAATCCGATCATGGCTGCGATCCATGTCGCACTCGGATGGTCGCGCCCCCAGACGAACACGGCCATGATCACCGAGAAGAAGAGGGCTGAGGTGCAGATGGTCCACCACAATCGATCAAAGCGCTCGCCGAAGTACGACACAACGCCAACGAAGATGGCGCTCTGAGTGAAGTAGGCGGCGCCCCACCCAAGTGCGAACCAGAGCGGCGTCCAGTTCGTGAGCACGATCGGCACAACAATCGTTGCGCCCAGGATGCCACCCGCTGACACCTTGAGCTGATCGATAAGTCGAGCCTTCGGCGTATCGGCCGAGGCTACGGGTGCGTCCATGAGGTCTGTATCGGAGCGGTTTGAGGGTGGTTGAGGATGGGGCGCGAACTCTTGGTCGTTGTCCCAAGCAATGGATCGCGAAGAAACACAACCGAAACATCGTTGCCCACACGGCGAAACCTGGAGGCCGCAATCACGTAACGATGGCCACACAACCGAGAAACACGGGCTCCGTACTGTCTGAGGTGGACATTGCAAACCGAACTCTGTGGGAGCGAATCGTGAAAAAGAAGGCCGCAATAGGAACATTGGGCAGCATCGGAGTGCTGCTTGGGTTCTCCGGTCCTGCCTTTGCGCAGGATGAGGTGACTGCCGCAAGCCAGGTCGTCCTCGACAACATCTTCATCTTCTTCTGCGCCGTACTTGTGCTGATGATGCAGGCCGGTTTCGGGCTGGTTGAAGCCGGGCTCACCCGAGCGAAGAACGCATCCAACATCATGATGAAGAACCTGATGGACGCCAGCATCGGCATCCTCGTGTTCTTCTTCGTCGGATACGCCATTGCGTACCCCGGTGACTTCAACGGGTGGTTCTCCTCGGCCGGTTTCGGCGTTGATGGATTTATGGCCACAACCGGCGACGGACTCATTCCGTCTGTCGACTTCCTCTTCCAGGCTGCCTTCGCCGCAACCGCCGCCACGATCGTCTCTGGCGCCGTCGCCGGCCGTACCCAGTTCAAGGGCTACATCGTGTACTCGGTCGTACTGACGGCCCTCGTCTATCCGGTCGTTGTCTCCTGGCAGTGGGGCGGTGGCTGGCTTGCGGAGCGCGGCTTCGTCGACTTCGCCGGATCCGGCCTCGTGCACATGGTCGGCGGCTTCGCCGCCCTCATGGGTGCGCTGATCATCGGTCCTCGAATCGGTAAGTACAAAGACGGCAAGGCCCAAGCGATGCCTGGCCACAGCATGCCGATGGCCATTCTTGGTGTGATGCTGCTGTTCATTGGCTGGTTCGGGTTCAACCCTGGCTCGCAGCTCGCTGCCGATCTGGCCGTGCCTGTTCTCGCAGCTCTCAC
The DNA here is from genome assembly GCA_938009905.1 of uncultured Acidimicrobiales bacterium. Lineage (GTDB taxonomy): Bacteria > Actinomycetota > Acidimicrobiia > Acidimicrobiales > SZUA-35 > CALEWY01. The sequence goes on along the minus strand of CALLGK010000277.1, from coordinate 9,483 downwards.
CGCCCTCGTCGCAGCCGCCGGTGCCTTCAGCGCCATGGCAACGAGCTGGATCGTGCTCAAGAAGCCCGATGTCTCGATGGCCGGCAACGGCATGCTCGCCGGCCTCGTGGCGATCTGCTCGGGCATTGGTGACTTCAACGTGGTTGGCACGCTCATCGTCGGCGCCGTCGCCGGGTCGATCGTTGTGCTTGCTGTGCTTGGCCTCGAGCGAGCTGGTGTTGATGATCCGGTCGGTGCGTTCTCGGTTCACGGAGTCTGCGGATTCTGGGGCCTCATCGCCACTGGCCTCTTCGCCACGACCGGTGGAACGAATGGGGCTGTTGATGGCTTGTTCTACGGTGGCGGCGCCGGTCTGCTGGCCGACCAGCTCGTCGGTGGCTTGGCCATTGCGCTCTTCACGGTGACTGCGTCTGGTCTGCTGTTCGGCGGCCTCAAGGCTGCCGGCCTGTTGCGAGTGACGGCGGAAGAAGAAATGGCTGGACTCGATGTGAGCGAACACGGAGCCCCCGGCTACGGACTTGAGACTCGCATCGGTCGCCCAACCGCTCGGGGTGGGCCAGCAACCGGAGGAGCCGTCGCTGCTCCCGGTGTTGATATCCCAAGCGTGGACCTTCGACCGGCCCCGGTGCAGCCAACGGCATAGCCCCGAGGTGTCACCTTCCACCTGATTGATCAGCGTTGAGCCCTTGGCGTCGATCAATGGGTGGAAATGGGTCGTGGACGCACGTCGCCCGGCGTCCACGACCCCTCGGCTCTGCGTCGCTCTCCTCTACGTCCGTGAACCGACGATTCGGGGCTCGGTTTGGCGGCTCTCGATAAATCCGGATATCACAGACGCAAGCGGCGGCACGCAGGGAGGCAACTCGGTGAAGTGAATCGGACCGGTCAGTGGACTGCTGGTGGGAGTGTTGGGCGCTGCGGCGCCGCCCAGTGAGACAGCCACACCCCGTCTGAACTTCACCGAGACCGCCTGCTGGTTCATGAAACCTTCACGGTTGTGTTCGTACAACTGATGCATGGCACCAGCGGCAACACCGAGAAACGTTGCGCACCTCCTCAGGCGGGCCGCCTGGGGCGGAACCCCGGCCGAGATCGAACACGGGGTCGACATCGGGATCGAAGCCCTGGTCGACGAGCTCTACGACGTGAGCGCTGCTCCGTCGCTTGGTGAGCCGAAGGCCGTTCCCGGTCTCTACAACTTCGACGTTGCCACGCTGGCTAACTGGTTCGTCCGGACCAACGCCTCATCGTCCACACCGGCGATCGAGCGTCTCATGTGGTTCTGGTCTGGGCACTTTGCGACGAGCCTCGACAAGGTCAACACGCCAGACCTGCTGTTGCTGCAATGGCTCACGCTGCGCCACCTCGGCCTTGGCCGATTCGACGACATCCTGAAGGCCATCACTCGAGATCCGGCGATGAACGTCTGGCTTGATCTGTGGCTTTCATCTGTCGGCAACCCGAACGAGAACTACGCCAGGGAGCTCATGGAGCTCTTCTCGATGGGGGAGAGCAACGGCTATAGCCAAGCTGACGTGGTGAGCGCAGCCCGGGCACTGACGGGCTACGGACTCGAAGATCTACCCGGCACGGGTGACCGCCCCGTTGCCGCGAAGCTGGAACCCTCGCGTCACGACTTTGGCGACAAGCAGTTTCTTGGCGACATCGGCAACTTTGACGGAGACGACATCGTTGACCTGATCGTCGAACGGCGAGAGTGCCACGAGTTCATCGCCTCACGGTTCTGGCGACGCTACGCCGGCACGACACCATCCGGAGCCGTGCTGAGCGAGCTCGGTGATGCGTTTGGTTCGCGTCTGCGCATCGACGACCTCCTGCGGGCGATGCTTACCCACGACGCCTTCTATGAAGACGAGGTGCACGAGGGGCTGATCTGCCAGCCAGTCGAGTTGGTGATCAGAGCAGTACGCGGCTTTGAGATCGAGCTCTTTGATGACGAGCGCCTCACCATCGAAGAAGCCAACGATCAATTCGATGCTGATCGAGAGGCCGGAACGCCCACCTTCTTCTTGCCGTGGGGAGTCACGTCGCTCACCAGAATGATGTCGCAGGAGATTGGCTATCCGCCGAACGTCGCAGGCTGGCCCCACAACGAGTCGTGGCTCGATAGCAACAGAGCGGCCGGTCGACTGATGGCTGGTATCGAGTTTGGCTGGGGATTGCTGAACGTTCAGCATCCCGTCGGCACGTGGCTGTTGGACAACTTCGACGACACGCCAGCGCTCACGGCAGAGCTGATGTCTCGGTTTGGCGTCGTCGAGTGGTCAGAAGAGACCGACGCCGGCCTTACCGCTGCCTACCTCCCAAACGATCCGTACCAAACGGTGATCTCGTCGATCGCCGTGGTGTTCACCTCACCGGAAGTGACGCTCGCATGACTCGTCCTGACCTTGCCCTCCCCGATCTGGCTCGCTCCAGTCTGGCTCGCTCCAATCTGGACAGACGACGCTTTCTGAAGCTTGGCGGTGCCGGGCTGATCGCCGGCGCCTCAGCACTTGGTAGTTCGCAGGCACTGAATCGGTTGGCATTGCTCGACGCAGGAGCCGGTAGCGAGGCCGTGGCCTATGCCCCGAACGGTCAGCTCGACCAAGCGATCGCGGATGCCGGGCTTGTGCTTGTCGTCATCGAACTTGAGGGAGGTCTCGACGGGTTCAACACTGTGATTCCCTACGAGTCCGGTGCCTACCGTGACTTGCGCGGACCCGGAGCGCTCGATGCTGACAACCAGCGAGTGCTTGACGACACGTTTGCGCTGCATGGCGCCATGCCAAACCTGGCCAGGCGATGGGACGATGGGGATCTCGCGATTGTCCACGGTGTGGGTATCGAGGAGAATTCGCTGAGCCACTTCACCAGCGTCGATGTGTGGAACCGAGGTCGCGTCCATTCTGGTGACGGCACCGGCTGGATCGCCCGGGCCCTTGACGGCGCCGTTGCCGACCGTGACCCGCTGGTTGGCGTGAGCATTGGGTACCTCACGCCTGCCATGTACGGCGATGGTTGGAGCGCTGTTGCGCTGCCAGACGATGGCGCATTGCCGTGGAGTGCATCGTTCATCGATCGCCACCCCGGCATCGTTGCGGCCTACCAACAGATGCTGCAATCGCCGAGCGCCGACGACCTTTCATTGGGCCAACGGGTCCGCAACAGCCAACACCTTGTCCGAAGCGTCGCAGACAGCATCGGCAGCGTAACCGACCTCGGCAGCATCGTGGCCGCCGCGGAACTTCTCGAAGCGCCAGACCTGCCAGATGACGTCTACGTCGGCGATGGGCTGCTGGCGGCTCGCCTCTCGATGGTGGCCGACCTCATCACGGGCGGCCTGCCAACCAGGGCGTATCACGTGTTGCATGGAGGCTTTGACACGCACGCCTCTCAGCAGGCGTCGCTCCCGTATCTGCTGGGCGAACTCGATAGCGCCATCGAACTGTTTCACCAGGCTCTCGGGGTGGACGCTGAACGGGTGATCATTGCGACCCGGTCTGAGTTTGGTCGTCGACCGAAGTGGAACGGGTCGGGAACCGACCACGGATCAGCCGGCGTGCAGCTTGTGGTTGGCCCACGGGTGGTTGGCGGACACCGCGGAGAGCCGTCCCCGCTGACTCGGTTCGATGAAGACGAGAACTTCATCGTGACCACCGACTTTCGCCAATATCTCGGCGGGCTCACCCATGGCGCCTTTGGCGTCGACCCTGAACGCGTTGTTCCCGGTACCCGCAACTACCTCGAACTGATCGCGTGAGGGACGACGTCGTGCCCAACAATCGTGCTCCCAGCCCATCGATGAGTCGTTCGTTCGTCACCTCGCTGCTTGCCATCGCGGCGCTGCTCGGCGCGGCGTGGACAGTTGGCACTGTGGCCGGTGGGGCTCTCGCCAGTTCGGCCGCCGCACCGCCGGTTCGATCCGAGGAACGGGTGCGCATTGAGCCGACGAGCCCCATGAGTGAAGGCGTTCCCGTGGTCTCCACCGAAGTCGAGGCGGAGGTTCCGGCCGAGGTCGAGTCGGAGGTTCCGGGCGAGACGCCGGTGCCGGTGGCCGACGACGGTTCGGTCACGGCCGAGCAGCAGTGCAGAGCCATTGAGGTCGAAGTCTCGCTTCGATGGGATGACGGTCGGATGACCGACGATGACTACAGCCGTCGCTACGAGGGGTTCCTCACCGACGAGGAGTACGAGACCATCCTGGTGCCGTCGTTTGGAGCGCCGGCCGATGTCGCTGGGCCGAGTGAACGCCCTGTGTTTGGCGGATTCGCTGACGTGTTTGTGGTCGAGAATCTCGACAACGACGAGCTCATCATCGGCTACGACAACTGCTGGCAGCTCGAGCTCTACGACTTCGGCTGATGTCGGTCCAGCCGACTCAGCTAGGCCCAGATAGCACGATGAGTTGTACTCTCGAAATCGTGCGGATTCTTGTCATCGAAGACGACGACGACATCCGCAACGCGCTCGAACACTCACTGCGCACCGATGGCTTTGCGGTCGACAACGCGGCCACAATCGCCGAGGCCGACGAGTTCTTGTCGGTCAACGACTATGACACGGTGGTTGCCGACCGCATGGTTCCTGACGGCGACACCACCGAGTTGGTGGCGGCCTTGCGATCTCGAGAGGTCTCCGTTCCGGTGCTCTTTCTGACCGCACGTGATTCCGTGGAAGACCGCGTCGATGGCTTCGAAGTTGGTGGCGACGACTACCTGATCAAGCCGTTCGCGATGGACGAACTCATCGTGCGAGTTCGATCGCTCTGCCGACGTCGCGGAAGCACGTCGCTCCCCGTGCTCACCATTGATGGCCTTGAGATCGATCGTTCGCGGGCCGAGGTGCGCCGCGAGGGTGTGTTGCTACCGCTCACGGGCAAGGAACGTTGCATCCTCACGCAGCTCGCAGCATCGCCGGATCAAACCGTGAGCCGCTCCGATCTGATTGAGCACTGTTGGGATGAGCACCACGATCCCATGTCAAACGTGGTGGATGCCCACGTGGCGTCGCTTCGGCGCAAACTCGGTCAGCCCAACCCGGTCCGAACCGTGCGTGGTGTTGGGTTTGTGCTCGACTCCGATGTTGCATCGGGCTCGTCATGAGCAGCGGTTCGAAGAAGCCCAGAAGCGCGTCGGGCGTCGATGCCCTTGGCGAAGCGGCCAGTCGGCAGATGCGACGGTTGCGTTGGCGCGTGACGGGTCTGATCGTGCTGCTCGTTGCCGCCATCCTCACCACGTTCTCCGCGCTCGTGGTGCAGCTCGACGAGCGAAGCCGTGAAGCTGCCCTCGAAACGCAGCTCCTCGAGAAGACCAACTTCGCAGCGAGCCGCATTGGGTTCGTCAACAGCGAGCCAGACCTCGAGCCGCTCGGCCGCCTGGATGACAACGTGGTTGTCGGCCTCCGTCAGGCCTACGACGAGTTTTACATCGTCAGTCAAGGCCAACTGTGGGGCGAGATCCCCGAGATCAGCGACGAAGACCTGTTGGCGTATGTGCCAGCCGCGGTTGATGCACTTGACGACAATGACCTGGCTTGGATCCTGCAGATCGCCAATGAAAGCGATCGTCCGTCTCGTGCTGTCATGCAGCAGCGAGTCATGGACGAGGTGCCGGAGCCAATCACGGGTGAGGCCTACCGGCAATACATCATCGAAGTGTTCGCCAATCGGGGGATCGTGCTCGAGAACCCAACAGAAGACTTGCGGCGCAGTCGCAACTCGCTGCTCACCAGACAAGCCGGTATCGAGGCTGTTGATCTCGTGATCGACGAAGGGGTTGAGGATCCGTTCGATATCGACAGCGACGGACGAACGCTGCTGGCGCGAGGTGTTCCGGTGCGAGGCGGCGGCGAGATCCGTGGAGCCGTTGTGGCCGCCGTTGATCCCGGCCCATCTCGCGCCGCTCATCGGAGCTTCCGAAACAACTTGGTGATGCTCAGCATGTTCCTTACGGCGTGCTCGGCCGGGGCGGCGTGGCTTGTGGCCGGCCGCACCATTCGTCCAGCGAGCAGGGCGATGGCGCAGCAGGAACGTTTCTTGGCCGATGCTGCACACGAGCTCAGAACGCCCATCGCCGCCATTCGGGCAACAGCCGAAACAGCGGGGGATGACGCTCTGCCCCGAGTCGCCGACCTGGCAGGGGGCGCAGCGCAACTCACAGACGACCTCCTGACGTTGGCTCGGATGGATGCCGATCGGCTCACGCTGCGCCGCGAACCGGTGCGCCTCGACCTCCTGGTTGAGTCCGTGGTCGACGACAATCCGGCGTTCAACGTGAAGGTGGTTGGCGACGACAGTTCGCTGATCGTCGATGCCGACCCAAATCTGCTGCCCCGCACCATCACCAATCTGCTGAACAATGCGACGCGGCACGGCGGAGCGTCGGCTGCGACGCCTGCGGTTGTGACGGTGAGTCGAGGCCGAGTCGAGGTGCTCGACAGTGGGCCTGGCATCGCCGCTGAGCAGAACGAGGCCGTCTTTGAACGGTTCCAGTCAGGAGCCGAGTCGCCTGGTCATGGACTCGGGCTGCCGCTGGCCCGGTGGATTGCTCGCGCTCATGGTGGCGATTTGCGGGTTGGGCCGGGTCCCGGCGGTCACTTCATTCTTGAGGTGTAACTGCACTACCTTGCACCTACTGAAACCACTCTTTGTTCTCAGGGGGAACTCACTGTGAAGGTGCCACTGACCATCAACGACTTCCTCGATCGAGGGGTCAACGTCTACCCCGATCGTGTTGCCATTGTCGATGAGCCCGATCAGCCTGCGCCGTCACTCGGCGAGGTCACGTTTGCCGAACTTGGTGACATGCGGCGACAGATTGGTGTCGCCATGGACGAGATGGGCCTCGCCATGGGCGCACGGGTCGCCATGGTGAGCCACAACGCAGGCCGCCTGCTCACGATGTTTTTCGGTGTGAGCGGTAACGGTCGTGTGTTTGTGCCCATCAACTTCCGCCTCAGCAAGGACGAAGTGGCCTACATCGTGGAGCACTCCGGTGCTGAGGCGCTGTTGATCGATCCGGAGCTCGAAGAGGCACTTGCCGATGTCGAGTGCAAGCACAAGTGGATCATTGGCGCTGAGAGCGACGCCGCCTGGTACGGCCGCGAAGGCACGCCAACGGCGTGGGAGCCAGACGAAGACGGCACCGCCTCGATCAACTACACCTCTGGCACCACCGCCCGCCCGAAGGGCGTCGAGCAGACCCACCGAGCCCGTTGGACCAACGCCGTCACCTTTGGCTGGCACGTCGGTGTGAACGACCGCGACGTCTACCTGCACACCCTCCCAATGTTTCACTGCGACGGTTGGGGAATGCTCTACACCGTCATGGGTATGGGCGTGAAGAACATCGTGCTGCGCAAGGTCGACGGAGCAGAGATTCTGCGCCGGATCGACGAGCATGGCGTCACGCTGATGTGTGGAGCTCCTGCGGTGTGTGCGGCAGTGCTCGACGCGGCGGCCGACTGGGATGGCGAGATTCCGGGCAAGGGCAAGGTCCGCATCGTCGTGGCCGGTGCACCGCCTCCCTCCAAGACCATCGAGCGCATCGAGACCGAGTTGGGCTGGGAGTTCATCCAGATCTACGGCCTCACCGAAACCGCTCCGCTCATCACGATCAACCGCGCCCCGCAAGAGTGGGACGAACTCGATCCCTCAGAGCGAGCAACTCGGTTGTCGCGAGCTGGTGTGCCGTCGATCGGTATCAAGATGAAGACGGCCCCAGACGGCGAGTTGCTGGCCCAAGGCAATCACATCTTGAAGTCATACTGGGACAACCCAGACGCCTCAGACGAGGCGCTCGACGGCGGCTGGTTCCACACCGGAGACGGCGGTGTGATCGGCGACGACGCCTACATCACCATCACCGATCGCAAGAAAGACGTGATCATCTCGGGTGGTGAAAATGTGAGCTCGATCGAGGTGGAAGACACCGTGTTCTCGCATCCAGATATCACCGAGGTCGCCGTGATCGGTGTGCCGCACGAGAAGTGGGGCGAAACCGTGAAGGCGCTTGTGGTGAAGGCCGAAGGGTCTGACCTCACCGAGCAGGGCGTGATCGACTACTGCCGAGACCGCCTCACCCACTACAAGTGCCCGACAACCGTAGAGTTCCGTGATGCCCTCGACCGCACCGCCACCGGAAAGCTCCAGAAGTACAAGCTTCGGGCGCCGTACTGGGACGGCATGGAGAAGCAGATCAACTAGTCGTCAGCTGGGGTGGCGTCCACGTGTTGCCGTCGCCGCAACCGCCCTCGTGGTGGGGGCCTGCGCAGCCGAGTTCACCCGTGACGCCGCCATCGACTCGTTCGTGGCCTCAAACGAGGATGCATCTCGCCAACAGGCGGGCTGCGTCGTCGACCGTCTTGTCGACGAGTACGGCTTGGAGGGTCTCGAGGCTGAGTTGGCGGCCGAGCGTCGCGCCGCCGACTTCGAAGAGATGCAATTCCGAGCCGAGTTCGGCTGTGGCATGCGCAGCAGCGTCGAGGAGTCGCTCGTGACCCAGCTCGAGGCGTCTGGGATCGAGGGCGACAAGGCGGCGTGTGCAGCTGATGAGCTTGTCGACTCACTGGTCGAGGACGACCTCGACGTGTTGCTCAGCGGTGAGCTGAACGACGACTTCTACGCCAAGTACTTCGATTCTCTGGAGCGATGTGATGCCCTCCCCGAATGATCTTGATCTTGCGATCGCCGACGAGCTGATCGCGACGCAGTGGCGCGACGATCTTGTGCCCCAGCTCACCGACTACATCGCCATTCCGGCCTTGTCGCCCGCCTTTGACCCCGACTGGGAAGCCAACGGTCACATCGAAGCCGCCGTCACCCAGATCTTCGACTGGTTGAGCGCTCGCCCGGTGGCTGGCATGACCATCAACGTGCAGCGCTTGCCAGGACTCACGCCGCTCATCGTGTGTGAGATCGATGCCTTTGGCTCGCCCCAGACCGACACGACAGTTGTGCTCTACGGCCATCTCGACAAGCAGCCCGAGATGATCGGATGGCGGGACGACCTCGGTCCGTGGAAGCCGGTGCGGGAGGGCGACCGTCTGTACGGGCGTGGGGGAGCGGACGACGGATACGCCGCTTTTGCCAGCCTGACAGCCATCGAAGCCGTGCAGGCCAGCGGTGGCTCACACAGCCGCTGCATGCTGCTGATCGAGGCGTCTGAAGAGTCGGGCAGTCCCGACCTTCCTGCCCACATCGATGCACTTGCCGGCCGGTTGGGCGATGTCGATCTTGTGCTGTGTCTCGATTCGGGCTGCGCCACCTACGACACGATGTGGCTCACCACGTCGTTGCGGGGCCTGGTGGGCGCCAATCTGTCTGTCGACATCGTCACCGAGGGCTTGCACTCGGGTTCTGCCGGTGGCGTCGTGCCCTCGACGTTCCGCATTGCCCGCAACCTGCTCGACCGCATCGAAGACTCGTCGTCTGGCGAGGTATTGCTCGACACCGCTCGTGTAGACATCCCCGACTATCGGGTG
>CALLGK010000276.1 GCA_938009905.1 uncultured Acidimicrobiales bacterium | reverse complement strand
CCTGCGCATTTCGGTGCCAGTTTGGCTTGCGAGCTGCATGATGGGGACCGGGCCCCATGGGCCAATCGCACAACTCGTGCCACAGTCATCAATGTGAATCTGGGGAACCTGTGAGATTGAACCGCTGTCTCGTGCCGATGCTCGTTGCGCTGTTTGGCGTCGCCTGCACGAGCGAAGCAAGCCCACCCGTCAGCACCGCACAGCTGACCACCACCGTCGCGGAAACAAACACGACGACCGAACCGGCAACCACGACAACCACCGAGCCCACGACGACGGCCCCACCGACCTCGAGCCAAGAAGAAATCGAAGCCGAGCTGATTGCTGTCCTGGATGGGATCAACGATCTGTTCGAGGCAGGGCCGGACGGTGTCTCTGATGCCGATCTCGAGTTGGTCTATGCCCCCGAACGCGCCGAGAAGTTGAAGGCCGTGTTCGCTCAAGATCGCTCGGACGGATTGATCTACGAAGGCCGACTTGAACGCTTATCTGTCGAGGAGATCAGCGTCGATGGTGTATCCGCAACGCTCATCGAGTGCGCCATCGACAGGGTGGAGATCTCTTCACCGGATGGAGAAGTTCTGTTCCCCGCCGACGACACAGGGTTCCTCCGTGTTCACTCATTTGAGTTCGGAGCGGACAACCAATGGCGTGTCAGTGCAACGACGTTTGGTGAGGAGAAGACGGCGTGCGCTGGCTGACGTCGCCGCTCCTTGTCGTCTGCGCATTGGTCGTGTTCAGTAGCGGTGCTTTGGCTGCAGGCCAGAACGACCGTGAGGACGTGGTCGTTGAGGCTCCGAAGGACAAGGGACAGCCGGCGACAAGTGACGTGGGGCTGAATGCGTGGCTCGATGCGGGGGCTGTTGACCTTGGACCTGATCCGTATGCGGGGTGCGCGGTGTTTGCGAACCTCACCAATGTCGACGTTGGGGTGCTGACCGGATCACCCGTCTCGGAGGACTCTGAGATCGACGACGAGGTCTACGTCCTCATTCGTTGCTCCGAAGCCTTCATTCGTTGGTGGCCAGAAGGTGATCCGGTACCAGCCGAGGTTCTCAACCTGCTGGTCTTGTCCGCACGATCACGCGTGCCGATCGTGCCGCCTGAGCCCAGCATGAGCCCCGATGGTGCGAGCTTTCCGTTCATCACACAGCTTCCGGTTTGGTTCTGGGTCGATGACGCGGCGTGGGTTCCGGTCTCAGCTTCTGCATCGATTGCCCAGCTGGGATTGACGGTGACGGTTACAGCGACGCCGTCCTCTGTTCTATGGAGCCCAGGTGACGGATCACCTGCCGTCGAGTGTGGGCAAGGCACACCGTGGAATGCCTCGCTGCCCGCCGATGCTGTGTCGGATTGCCAACACGTCTACACCGCTGCGCTTTCTGCAGATGACGGGCCGCTGCTCGTGACGAACCAGGTCACCTACGGCCTTGGCCTGTCGTGTGCGCCGGTCGGTCTATGTGCAAACGCTTCGATTCCCGATGCGATCGCTGTGACGGGTTCACGTGAGGTTCGGGTGACCGAAGTCCGGGGCGTCATCACCTCGTAGGCGGCCAAGGCACGGAAGAAAGAGTCGCCCGCCGCGCCTGATTACTCGGTGATGATGCCGACCTCGACGAGTCGATCGGCGATGAGCGGCAGGAAGTAGTCGACGGTTTGAGTCGGCGACGCAGCTTCGAGTTGCGCGTCACTCGGTGGTTCGTCACTTGAGTACAGCGACGTGCTCACCCACACCTGAATGAGAACGTCGTCTGCGGCGAGGATGGCCACGGCGTCGTACCCCCACACATCCCCGGTTTCTGGATGCACCAGGCCGTTGAAGAGCCATCCCGACCCGACGAGTCCATTTCGGTCGAACGTGAGAACCTGGCCCGGGCCCGGAATTGGGTGCAAAAGACTCGGACACCGCTCGGCGAACGGCCCAAACCAGTTGGCGATTTCGGTCGCGTGCGCTGGTGAATCGGCATACATCGCCCAGATTTCGATCCGGTGATCAGCAAAGACTTCGCCTTCGTTCTTTCCCCACGTCGTGCCGATCTGCCACTCCCTCATGTGGTTCTCTTCCACGTCGACGTAGAAGAAGTTCGGTTCTTCGAAGCACTCCGAAGATGGGAGGGTCTCCCGATTGTTCGCTCGGTACCGGTCGTCGGTCAGTGTGAACGCTGGATCGACCGCATCAGGGCGTGGCACCAGTTCTTCGAGAAGCACGCGCTGCTCATTGATGGGCTCGTTCGTCGTGGTGGTTTCAGGCGTCGTTGTGGTCGCATTGGTCGTTGTCGTTGGCTCGGACGTGCTTGTCGACGAGACGGTTGATATGGATCCTGGATCGGCTTCCGAAGCGGTGGTGCTCAATGTTGTCGTGGCAGCGAGGGTGGATGATGGTTCGAGCGACGCCGTTGTCTGCTCCGACGTAGGCGGAGTCTCTGTCGTCACACCAAAGCAGTGATCGTCGTCGTTGTCTTCGTTGGCCTCGTCAGTGCACGGGAACTCCTCCTCGTCGCCTGCCGGCGCGCCGACGTTGATCGTCTCGGGCTGAATGCCACAGGCTGCGAGGCTCAGCAGGAAGATCACGCCAAGGCGAAGGAAGAGACGTTGAGACATGATGTATGCCTCGACACCGACAAGATCAGACTTAAGTCAGGCTCCGACGATCCGGCCTGTGCCTCAGGTTCAGATCACGGCAACTGCTCGCACCACGCTGCGATCTCAGGTCGGGCGAGGTCGAGGGCTCGATCGGCGACTTCGTCGACTATCTCGAACTCAAGGAGACCGACACCGCGAAGGTCGAGTCGTAAGTAGCAGTCGATGGCGCCTGATTGGACCTGACGATCTCGGTCCCTGGTCGAACTGACGAGCGTCGATCGCAGCAGGGTCCCGACGATGCCGGGGTAGGGGCTCCGACTTCTGGACATCTGGCGCCGTAACGCCTTCCATCCCGACACGGATGTGCCGTAGTCGTCTCGCGCGACTGGACCTCGGGTCGGGGCCACATCGGAGGCGATGATGGTGCCGATGCCTTCGTCCTCGGTGAGAAGCCCGATCGGCAGATTGTCGAGAACGCCTCCATCCACGAGAAGTTCACCGTCGGCCGGAACCGGAGGGAGGACGCCCGGGATGGCCACCGATGCCCGAATCGCTGAACCCATTGGTCCGCGGCGATGGGTGCGACGTTCTGAGTGGGTGAGGCTGGTGCTGACGCACGCATAGGGCACCCAAGTGTCGCCAATCTCCCACCCACCGAACTGGTTGTCGATGGAGTCGCTGATACGCCGGCCAGAGATCATCGACACGACCGGCAGTGTGTAGTCGAGCAACTTCTTCACCTGGTCCGCGACGGCCTGGCGACGCTCTCGCCCAGTGAGACCCTGGGCATGAACACCGGCAATGACCGAGCCCATTGAGGTACCGACAATGGTGTCGATCGGGACATCCAACTCTTCAAGCGCCTCCAACACACCGAGATGGCCGAGTCCTCGTCCGCCGCCTCCGCTCAGGGCGACGCCGATGCCGCGGCCTGCAGCAAGCCTCGCTAGGCGGCCCAGTTCGGCATCGCACGTACCCCGCAGATGAACGAGCCTGTCGGCATCGAGCCTCCGACGGAGCGTCTCGCTGTTGCTGGGTTTCGACGCGTCTTCGCCATGCACGACGCCCAGCCACAGCGGCAGCCGACGTGACGACACCTCACGGATGTTGCGAACCTCGGCGATCTGCCCCGGTGTCGGGTCGGCATCGACGAGTGCGACCAACAAGTCGGCGCGCTCAACGGCCCGGCGTGCCCACACAGGGTTCGACGGGTTGCTCACATCGAACAGCACGTGGTCGTTTGACTGCTCGGCTTCGTGCAGGAGCTCAATAAGACGTGACTCGCCTAGATCCCCGGCACGGCACTGTGAGATCTCGGGCTGATCGAGCACGGCGTCGATCTCGTTTGGGCCGAGTGCCGTCGTGTTGGCGATGGCTTCCAGCGGTGCGGCGATCTTGGCCAGTAAGTCGCCTTCTGCAACGAAGTCGGCCAGAGCGATCGATCGTGCTCGGGCTGGACGCTCGAGTCCCGATCGGTTTCGAGCCGCGGTTCGCCGAACGAGCAGTGCGGGGAGTTCTGGGTGTGCGGTCAGTAGATGGACAAAGCTCTCTCGGTCGAGCCGAGCCAGGAGCGAGCTCCGAACAGCCCGCACAGCCGCCGAGCGTGGAGCTTGGTCGAGCAATCCGAGTTCGCCTACGACCTCGCCCCTGCCGATAGTAAGCATGGGACCCACGACGGCGTCGGTTGGGTCCAGTACCTCGAGTCGTCCACTGACGACGATGTAGGCGCCGTCGGCCGGGTCGCCGTGGGAGAAGAGACGTTCGCCGGCACCCAGTGACTCCCAAGACACCGCCTTCGCAATGGCCGTCGCAAGGTCGTAGTGGTCCGGACCGAGTTGGTCGGCCAAAAGCGAGGCGACGCGGCTGCGGTCGGTGCGGTCTCTGGCTGCCGCCACCAGCTCAGCTTCTGCGGTCGGTCCGGCTTCGCCGATGGCGGCTCGCAGACCGGATCGATCGATCTCGACGACCGTTGTCGGTCGAGATGCTCTGAGCGTCGCGGTTCGTCGGCCGCCCACAAGAGCTGTGATCTCGCCAACCAGTGCGCCAGGCCCGTGGTTGGCAACGACCAACCCGTCCCGGAGAACGGCTTCGATCTCGCCATCGACAACGAGGAAGGCGCGGTCACTCATCTCGCCAAGTGAACAAATCGTGTCGCCCGTTGCGACGCGCAACTCCGAACCGTCTCGGAGCACCACCTCGCGGACGTCGCCCAGGGTCCCTCCACTCATGAGCGGAGCGTGCCAGATCCATATCGATGATGCCAGTCGATGAGGGGTTTCACTCCCCAGCGATCAGCGATGACAGGTGGTAGGTGCCGGGTAGACCCTTCAGTTCCTTGTCGGCGAATGGCACCGTCATCGTCATGCCGAGCGCTTCGGCGACGGCTGATGAGACCAGGGTCTGACCGCCGATCGCTTGGCCGGCGACTCGGGCTGCTGTATTAACCGTCGTCCCGAAGAAGTCGTTGCCGCGTGGCACGACCGAACCGCAGTGGATGCCGGCTCTAACGAGAAGCTCACCGAGCACGGGATCAGCGTCGAGGTTGCGACGAAGTGTGATGCAGAAAGCAGCTGCGGCCTTGGGAGAGGGGAAGGCCAGCATGAATCCATCGCCCAGCGACTTGACGACCGTCCCGTCAAACTCGTCGGCGCACTCTTCGACGACGGCCTCGTGAGCGAAGAGCAGATCGAGCCACACGTCGTCGCCCAGCACGGCGGCGAGCTCCGTCGACGATTCGATGTCGGTGAACACGATCGTCTTGACGCAGGTGGCTCGACGAGTGGCCGTTGAGGTTGAGGCGATAGCTGCGGCTGCTTGCATGTGCTCAGTGTCACGCAGGCTCGCGGATCGCTAATCGGGGAGACCCCGGGTGTTGTACGGCCTCAATCGGGGGATGAGGAAGTATCAGTCAACGCATTCAGATGAGCTGTAGCTATTGCAAGGTGGAGTTCACGATGGCCGGTGCGCCGTTGCCGAGATAGAAGATGCCGGGCAGCCCGGATGTCTCGAATCCGTCACTTGGATTGCGACGCAACGTCGAATCTTCGATCACGAGCCGACCACTCCGGTCGTTGCTCACAAAGACGATCGCGCCGCCGCCTTCATTGGCGCTGTTGTCTTCGATGACCGTGCCGCTGATGGTCAGCGTGAACGTGTTGCCGTCGTTGTAGATGGCGCCGCCACTGCCGCCTCCCGGCGTGCCGGGCTGTGCCGGATTGGCGCCGTTGCCAATCGCCGAGTTGTGGCTGAACAAGCTGTTGATCACGGTGAACGACACGCCGATCGAGCTGAGCCCACCACCGTTCGAGCACACGTTGCCCTGGTCGGGAGCACCGCCGAACGTCGAGTTCACGACGTACACCGGCTGGTTGTTGTATTGGCTGAACACTCGGACGGCGCCGCCGACATCTGGTCCGGTCGCATCGCAACGGTTGCGGGCAAACGTCGAGTTCACGATCTTGAATCGTCCGCCCCGCACCCAAATCGCAGAGCCGCCGCCACCAAGGTCTTGCTCGCCCTCCACCAGGGCGTCGACGAAGTTGAGGTTCTGCACGGTGAGCCGCGGGTGGTCTTGGTTCTGACAGTGAGCCGTGGTCCACACCAAGCTCTCGTCGCAGGTGTTCATGTAGAGGATGCGACGCTCGCCGCCGCCAGAGAGCGTCACGAGTCCGCCGCCGTCGATCACGACGTCTGGGTTGGCGTTGTTGAAGACTCGGGCGGTGTCTTCCATCACGATGGTGATCGGGTCGGGACCGCAGTCGAACGTGATCGTGCCGCCTTGGGCTACCGCCGCCACGACCGCGTCTGACGTGCAGCTGGCTGCGGAGCCAGATCCAACAACGTGATCGGGCACCGAGGTGTCGACGGCTTGGGCCGCGGCCGGAACGGGTGCGTTGCCGTTGGGGTTGCCGGCCTGAGGGAGGATGCCCGGTGGGGGAGGCGGGCGATCGCCGTACACACCGGTAGTGGTCTTGAACTCTGATGAGTCAGAGAAGCCGAGCATCACACCACCGCGGGTGAGTGCTCCTGTGTCGAGTTGGGAGGTCCAATGGGCGAGGCCTGCGGCGTCTGGCGATCGGTCGAGCACGTTGCGATACACGAGCTGCACAAACTCAGCGTTCGACAGCGAGCCATAGAGCGTGGCGAATTCTGGTGAACCGGCGAATTGCTCCGAGATGGCAAGCAGCGGCAGGCCGCCTGCTCGCTGCGACTCCCAATACCCCAAGCCGCCTGGTTCGCCCGGCCGTCCGAGATAGGCGAGGTAGAGGCGCTCAACACTGCGAGGGTCTGGCCCAGACGGGAGAGCGGCGATGATGCCCGTCGAGTCTTTGAACTCTGATGAGTCAGAGAAGCCGAGCATGACACCACCGCGGGTGAGTGCTCCTGTGTCGAGTTGGGAGGTCCAATGGGCCAGGCCTGCGGCGTCTGGCGATCGGTCGAGCACGTTGCGATACACGAGCTCGACGAACTCGGCATTCGAAACCGAGCCGTAGAGCGATGTGAACTCCGGCGACTGAGCGAACTGTTCAGACACGTCGGCCAGCGATCGGCCCCTGTCGATCTCACCGTTCCAGAACGCCAAGCCGGCGTCGTCTGGTAGGCGACCGAAGTAGGCGAGGTAGAGGCGCTCCACGCTGCGATCGTCTGGGCCGGAGGAAGCGGCCGATGCGCCTGAGGCCGGCAGGATCGCGGCGAGCATCAAGGCCACAACGGCCAGGATGACAACCCGTGATGGGCGACGCCGGGAAGCGGAACGAGAACGGAGCGGCATTCGCTAGTTGTCGTCT
>CALLGK010000275.1 GCA_938009905.1 uncultured Acidimicrobiales bacterium | reverse complement strand
AACAGAAAGAGCGGTACTCGACGGCGACGAGCGAACTCGTCGGCCTGGCCGTTGAACCGTTCTTCGATCGGTTGGCACTCGCGAAGGTCGCGGAGCTCGAACCCAGCCTCGCGAAGCTCATCGAGGTAGCTCTCGATCGTGCGGTGATGCCACACCACTGGTGAACCGAACCATTCGCGCGTTCGCGGCCCGGGCGAGAAGTAGTCGTCCACCTCGAGTGTTTGTCGCTGACCGGCTGACGAGGCGGGTCCAGAGGTGAGCACGGGGTGGAGCACAGTTGCGACGAACAGGCCGTCGGTGGTCAGTGCGTCGTGTGCGGCTCGCAACACGGGACCGAGATCGGCCAGGTAGTGAAGAGCGAGGCGAGAGACCACCACGTCGAACGCGTTGGTAGCGGGCGCATACGTCGCCATGTCGGCCACCTCGTACTGCTCGCGTGGTCCTCCCGCAGCCTGCGCCCGCTCGATCATGCCGGCGGCCCCATCGATGCCGAGGTAACTCTCACAACCAGCTGCCGAACACGCCCGACCAAAGTTGCCATCACCGCAGCCAAGGTCGAGCACTCGTTTGCCGCCAAGGTCACCGGTCGCGTCGAGGAAGGCTGGTTCTTCCATCACGAGGTTGGGGCTCGACACGGATGCGTGGCGGTGCTTCAGATATTGATCGAGTCGATGCTCATCTTCGTAGAACGCAAACGACCCACCGGCGGGGGAGTCCGGTGGGTCGTTGCTTTCGGTCACGGGAACCGAAGTTAGCTGAGGTCAGGAACGCTGGGCGGCGATTTCCTTGACCTCAGCCTCAAGCCGTGGGCACCGGGCGAGGAGGGAGGAGAACTCGCGGGGGTTGAGCACGGCGACTTTGGTGGCGCTGGTGGCCACGAGCGTTGCGTTGCGGGGCTGACCGGTGAGCAGGGCGCTTTCGCCAACGATGTCTCCTGCGCCGACGGTGGCGACGATCTCGACGCCACGGCTGACAGCGGCAGAACCCGAGATGATGATGAGCGCCTCGCGGCCGACGGCACCTTCACGGACGAAGGTCTGACCGGCCTCAAGCTCGATGATGGTGCTGAGCTCGTCGATGGCTGCCATCTCATGGTCGTTGTAGCGGCCGCTGAGGGCGTTTTCGATGGTTGGGCTAGCGGTGTTGCGCTTGGTGAACATAGTGGTTCGCTCCTTGTGGACTTGCCTCTATGTAACGGCAGAAATGGCCCAAACATTGCGTGTCATTGGGCACCGGCAGGGGTCACAGACGGGCGTCACAGACAGGTGTCACACACAAAAGTCTCAAGGGCTCGGCGCACGCTGTCGAGTCGCAGCCACGCCAAGGCAACACGCACGACAAACCCGCACAACAAACCTGGGCGGTCTGCACCAGTCCCTTGAGAAGTTCTCCGAACCAGTCGACACTTTTGTACGTCTCACTCAGTACGGAACGAGCGCGACGATCGCGGAGAGGATTCGATGAGTCACACAGCCCCTGGCTGGTATCAAACGGCAGACGGGATCACCCGTTGGTGGGACGGCTCAGCATGGACCGCTGTTGCCCCTGTGGCGCAAACCCAGCAGCAGTCCAACGAACGCAACCTCGCCTTGCTGGCTCATCTCGGCCCGCTCCTGGGTTTGTCGGTTATTGCCCCAGCGATTGTGCTCTACAAGGCCAACGAGGGTCAGCCGTCTCCCTGGCTTCGGCATCACGCCGTTGAGTCGCTCAACTTCAACCTGGCGTTCCTGTTGGCCTACTTCGGATTGTTCTTTCTGACCTTCGTGATTGCCATCGTCACCCTCGGGTTTGGCCTCTTCGTAATGGTTCCGGTGCTCATGGCCATGGTGGTCGGCTCCATCATCATGTCGATTATTGCGACGGTCGCCGCCTCGAAGGGCGAGTGGTACCGCTACCCGGTCACGATCCGCTTCATCAAGTAGGTCAACACCCACACCGCCTCGGCCCTCTGGGCGAACCGCTAGCGGCTGTGCAAGGCTTTGGGCATGGACACGCTGGTGACAACCGACTGGCTCGCGGCTGAACAAGGCGCCGCCGACCTGGTCATGCTCGACTGCACCGTCTTCCTCCGTATGGGCGACGACGGCTACATCTCAGAAAGCGGCCTGGAAAACTTCGAAGCCGGACACATCCCCGGCGCCCGATTCGCCGACCTCAATGCCGAGCTGGTCGACACAAGCACGTCGCTTCGCTACGCCATCCCAACACCGGAGTACTTCGGTACCGCTATGGAGCGCTTGGGTGTGTCAGACGCCAGCCGCGTGGTGCTCTACGACGAGAACGGGTCAATGTGGGCGGCCCGAGTGTGGTTCATGCTTCGCTGGATTGGGTTCGACAACGCCGCACTACTCGACGGCGGATTGAAGGCCTGGAAGGCGGAAGGGTGGGATCTCGAAGCTGGGTCCGCCGAATCCGCGCCGGCGAAGCCTGGCTCACTCACGCTCAACCCGCGGCCACGGCTCATCGCCGACAAGGCCGAGGTATTGGCCAACATCGACAACGGCATGACCTGCCTGATCGACGCCCTTCCCCCCGCAGTGTTCAACGGCGAGGTCGCGCCATACGCCAGGCCCGGCCACATTCCGGGCGCCCTCAACATCGCTGCGAACGCGATGGTCGATCCGGAGACTGGTCGGTTCAAACCGGAGGATGAGATTCGCGCCATGTTGCCTGATCGACCGGAAGCCAGAACGGTCGCCTATTGAGGCGGCGGCATCGCGGCGTCGGTCGACGCCTTCTGGATGATTCGCCTTGGATTCACCGATGTGGGGATCTACACCGCCAGCCTGCAGGAATGGGCTGCCGATCCTGATGCACCCATGACGACGGCCAGCTGAAGGAGCTGTTGCGATGAGCTGGTTGCTCGAAGGGGCCACAACTCGAGACGAGCTACTCGGCATGCATGCCGGGCTGGCCGCTGGCCACCAACAGATCCTCGACACGTTGTGGGACAGCTCCGTTGATGCCCGCATTCTCGAGTTGTGTCGACTGCGAGCCGCCACGCTGCTCGGCAACACGCACGCCTGGGATGAGCCTCGATCGGCCGCCGCTCTCGCAGCTGGGCTCGACGAAGACGTTGTGCAGGCGCTGGCCCAGTGGCCAACAGACGATCGCTTCGATGCCATGACCAGAACCTGCCTCGCACTCACCGAGCAATACTTGATCGACGTGCACGGCATCACAGACGAACAGGTAGGTGAGGTGGCCGCAGCCATCGGCAGCGACGGCGTCATCACCCTCACGACCGCCCTGGCCACGTGGGAAATCTCCCACCGCTTCGACAACGCACTTCTTAGCGACACAACCTCTGGAACGACCGCAGCCCAAACGACTGGAGCTCCCTGATGTCGACATCTCCACGCCTTGCCTCGGCAGTTGACGGCAAGTCAGCCAACATTCGCACCGTGATGCGTCACAGCCCGAAGGTGCGCGAAGCGTTCGATGCGATGTACGCCACGCTCTGGTCAGGCGGCGAAGCCCCGGTCGACGTGAAAGAACTCATGCGACTTCGGAATGCCAGGGTCACCGACTGCGGGCTTTGAACGCAGATCCGATTCGACCAGGCCCGTGAGGCCGGTCTCACCGAAGATCGAGTAGATGCCATCACCGACGACCACGGCGAGAGCGATCTGCCCGCCAGCTACAAAGTGGCGCTCGAGTGGGCAGACGCATTGTTGGCCGGAGGTTCTATGCCGTCACCAGAACTCCAAGCATCGCTGCGCGAACACTTCACCGACCCGCAGATCATGGAACTCACCTACGCCATGGGGAGCTTCATCGGGTTCTCAAAGCAGCTGATCATGCTCGGCCTTGAACCCGAACACATGCCCGTGCTTCACACCCCGGTGCCAGGTTCGAACTAGCTCCCCGGCTTTGTGTAGGCAGCGAGTGCGGTGCGCACCTTGCCTCGGTAGGCAGACACGTTCTTGGCCTTCACCTCGTCGTAGCCGCGCACCATGTCGAACATGGACGCAATCTCGACGGCGGTGTCGTAGTTGTCTGCGTTGAGGCCGGCAAGCAGCCGGTCGACGACCGAGTTGTATTCGGTGATGAGCTCACGCTCCATCGAACGTTCGGCCGTCTTCGAGAAGATGTCGAACTTCTTGCCCCGCATTTTCTTGGTGCGGCTGAGTCCCTCGAACATTTTGCGCCCAGCAGCTTCTGGGATCGAGATCTTCTCTTTGCGGCCGAGGCTCTTGAGCGTCGGCGGGTGCAAGCGATAGCTCACCTTGGCGTTCGGCCCGAACCGGGCTCTCGCTTGTTCGGCAACGTCTGACTTGAGGGCCAGGCGGGCGACTTCGTACTCGTCTTTGTAGGCCATCGCCTTGTAGAGATAGCGGCCGACGGCTTGCGACAGCTCGGTACGAGTGCCGACAACCTGCTGCTCGGCGTCACGCACACGGCGCACGGCCGTGGCGTAGGTGCGGGCATAAGCCTCGTCTTGCCAGCCGACGAGCTCTGGGAGGCGCCAGGCGATGACGTCGTGCAGCGCGTCGTCTGTGGCCAGCTCGGTGCCTGTCGCCCGCGTTGCCAGCTCGGCCAAGCTTGCCGGAAGCGCCGGAGCGCTGCTGGCGTCTTCCTCTGAGGTGTCTGATTCGCTGAGCGATGCCAGTAGCTCTGGGTCGGCTGCGAGGCGGCGTCCGAGTCGGAAGGCTTCGAGATTGAGCTCGATGGCCACGCCGTTTAGTTCGATGGCCCGCTCGATCGACGCTGCGGTGACAGGAATGAGGCCACGCTGGAACGCAATGCCGACCACGAGGATGTTGGCCGCAGGCTGTGAGGCGAACACGCGGCGGGCGATGCTCGCTGCGTCGATCCACACGTTGTCTGCACTTCGAGTGCTGTGGTCGATCACGGTTCGGTACGCATCGAGCTCTGGGAACTTCTCGGCGCCGCGGCCAGACACCATGGCTCCGGTGGGCACGAGGTCTGACGACACGATCGCCGTGGTGATCTCTGGGTCGGTGCGATCGAGGTTCTTGGTGGCCGTGAGCAGATCGAACACGAGCATCGTGTCAGCCGTCTCGACTCGGTTCGAGCCGGTGGCTTCATCGGCCGTGATGCGCAAGTTGCCAACGACCGAGCCGCCCTTCTGGGCCAGGCCTGTCTGGTCGAGGCCGTTTGAGGTTTTGCCGTCGAGCAGGGCGGCGGTTGCGAGCACCTGGCTCACGGTGACCACACCCGTGCCGCCAATGCCGATGAACAACACGTTGCCATCGGCAGGCACGGTTGGGTCGGCCGGGACCGGTCCATCGGGCACGCCGGCTTGGGCGGCCTTCGATGGCTTGTAGTCGGGGTCGATCTCGACGGTCACAAACGCTGGGCAGTTGCCCTTCAAGCACGTGAGGTCGAAGTTGCACGACTCCTGGTGGATCTGCGTCTTGCGGCCAAACGGGGTCTGCACGGGGTGGACGCTGGCGCAGTTCGACACCTCGCCACAGTCGCCACAGCCCTCGCAGATCGACTCGTCGATCATGACCCGAGTGGTTGGCGTTTCGAACTTGCCCCGCTTGCGACCTCGCCGAAGCTCGGCGGCACACGCCTGGTCATACACCAACACGCTGACGCCTTCGACGTCGCGCAGCTCTTTCTGGACGTCGTCGAGTTGGTCTCGGTGCACGACCTTGGCCGACTTCGCAAAGACCGACCCAGACGGGTACTTCTTCATATCGTCGGTCACGACCACAACGGCAGACGCGCCCTCGGCTTCGAGCCAGCGGGTTAGGTCTGGCACGGGCAGCTCGCCAGCAGCGGTCTGCCCTCCCGTCATGGCGACGGTGCCGTTGTAGAGGATCTTGTAGGTCATGGTTGTGCCGGCTGAGACGGCCTGGCGAATGGCCAGCGAACCCGAGTGAGCGAACGTGCCGTCGCCGAGGTTCTGGAAGCGGTGGTCGTCGTCGACAAACGGTGCGGCGCCAACCCACTGCACGCCCTCGCCACCCATGTGCGTGATGCCGTAGTTCTCGCGGTCCATGTTGAGCGCCATGCCGTGGCAGCCAATGCCGCCCAGAGCTTGTGAGCCCTCGGGCACCACGGTTGATCGGTTGTGCGGGCAGCCGGAGCAGAAGTGCGGGGTGCGAGTTGGAAGCTCGCCAGCGTCGGCAGTGATCAGCGGGATGCGCTTGCGTTCTGGCTTGAGGTCTGACTCGACGAGGAATCGGCTGAGGCGACGTCGAAGCGGCTCAACGAGATCGCCTGAGACCAACCCGCCGGAGTGGCTGATGAGCGGACGACCCTCATCGTCGGTCTTGCCCAGCACCCGGGCCGGGCGACCATCGCGGCCAGAGGTGGTGCCGTAGAGAAGGTCGCGCACCTGCGACTCGACAAACGATCGCTTCTCTTCGATCACGACGATCTCTTCGAGGTCGGTCGCGAACTCGCCAAGGCGATCAGGCTCGAGCGGCCAGATCATGGCTGGCTTGTAGAGGCGGATGCCAAGCCGTTCGAGGTCGGCGTCGTTCTCGAGGCCAAGGCGAGTCAGCGCATCGCGCAGTTCGCCGTAGCCCTGGCCCGCAGCAACGATGCCGATGCGGGCATTGCTGCCGGTTGCGCCGATGATGCGGTCGAGACCTTGGGCGGCCACGAAGCGGCGAGCGGCTTCGAGTCGAGGGCCGAACATCTCGTCTTCGAGCTCGACCGACTTGGGAGCCAAGAGCATGTTGGACTGGGTGTGGGCAAACGGCACGCCGTCGATCTCATAGGAGACGGGCATGATCGTGAGCCGCTCGGGATCAGGATTGATGGTGGCGAATCCGTCTGCGACGTTCGTGACGATCTTGAACCCAACCCAGGCTCCGCAGAAGCGCGACATCTCGTAGCCAAAGCGGCCGTAGTCGAGCACCTCTTGCACCGTGCCGGGGTAGAGGGTTGGCATGGCCAGGTCGGCAAGCGCCCACTCTGAGGCACTGGCGATGGTTGATGACTTACACGACGGATCGTCGCCAGCAACGGCAAGCACGCCGCCGTTCGGGGCGACGCCCGAGGTGTTGGCGTGGCGCAGCGCATCGCCCGATCGGTCGACGCCGGGGCCCTTGCCGTACCACATGCCCATCACGCCATCGAAGCGAGCCGATGGTTCGAGTGACGCTTGTTGGGAGCCCCAAACGGCGGTGGCACCAAGGTCTTCGTTGACGCCGTTGATGAACTTGATGTTGTGCGCTTCGAGGATTTCCTGATCGGCCGCATACGCGGCGTCGACGCCGCCAACAGGCGAGCCTCGGTAGCCGCAGATCAGCCCGGCGGTGCGCAACCCTTTGAGCGCGTCTGCCCTCGTTTGGTCGAGGGGAATCCGCATGAGGGCTTGGATGCCCGACAGGGCAACCGTCCCAGACTCTGCAGCCAACCGGTCAGACAGTGAGTAGTCATCGAGCGCAGTCACAAGATCGACCCTAGTTCGCCAAGTTCTCGGCCCCCAGCCAGATCTCGAGCAGTAACGTCGCCCCATGGGGACCAACGACACAACACCGGCGCTGCCTCGCATTGTTTCTGACGACGAATGGCGAGCCGAACTTGCCGAGCTCCGAGTGCGCGAGAAGGCGCTGACCCGCGAGCTTGATGTGCTGAACGCACAGCGCCGCACCTTGCCGATGGTGGCGGTTGGCAACGACTACGTGTTCCAGGGAGTCGACGGGTCTCGTTCGTTGCTCGACTTGTTTGATGGCCGCACGCAGCTGATCGTCTACCACTTCATGTTTGGCACCGACTGGGACGCCGGCTGCGACGGATGCTCGTGGGTGGTCGACGCCATGTCGCACCCTGCGCACCTCAATGCTCGTGACGTGAGCATCGTGTTGTCGTCCCGGGCACCGATTGATGCGCTGGTTGCCTACCGAGAGCGGATGGGATGGGACATGCCCTGGTACTCAGCAGCACCGGTTGGTCATGGACCAGACTTCAACGTCGACATGGGAGCCACGGTGAACGGCGACGAGCACCACGGACTCAGCGTGTTCATCCGCGACGGCGATCAGATCTATCGGACCTATCACACGGGCGATCGGGGTGTTGAACATCTCGGCAGCCACTGGACCTACCTCGACTTGGTGCCATACGGCCGCCAAGAAGATTGGGAAGTATCACCGCCCGGTTGGCCCCAAGACCCGGCCTACGCCGACCAGCGGCGTCACGACGAATACTGACCCGGGGCTCGTTGCCTGCCAATGGTGTCGGTGAGCAAACGACTATCGTCCTCCAAGGGTTACGACGCTGCGGGCGGGAGATGAGATGGGGTATCGGCTCGGCGTCGACCTAGGAACAACGTTTACCGCAGCTGCCATCCGGCGCGACGGGGTGTCACGCATGGCGACCCTTGGTCTGCGTCAGTCCGAGATGCCATCGGTGGTCGCCGTGACCGGCGCAGACGTCCGCGTCGGCGACGACGCCGAGTACTACGGGAGGACCGAGCCAGCGTCGGTTGTCCGCTTCTTCAAACGCCGCTTTGCCGATTCAACGCCGCTCGTGGTCAACGGTCAGCCCTGGTCGGCCGAGGCTCTCTCGGCTCGAGTCCTGCAACGCGTGCTCCGCGATGTGACCGAGGCGGAGGGGTCGGCTCCCGACCACGTCGTGTTGACCCACCCTGCCGGGTGGCGAGAGTTCCGACTCGATGCCATGCATTCGATGGCCGAGATCGCGGAAGTCTCGAGCTATCACCTCGTGTCCGAGCCAGTTGCTGCCGCCCGCCACTACGCGGAATCGAATCGGCTTCCCAACGATGCACGCTTGGCCGTGTTCGACTTCGGCGGAGGCACGTTCGATACCTCCGTCGTGTCGGTGACCGACGGCGAGTTCGCCGTCATCGGAACACCACAGGGCATCGATCGGCTCGGCGGAATCGACATCGACGAGGCCGTCTTCTCCTACGTCTGTGAGTCGGCTGGCATCGACCCATACGAACTTCCTGACACCGCACCGATCACGCGAGACCTTCAGCGGGTTCGCCGAGAATGCCGCGATGCCAAGGAAATTCTTTCATCAGCTCAGGTGGCTCGCATCGCTGTCCGAGTTGGTGGAGTCGACGCCGATGTCGACCTCACCCGCGAACAGTTCGAAACGATGCTGATACCGATGCTCTCCGACGCAGGCGCAGCGGTCGATCGAGCGATTCGTGGGGTCGGCCTCGGTCTCGAGGAGATTGACGCGCTGCTCCTCGTCGGTGGTAGCTCGCGAATCCCGGCCGTTAGAGATGCGTTGTCTGAGCGATTTGGTCGGCCGATTCTCGTCGACACGCACCCCAAGCATGCGGTCGCACTCGGCGCAGTTCTTTCTGATCCGCCAACCACCGTCGTTCCCCCTCACACGGTTCCCATTCACGCGGTTCCCATTGATGCAGCGGCATCCACCGCGACCGAGCAGTCGGCCTCACCGGTTGCGCCGCCGACACCACCCGAACGGCCCGGTGGCAGACCCCCGGTGCCAGGAGTGGCAACCGTGACCGAGGCAGCTGCGCCGTCGCCTGGTCACGCCGCGATCGACACGTCAGTCCCCAACCAGACCGTCCCCAACCAGAACGTGCTCGACACGCCAGGTGGCGGGGCGCTTGCCCCGGGAGACGGTGGTGCGGGTGCCCCTCGTGTCGCTGCCACGTCGGGTTCGTCCGGCGGCTCGAAAGCTCCGCTCGCCATTGCGCTCGTGTTGTCGGCGCTCGTTATCGCTGGCGGTCTTGGGTACCTCCTCACGCGAGACTCTGGGGAGCCCGAAGAAGCCGTGGCGACGACCCAGCCCGAAGACGACACGCTGGTCGACGATGCAACCACCACCACCACCTCCACGCCGACCACAACGACTACCTCGGCTAGCGAATCCGGCTCGACCACCGAAGCAGGCTCGACTTCAACGATCCAAGAGTCAGACGGTCAGGTCATTGTCCCCGCAGGTGAGCTAATCCAGATTCGGCTGCTGGGCGATGTGTCGGGCAACTTCGTTGATATCGGACAGTCGAGCGCGGCGCTGAGCCAGCAAGCCCTCGAGGATTTCGGGCCCGTCCGAGGCTTCGACGTCGAATTTGGGACCGTGCTGGACACTGCATGTTCCGAAGAGCAAGGCAGGACGGTGGCTGCCACCGTCGCCGAGTCGCCCGATGTGATTGGCGTGATCGGGCCACAGTGTTCGTCTTCGATCCTCGGCGCCTCGCCAGCCGTCACCGGATTGGGGGCGGTGTTGATCGCTCCAACCGGTGCTTGGCCCACGTTGACCTCCGACCATGAAGGCTTCAAGGGCGCCGACCACAACGATGGCTTCTATCGACTCGTACACAGTGACCTTGTCCACCCCATTGCGTTGGCCGACTATGCAACGCGCGAACTCCAGGTATCTCGCGCCGGGATCGTCCACCTCGGTGTGGATTTTGAACTCGAGCTCGCGGCGGCGTTCGTGCACCAGTTCGAAGCCAGCGGCGGCGAGGTCGCCATCATCCAAAATCTCGGCGCAGAATCGACGGTCGAGACATTGGGCGAGAACTTCATCGACGCCGACGTCGACTTCATCTACGTCCTCGTGCCTTCGTCCGAAGCTGCCGGTGTCTTGGCCGCATTGGATGAGCAGGGCGACTGGACGCTCGGCGGATCCCAATACTTGTTCGACGAACAGGTCCTTTCAGATCCAGCGAGCGTGGACATGGTTCTCACCGCACCTAAGGCGGTCGACCTTGTCGCGATCAATGAGGTGACGAATCGATCGGGAACCGATGTGTTGGCCGAATTCGAGGCCTCCGGGGGCCAGACCGGTCCGAGCGGCTCCTGGGCTCGCAGCTACGACGCAACACTTCTCCTCCTCTTGGCGATCGAGGCCGGGTCCACCGTGGAAGAGGGCAATCTCGTCATCGATCGAGACGGCGTTCGGAGGTACCTCGACGACCTGTCTGGCTTCTCAGGGCTGAGCGGCCCGATCACCTGCGACGACTTCGGCGACTGTGCGAGGAGCCCGATCCTCATCGTGCGGAACGTCGATCCCACGGACTTCAACAGTGTCGTGACCCTCGAGGAATTCGACGACTTCGGATGATTCCGCTCATGTGGTCAAGCGACAATCGATGACGCTGCGGCTAGTTGCGGCTCCAGAGCGTCACGTGAACTTGTGGCCGGAAGCGGGCCACGTTCGCGCCTGATCCGCTGATCATTGCCTTGGACGCTCGCGGTGTGGTGATGAACCGAGCGAGTTCAGCTGCGGCGGGGGAGGCCTGGCCCATGGCGAGGGTGGAGATGGCCCACGTGCCGTCACCTTGGCTGCCGGGCGCATCGAGTTCGACGAGCCCACCGTCTTGGAGGTCGTCTGCAATGCGAAAGGCGAGTGCCAAGGCCAACCCGTTGCCCCGCTTGGCCTGCGAGATGGCAGCAGCGTGGCTGGGGAAGATCCGTTGGTTCGCTTCCGGCACGCCAAACCGGGTGAGCATCGGCTTTGTGATACCGCCCTCTTCAACCGCAGAAGGTCCGAGCAGCCACGTGTCGGCGGCGCAATCGGATTGCCGCAAGCGCTTGTGCGCTCGCGGGTGCTTCGGACTAGCCACGGCGATCAGCCGGTAGCGCAGGAACTCACGAACAGAGATTTCGGGTGGCGACGAAGAGCGCACCGGACCAATCGCAGCGTCTGCGGCTCGAGATGCGAGCAGGCCGTGAAAGTCGGAAGGTGCGTGCACGCTCAGCTCAACGTCTAGATCTTCTGCTCGGTCGGCGAAGAGCTCGATAAGCCCCGGCGCGGCATGCTCGGCAAAAAGGTTCGACACGGCCAGCCGCAGCACCCGCCGGCCCGAGTGAGCATCGTGCACTTCCTGCTTAGTCTGTTCTTGCAGCCCTAACAGCTCGACGGCCCGAGTTGCCAGCCGCAACCCGCCAGGCGTGAACGACAAGCCACCGCCATGACGATGAAAGAGGTCGTCGTCGAGCTCCTTGCGAAGCGCACCCACGTGGTTGGATACCGCCGCTTCACTGACACCGAGTGCTTCCGCGGCTGACTTTGCCTGGCCGTGGCGCACGACCTCGACATAGGCCCGCAGTTGTGTCGGTGTCATTGTCTGTTGGTCTCCTGCCTGGCTGGGCCGCCGACGCTGGACGCTCGGATATGCAGTATGGGCAGTCCCAGAGCCGAGTTTGGCCCAACTTCAGCATTCGCTGTAGTCGAAGGTGCGGATTGTTCACCGAGCCGCCAGAGTGACGGTTGACACATCTCGCGTCTTGTTGTGATCGTGACGACGCATGTGCCACCAGACCAGCAAGTCAGACGAGCCAAGCAGAGGAGACGGGTATGCAGGTACCAGCGCCGTTCGAATACGAACGTGCGACCAGCGTTGATCACGCCATCGAGTTGTTGAATCGACTCGGGAGTGAAGCACGCATCATTGCGGGAGGTCACAGCCTCTTACCGATGATGAAGCTGCGCATGGCCGCACCCGAGTACATCATCGACATAAACGACCTGTCCGACCAGCTGGAGTACATCAACATCAGCGACGACGAGGTGCGCATTGGCGCTCTAACCCGCCACCAGCAACTGCTCGAGAGCGACGAGCTGGCAGCCATCATGCCGATCTTCCGCGACGCCGAGAAGGTCATCGCCGACCCGGTCGTGCGCAACAAGGGAACACTCGGCGGTTCGCTCTGCCAGGCCGACCCATCCGAAGACCTTTCGGCTGTGTGCGACGCCCTCGATGCCAGCTGTGTCATCAAGGGCCCGGACGGCGAGCGTGTCGTTGCCATGCACGACTTCCACGTCGGCCCATACGAAACTGCCGTCGCCGACGGCGAGATGCTGACCGAAGTTCGTATCCCACGCCGCAGCGGATCGAGCTCGGCCTATCACAAGGTCGAGCGTCGAGCCGGTGACTGGGCCGTTGCCTCGGCCGGCGCCGCCGTCACCATGGATGGCGACGTGATCGCAGACGGCCGCGTTGGCCTCTGCGCCGTTGGTCCAAACCTCACCAACGTCGAGCCCATCTCTCAAGCGCTCCGTGGAGCGACTCCTTCAGAAGAGCTCTACGCCCAGGTCGGCCAGATCGCGGCCGACAACGCATCACCAAACACCGACACCCGCGGCACTGCCGCCTACAAGACCCACTTGGCCAAGGAGCTGACCGTCCGGTCACTGCGCAAGGCCGTCGAGCGCGCAACCAATGGAGGAGCGGCCTGATGCAGGTACATCTCACCGTCAACGGAGAAGAAGTCAGCAAAGAGATCGAGCCCCGCACCCTGCTCGTGCATTTCTTGCGCGATCACATGGGCCTCACCGGCACCCACTGGGGATGCGACACCAGCAACTGCGGTACCTGCGTTGTGTGGGTCGACAACGAACCAGTGAAGAGCTGCACCCACCTCGCCGCCATGGCCGGTGGTCACGAGGTTCGCACCGTCGAAGGCCTTGAGGTCGACGGCGAACTCGATCCAGTGCAAGAGGGCTTCATCCAGTGCCACGGCCTGCAGTGCGGCTTCTGCACCCCAGGAATGATGATGACGGCTCGAGCCCTGCTCGACCGCAACCCAGACCCAGACGAAGCCACCATCCGTGAAGCCATCAGCGGCCAGATCTGCCGCTGCACGGGCTACTCAACCATCATCCGCTCAATCCAGTGGGCCGCTTCGAAAGAGCGAGAGACCGCTGTGGCGATCGAGGGAGCAAACGCATGACAACCGTTGAAGAGAACGCCAACGCCGTCCCAACGCCAGACAACAATCTCAACGACAACAAGCCAGTCGGCTACGGCCGCATGCTGCGCAAGGAAGACCCTCGTTTCGTGCGAGGCCTCGGCCAGTACTGCGACGACGTCGAACTGCCTGGCATGTTGCACCTAGCGATCTTGCGGTCGCCAATGGCCCACGCCAAAATCATCAACATCGACAAGTCGGCCGCCGAGGCTCACCCCAAGGTGAAGGCCGTCATCACCGGCGCTGATCTTGCCGAGCAGGGTCTGGCCTGGATGCCAACGCTGTCGAACGACGTGCAGGCCGTGCTTGCCACCGACAAGGTGCGGTTCCAGCACCAAGAGGTGGCGTTCGTGGTGGCCGAAGATCGCTACTCGGCGCGTGACGCCCTCGAGTTGATCGATGTCGAATACGAGTACATCAAGCCCGTCATCGATGTTCGCAAGGCGATGGACCCGGAGTCGGCCATCATTCGCGACGATCTCGACGACAAAGCAGACAACTACTGCTTCAAGTGGGAGACCGGCGACAAGGATGCCACTGAGGCTGTGTTTGCCAGCGCAGACGTGACCGTGAAAGAAGAGGTCATCTATCCCCGTGTGCACCCCGCACCGATGGAGACCTGCGGCTGTGTGGCCGACGTCGACCGAGTGTCCGGCAAGCTCACGCTGTGGAGCACCACCCAGGCGCCGCACGCTCACCGCACCGTCTACGCCCTCGTGGCCGGACTGCCAGAGCACAAGATCCGCGTGATCGCACCAGACATCGGTGGTGGCTTCGGCAACAAGGTGCCGATCTACCCCGGGTATGTCTGCGCCATCGTGGCGTCGCTTGTCATCGGCAAGCCCGTGAAGTGGATGGAAGACCGCACCGAGAACCTGGTTTCCACGGGCTTTGCCCGTGACTACGTGATGACCGGTGAGATCGCCGCCACCAAAGACGGCAAGATCCAGGCCATCCGCACCCACGTGCTGGCCGACCACGGCGCCTTCAACGGCACCGCTGCTCCACTCAAGTACCCGGCTGGCTTCTTCGGTGTGTTCACCGGTAGCTACGACATCGATGCCGCCTATTGCGACATGGACGCCGTCTACACCAACAAGGCACCGGGCGGTGTTGCGTACGCCTGTTCGTTCCGCATCACCGAAGCGGTCTACCTGGTCGAGCGAATCGTCGACTGTTTGGCGTACGAGCTCGACATGGACCCGGCAGAACTGCGGCTGAAGAACTTCATTCAGCCCGAGCAGTTCCCGTATGAGTCGAAGACCGGTTGGGTCTACGACTCTGGTGACTACGAGCCAGCGATGCGCAAGGCCATGGACATGATTGGCTACGACGACCTACGAGCCGAACAGGCCGCCAAGCGTGAAAAGGGCGAGCTGATGGGAATCGGCATCTCGTTCTTCACGGAAGCGGTTGGCGCCGGCCCTCGTAAGGACATGGACATCCTCGGCCTCGGCATGGCAGACGGTTGCGAGCTGCGAGTACACCCCACCGGGAAGGCAGTCGTTCGTCTGTCGGTCAAGACGCAGGGTCAGGGTCACGAAACGACCTTCGCTCAGATCGTCGCTGAAGAGCTGGGCATCGCCCCAGACGACATCGACGTGGTGCACGGCGACACAGACAACACGCCGTTTGGTCTCGGCACCTACGGCTCTCGATCGACTCCGGTGTCTGGTGCGGCGGCCGCTCTTGTTGCCCGCAAGGTCCGCGACAAAGCCCACATCATTGCCTCGGGCATGCTCGAGGCGTCGGTGGCCGACATCGAGTGGACCAAGGGTGCCTTCCAGGTGAAGGGCGATCCCGAGAAGTCGGTGACCATCCAGGACATCGCCATGCGA
>CALLGK010000274.1 GCA_938009905.1 uncultured Acidimicrobiales bacterium | reverse complement strand
ACACCGGGTTTCGACCACGGACACACCGCGATGCAGATCGCGCATCCTGACGTCTCTGCGAAGAACGGGATGCAGGTGTCGAAGTCGACGTACCACTTGTCGACACCGCGCACGGTTTGCTTGGTGGAGAAGATCGCCTCGGGCGGGCAGGCCTTCTCGCATACCCGGCATCGAGTGCAGAAATCGTCGATGCCGAAGTCGCGTGCCGGAGTCGGCGCAAACGGCGCGTCAGTGAGTACGGCGCCGAGACGAAACGCGGCGCCGAATTCGGGGTTGATGATCGAACCGTGTTTGCCGAGTTCACCAAACCCGCATTCGAGGGCCGGCGGAATGAGCAGGATCGTTCCAGTCATGGGGCCGGTGACGGCATCGGCCCGGTGCCCCTGAGCCCGAAGCCAGGCCGCCACCTTCTTTGATGCTTCTGCTGCCCGCGCGTACTGGCGGGTGACGTCTTTGCCTCCACGAGGCTCCGGCACATGTCGGAGTTCGTCGTAGTCGTGTTGGAAGCCCAGCACGATCACGTTTGGGAGGTCGGTGGTTTCGTGGTCGAACACCCACTCGGGCCTCATCGCCGCGACCCCGGTCATCTCGCAATCGCCAGCGTCAACAAACGTTTGGAGCTGAGCCGTCCACTCCTCTGGCGTGCGCTCAACCTTGTGGTCGACAACAGGAGGGAGCTCCTCTTCAACCGCGACCCGCCGCCTCATGCGGAGGGCGACCATCTCGTCGTCTGGTTGCTCGTGGCCGTAGAACCACTTCTGGGCGTCGCCGAAAACGACGGCATCCATGTCGGGTGCCCACCACACCATGCTGGGACGGCGAACCTCGGCATCGTTGAGGCCGTTGACCTGATTCCCGCTGTAGTCGTTCAGCAGATCGGTGAAGGCTTCGTCTGGTTCGTAGGGCCGATACGGGTTCTTCGCCATGGGCACCTCGCAGTCGCCCGGAGACTATTACAGGCCCGCCACCAGCGGCCAAGGCGTCGTACGTTCCATCGTGAGCGCGAGATCGAGCAGCAGCGGCTCGCTGAAGTGTCGCCCCACAATCTGCAAGCCGATCGGTAGTCCGTCGAGTGATCCGGCTGGCACCGAGATGGCCGCGTTGCCGTGCAGATTGGCGGGGAAGGTAAGCCGTCCGTTGTTGGCTGCCCCAGCTTTCACCCCGCCGAACGCGCTCGGTAGAGGGCCCTCTGCGTCGAAGGCCACGTCTGGGTTGCTGGCCGTGATCACAAAGTCGACGCCGTCGACCGGATCGAAGATGCGAGCCATCGCTTCATTGACTTCCATCCGACGCCGTTCGATGCGAGCTCTGGCCTCTTCGCTGTAGTGACCAGCGGTGGCCTCCATCGCAAACTGCATCTCTGGGGTGAGGTCGTCTGCACACTCGGGCCAACGGTCACCGAGGGCGGCCCGCACGGCGAGCATCCCCGAGATCGACCAGGCTGCGCCCATGCGAGGCACGTTCGTGTCGACCGTCTCCACAATCGTCATGCCGGTCTTGTTCACGAGATCGTGGGCCGCAGCCGCGAGCAGCTCCCACATCACCGGACTGACGGTGGCGCCACCCCAGTCGTCGACCAGTGCCACCTTGGCGCCCCGAAGGCTCTCGACGTGAGTGCCGAGGCCAGCTTCCCATCCAGACACGATCGGAAGGCTGTGCGGATCTGTCGGGTGGTGACCGTTTGTGACGTCGAACCAGCGAGCGGTGTCGCGCACCGACCGACTCATACAACCGGTCGCCACCGTCATGTTGCCAAGCTCGTGGCTCGGCCCCAGCGGGATTCTGCCGTAGGTGCCCTTCAGCCCAACAAGACCGCAGAACCCGGCGGGAATTCTGATCGAACCGCCGCCATCGCCTCCGGTCGCGATCGGCAGAAGGCCACCAGCAACGACCGACGCCGACCCACCGGACGACCCGCCAGGCGTGCGACCGTGCTGCCACGGGTTGTGGGTTGCTCCGTGCAGCTTTGTTCTGGTGAGGTTGACCCCGCCGAACTCGCTCGCCGTTGTCTGCGCGGCGAGCACGGCTCCGCCAACGTCAACCAGCCGGTCAACCATGGTTGAACTGTGCGGTGCGATGCCGTCTCGAAGGGGCACCGATGCTTCGGTGTCTGGCCATCCCTCGACCCTGGTGAGCTCTTTGATGCCAACCGGCACGCCGCCGAACGGTTTCGACACGTCGGCGTTCGCCGCTGCCGCCAATGCTTCGTCTGTCGGCTCGTAGCAAACAGCATTCAGGTCGCTGGCAGCAATGGCGGCGTAGCTGGCCTGAAGCTCCTCGACGGGGGAGCGATTGCCAGCTCGAAACTCATCGACCAGCCCAACTGCGTCGCCAGTCCATGGTTCGGAAACGGATGTCATTGCGCCATCTTGGCAGGCGACTCAGAAGGCTACGCACCCGCCGTAGGGGGCAAGCTCAACATCGGTGGGCAACGACGCCGTGCTGATCACCAGCTGCTCGCCCGCTGCGTCATCGCAGATGACCGTGGCCGAGCCAGCCGTGTTGCTGCTGTTGCGCGTGTCGTTGCTGCCGAGCGTGACCGTGCGGGGCTCGTCTGTGCCGTTGATCGCACCGACCCACCAGGCGTCGCCGGACCGGCGGGCCATCACGACGAACACGCCGGGAACGCCGTCGAGCAACACCGTGTCGTCCCACGCAACAGGAACATCGGCGAGGAAGTTCTGCGCCTCTTGGGGGAGGGCTCGGTAGTGCTCCGGAGTGTCCACAAAGTGTTGGAGCGCACTCTCGAACACAACCGCCAGTGCCAGCTCGTGGCCGGTGGTGGTGAGCCGGCCTGGTGAGTCGCCGTCGCCAACAATCACCGGTGTGTAGTCCATCGAACCAACCACATTGCGCGTGAACGGCAACGTGGCGTTCTGCTGCGGCGCAGTCTCGGCGTAGTCGCTACTAAAGGTGTAGAACTCCGCTCCTCGCACTGCTTCCATCGTCATCAGATTGGGGTAGGTGCGCGACCAACCTCGAGGCACCGTCGATCCGTGGAACACCACGAGAAGTTCGTGGTCCATCGCGTCTTGCAAGATGCTGTGGTAGCGCTCGATCGACTCCGGCTTGTCCGAATGAAAGAAGTCGACCTTGATACCGGCGATACCGAGCTCGGCGATGCGGGCCATCTCTGCCCGACGAACCTCTTGGTCGAACATGAGATCTCGTGGCGCCTCGGTTACCGGATTGTTCGGTCCGCCGGAGTTGTACCAAAGCAACAGTTCGACGTCGCGCTCGGTTGCGAAGGCGACGAGCTCCTCGATGGTGCCGTCTGGAAGTTCATTCCAATTGGCATCGACGAGCGAGTACTCCCAGCCGAAATCACCTGCGAGCTCGATGAATCGGCGAAGTTCGCCCTCGTCTCGTGGTGAGGCGTGGTCGGACCACCAGCTCCACGACACTCGTCCGGGACGAATCCACTCAAGGTCAGCGTTGTCGTCTGGAGGATCGCTCAGGTGCCGGATCAGATCGGTCTCGACGATGTCGGCCGCTTCGTCGCCGATCACAAAGACCCGCCATGGCAAGTTGATGGGGCCGGGTCCCTCCACTGCGGTGTCGCCGACGCCTTCGCCTTCGCCCTGCTGGGGTGGGTCGAACAGGAAGGAGCCGCCAACTCGTTCTGGAGCGAGGTGTGTACCCGCGGCCGGGGGAGTGAGACCAGCCTCGGCGACCAAGAGCCACACACCGTCGTGCTCAAAGAGCGCCGGCAGCGTCCAGCCGTTCGCCTGTGCGGGAAGATCGGCAACTGGGGTGGCGGGGGAGCGCAGCTGCTCGTAGGCCGGTGTGAACATCGTCGGCGCGTCGTTCGGCTGCATCCACGACGTCGCCTCTGGCGCAAGGGAAAAGGTCGTGCGTTCCCAGCGGATCAAAACGTCCTCGTTTGCCCCGTCGGCGGGAGAGGCGCCGACTCGGTAGCGGAACGCGGCTCCGCCGTCGGTCACGACCACCTCGAGATCAAACGCGGCCCCATCGGCGTGCTCGAAGCCAACGGTCATGGCCTCGCCCTCGATCGCCGAAGACGACCTCTTGCCGCTCACGGCCTCGAACGAACTGGTCCAGGGCTCAGGCCCGGCGACGTCGGCCACGGTCATTGCTGAGCTGGCGTCGAGGTCACGAAGTTGCACGCCGAGCGACGACGGTGCGATCACCTCGTTGCCGTCTCGCGTGATTCGATACGTCGGCGTGCCGGTTGGCGATAGCGCAAGCTCGAACATCACAAGCCCGTCTGGCGAGGTCGCGGTGGCGATCTCGTTGTCTGGCCATGCGAGCTCGACGATCTCGGCGTCTGACGCTCGTTGATCGTTTGCGCTGTCGATGGTGCATGCAGCGGCCACGATGAGCGCGACCAACATCGGCACAAGCTGGTACTTCGGCCGACTGCTCACGTGACGTGGTCTTGATCTGGCGCATCGACGATGAGGCCGTCGGCCAACCGCACAACACGATCGGCCAGCTCGGCGACGTCTGGGTCGTGCGTCGCGAGGACGGCGGTCACCCCATCGCGATCAACAACTGACCGAAGGTGACGCATCACGGCCCGTGCTGTCTCGACGTCGAGTTCGGCCGTCGGTTCATCGGCGATGAGCAGTGGCGCCGGGTCGGCAATCGCTCGGGCCACGGCGACCCGCTGCTGCTGTCCGCCAGACATCTCGGCCGGTCGATGGTCTGACCACTCCGCTAGGCCAACAGCGTTGAGGGCGTCGTGTGCGAGGTCGGTCCGTCGCGAACGTTCAACGCCGCGAATACGAAGCGCCAATTCGACGTTTTCGAACGCGGAGAGATGACCGACGAGAGCGTGGGCCTGGAACACGAAACCGACGTTGGTTCGTCGCCAATCAACGATGGCGTTCGACCCGAGAGCCGCGAGGTCTGTGCCGAGCACAGTGATCGACCCGGTCGTCGGTCGATCGAGACCGCTCACGCAGTTCAGCAACGTTGTTTTGCCGCTGCCGGACCGCCCCATGACGGCAACCATCTCACCCCGCTCGACGTGGAAGTCAACCCCTCCGAGCGCACGAACCTCATCGTCGCCACGGGTATGGACTCTGGTGACGGCTGATGCCGCGATGACGACGTCAGCCATCGCTTGGCCGATCGGTGTCGGTAGTGGACGTGTCGTCATCCACGCCTGAATCGTGCTGCTCTGCCCGGTGATCAACATTGATCGCTCGCAGTCGCAGCTCGTCGCCAACTCGACGGACTTCGGCCCGATCCGTGATGCCGACCTCGGCGGCTAGGCCCGCTGGCAGCGTGACTCGGTGGGCACTGTCGACCATGAGCACCTCGGTGCCGTCGTCGTTGAGGCGGCTTGCGGAGGAGCGCTGCTCTGACGCGGCGCTGCCGTCACGCATGGTGATCACCCGGTCGACGTTGTTGCCGACGTCGACGTCGTGGCTCGCGATCACGACGGCAAGGTTGCGCGTCTCTCGTAGCTGGGCCAGTACGTCATAGATCTCGTCCCTGGTCCGCTCGTCGAGCTCGCCAGTCGGCTCGTCAGCCAAAAGCAGAAGAGGATTGTTGGCCAGAGCAACGGCGATGGCCACCCGTTGTTGTTCGCCACCGCTCAGTTCGCCAACACGATGGCTGGCCCGGTGTGCGATGTTGACCTCGTCGAGCAGGTGATGGGCCGCGTTCGCCGGGTCGGCCACTCCGGCGATCGAGGCCACCATCGCCACGTTGTCGACCGCCTTCTCGTGAGCGAGCAGGTTGCGGGCGGTTTGTTGCCAGACGAATCCGACGTGCCGCTTGCGATGGGTGTCGAGATCGGCCTTCGACGCTGCCCCAATATCGAGCCCGGCGACAATGGCGGTGCCCGCCGATGGTTTCACGAGTCCGCCGAGCACGTTCAACAGCGTCGACTTTCCGCTGCCGCTCGCCCCGATGAGCGCAACAGCCTCACCAGCCGTAACCGTGAGGTCGACACCACGAAGTGCTTGCACCTCGGCGCTGGCCGTTCGGTAGATCTGCACCAGCCGCTCACAGATGACGACGGGCTCGCGTTCGTTGGTCGTGGAGGAGGCCGTCACAGGGTCTCTCCAAGCTTGATCGACTCGAAGGCCTCTTGTCGTTTGAGCACCTGGTAGGCAACGACGATCACCGCGGCCACGGCGACCATCACCGTGATGACGATGCCGGCGATGGCCATGCCCCCAACCTCTACAAGCAGTATCGGCGTGCGTCCCGCGGCGAACGTTGGAATGAAGGCACTGCTCGTTGCGATGCCAACAGCGACGCCGACGGCGGCCCCGGAGAACGCCAAGACGGCCAGATCGAGGCCAACAAGTTTCAGCAGCGCCCGCTCACCGAGCCCAAGGGCTCGGACGATGCCGACCTCGACAGATCGTCGCCGGAACGACACGATGGCGTAGGCGCAAAACGACGCAACCGTGAGCATCGCCGCCAAGACGAATCCGGTCGTGAGCAAGCCGAAGATGGCCTGCCGCCCTGGTTCGGCCAAGCGCCGCTCGGCCAGGTCTGCTGCGAGTGTCCAGCGGTTGGGAATGGTGCCGATGC
The DNA here is from genome assembly GCA_938009905.1 of uncultured Acidimicrobiales bacterium. GTDB lineage: Bacteria > Actinomycetota > Acidimicrobiia > Acidimicrobiales > SZUA-35 > CALEWY01. The sequence goes on along the minus strand of CALLGK010000274.1, from coordinate 15 downwards.
GTCGCAAGTCGGCCC
>CALLGK010000273.1 GCA_938009905.1 uncultured Acidimicrobiales bacterium | reverse complement strand
GCCGCTGGCGCAGAGGCCCACGCTTCACCAGTTGCCGGGTTTGTCGTGTGAAATCGGTTCCCGTCGGACGCTTCGCAAAACGCGCCGTCGATGTAGAGCTGGTAGTCGTTCATTGGTCCTCGAAAAACTTGTTGAGATGTGTGGCCAGAACGCCGGGATGTTCGACGGTCGGCAGGTGTCGGCAGTCGTTCAAGATCACCGCTCGGCCTCGTTGTGCTGCGGCCGCGAGGTTCTCGCTCATGGTCGGCGTCGACCCGACGTCTGAATCTCCGGTCAATGCCAGTAGGGGATGCTCGATGTCTGCCGCTGCATCTGGCATGAGCGGGTCGCCACTGGCAAAGACTCGGTATGCCTTGACGTAGCCAGATTGGTTCGTGGTTTCGATTCGGCCGCGTACGTTCTCGACCTCGGCTCGGTTCTCCTGTTGCCACTGCGGGGTGAACCAACGGTCGATCGCCATCCCTGCGATAGGCGCCATGCCGTCGCGTTCAGCGATTCGCAGACGCTCTTCAACGGCCGCACTCGCAGCAGACGTTCGCCCGAAAACCGTGTTGAGTGCGGCAACCCGGCGAACTCGTTCGGGGTGACGCACAACGGCGGCGAGCGCAATCAAGCCGCCAATTGACAGTCCGGCAACGTCAACCGGGTCAGACGAGGCATCGTCCATCACGCCCACGAGCTGTTCGACAAAGTCGTCGAGCGTTCTGTCTCCTGATGGGTCGGGTGTGTGGCCGTGCCCGAGAAGGTCGTAGCGAACGACCTGGCGCCGGGCGGTCAGCGCATTCATGACCGGGTCCCACATCGTCTGATCCAGACCAACGCCATGAATCAGAACAAGCGGTGGCACGTTGGTGGTCAACGGGGGTCGAGCCCCATCTCCTCCATGTCCTGGTAGCGGTTGCCGATCCGGTGATGCGGCCGCCCACCGACACTGGCCCCGATCGCCACCACGATTTCGTCGGGAGCGGGAGCATCAGCGATCGACATTTCGAGCGTGAGATAGAACTGGCGCAAGCCCGGGTCAACCTTGTGCATCATCGGAATCGACACCGTCGAACCAGGCCCGCCCCGAGTGTTCGTGAACGACAGGTAGGCCGTGCCACCAACCGCATCGCGAAAGACGTTGCCGAATCGAAGCGTGTGCACCATGGCCGAGCCGTGCTCGACCTCACCGCTCGTACCGACCATGGCCGCCTTGCCATACCCCTCGACTGCGTCGCCACCGCCGGCGAGGTCGACCAGACGGGGCACCAGTACCGCGCCAAGCTCTGGCGCAACCGCCAGAATCGTTGGCCGCAGGTCTTCAACGAACCCCTGGCCAGCCCACGGGTTGGTGATGACGGCCGCCACCCCAAACATGCGAAGCGGCGTCTCTGCGGCTTTGCCACCTTCGATCAGCGTCTCTTCGACGTGGGTGACGATCTTGCGGATCTCGAGCGACATCAGACGAGGGCTCCTGCTGACTTGTTGGCGAAGTGCGGCATGACCTTTTCGGTGAAGCCAGCGATGCTGTTCATGACGGCGTGATGGTCGACGCCCGGGAAGTTTGACCACACCAAGAGCGTCTCGAGGTTGAGCTGGTCTTTCATCGCTTCGATCTGTTCGATCACGTACTCGGCGGTGCCAAACAGAAGGTTTCGAGGGTGGATGAAGTCGTAGGTGAGCAGATCGAGCTTGCCCGGCGTCTCGGGTAACTCTTCACCCGGATAGCGATAGTTACCGAGGCCTCGGTAGTGACAGACCCATGCCATGTACCGAAGGATGTGTTCACCGGCGAGCGCTTCTGCTTCGGCCATCGTGTCGGTGATGAACATGTCGCGCAGCACACCAGCGCCCTTGCCGAGGGGAACGTCATGGCCAGCAGCTTCGGACGCCGCCTCGCGATACATCTCAAACCGGGGCACGAGTGCTTCAGTTGGTGGAATCCAAAAGAGGGCCTTGATGCCCTGGTGACCGGCTCCGGCGATAGACGGGGGAGTGTCGACCACCTGCCACAGAGGTGGATGTGGTGTCTGAAATGGTCGAGGCACCAGCGCCAGCGCAGTGAGATTGCCCGTTTCCGGGTCGGTGTTCTCGGGAAGCGGCGGGCTCATGCCGTGATCGAACGACACGCCGGGGTGGGGAAACTCGTAGTGCTCGCCCTTGTAGGAGAAGAACTCGTTCGTCCAGGCCTCTCGCAGCACATCGAGGGTTTCGGCAAACAGCTCGCGGTTCACGTCAGGATTGCGAAGGTCAGCCTTCGCATTCATGTTGATGGTCTCTCGGGGATAGACGCCTCGACCAACGGCCACTTCAAGCCGACCACCACTCATGTGATCAAGCACGGCAAGATCTTCAGCGAGCTGAATCGGATGCCGGAATGTGATGATGTTCGCTGCTTGCCCGATGCGAATGCGCTCGGTTCTGGCCGCCCAGTCCGTTGCCATCAAGATCGGGTTCGGACATACCTCTAGCCCTTCGTGACCGAAGTGATGCTCGGTAGCCCAAATCGAGTGCCAGTCGTTTTGATCGCAGTACACGGCGATCTCACGGCCTTCGGCCAGCACCTGGTGGTATGGCTTCTGTAGACCGAGATTGTTCTGGTTAAGGAAGTAGCCAAACTGCATGGCTTGGTGTCCTCTCGCGTCGGTGGAAACGGAATGGGCACACACCTTTTCGCCTCGCTGCCTGCCCGACTCGAGGTGTCTGGAGACTACATCGAGCGACTGCGCCAAAACAAGAGACCTCTCGGCAGGGCTACCGTCACGTCCGTGACTCAAGAACCCGGTTGGTATCCAGATCCGGACGACCCCAGCCGGACGCGTTGGTGGGACGGCGGGGCGTGGACGCAGGTCGATCGCCCGACGGAACGGACCTCGCCGGCGAAGGTCATGCTCATCGTGCTCGCGATCCTCACGTCGGTCGCTGTCGTCGCCGGTGTCGTCTTCTTTGCGTTCATTGCCTTCGTGCTTCGCGTCTCTGGCCCGGAAGATCCCGGGAGGGACGCTCGTCAGATTCTGTTCGAAGACGACACAGAGATCACGAGCTGCACTTTTGATGGTGACGTTCCTCAAGCCGACATCGTCTCCAACGCGCCGTTGGCTGCGGGCGACATCGTGACGGTGTACGTCGACTTCCTCGATGACGGCGAGATCCTTGGCTCTGGGGCCGCTCAACTCATGAGCGACTCGCTGAGTGAACGACCGACGGCCGTGGTTGTTCCGGCCGCACCGCTTGAGATCGACAATCTGTCGTGCGAGCTGCGACGCATCACCGTCGAGTGAAACGAACCCGAAGCATCGGGGGTCGCCCCGTTTGGTGGTGAGGCCCGTGCTTGAGTGTTTCCACCATGTTCAGCCCAACAAGAATGGCGTTCAAGACGCCGATGGCGATGAAGATCAAGATTCCCGGTCCGCCAAACTCAAAGCCGAGGCCTATCAGTCCCGCCGAGATGAAGAACCCAAGGGCCCAAATCCACACCTGCTCAGCCCTCGCGAGGAACCCAAGGAGCTCGCTCTCTTCATCGGCTTCCGCTTCGGCCTGGAACGATTGCTTCGATCCAAGGGATGGGATGGCAAGCACCGACATGATCACCCAATAGATCGCAGCCGTCAGGGCAAAGATGAGCCCGATGACGGCGCCAGCCTGCTTCAGGCCACCAAGAAACAGCGAGACGACACCGAGGCCAACCGACGCCACGATGCTGAGGAACGCGTACGTTGCTGCGTCGATCAGCGAACAAATGCGAAGGTACGTCCTTCCCGCTTGTCGTACGTGTTCGGGAATTTCGATGCCTTCAAGCTGCGATGGAACGGCAAATCCGAACGGGCCGAGTTCGGCAGGCTGATGTGCTGCCGGTTGGGGGAGCGGGGTTCCGTGCGGTGGAGGGGGAGGTGGACCGCTGACGTGAGTCGGTCGCCGGTTTCCCTTCGCCGCTTCCATGGCGGCCTTTGACCACGGTGGAGGTGGGGCAGGCGCAGGCCCTCCTGTCGTGACCGCGGAAACAGCCTCGGGGTGACGTTGTTCCCAGCCCGGAGGCCGTGGCGGCTCCCAACCGCCCATCAGCAGCGCCCTGCGAAACGCATTGATGGAAGACGACGCGACATGCACTGATGAACGACATGCAGATCCATCGACTTGAGCCACGACCGTTTGCCGTCTGTGTGGCGAGCTAGTGCCGGCGCAAGCGCTTGGAGGCCAAGAAGCTACCGACGAGGGCTACGCCGAAGATGCCGAGCAGAGCAATGAATGCGGGGCTTGTTGGATCGTCAGCGCGGTCACCAAGCGCCGTTGTCAGGATGGCTCCCGGCACCATGCCAATTGCCGTCGCTGCGACATAGCGAGAAGGCCGCACCGCGGCTAGCCCGGCCGCGTAGTTCAACCCGTTGAAGGGCACGATTGGCATCAGCCGCAGAATAAGAATCGACACAAAGTCGTTGTCGCCGATCCAGTCGTCGACGTTGGTCAGCCGATCGCCGAGTAGGAGTCGAGCGCCTTCACGCCCGAGCGATCGGGAGATGACGAAGGCTGCCGTTCCGCCGAGCGTCGCCCCTGCCAATGCGGCGAACGCGCCAAGAGGAAAGCCAAACATCGCTCCTGCGCTCAGCGTTCCAAGAGTCCCAGGAAAGAGCAGAACGACAGCGATGGCGTAGGCGACGATGAAGGCAACCAGGCCCCATCGGCTGCTGCCAGCTTGGTCAATGAAGCTCCGCAGTCGGTCGGTGCCAAACACAATCAAGGACATCGCAACGCCAAGCAACGCGACCGCCAGGACGCCGAGGCGTACGAGAGCGAGCGTCCGACTGCTCATTTCGGATGCAGGACGTTCCTCACGCCAGCACTCGATCGTTCCAGGCCCCACGCACGCCCCAAGTGTGGCGCAACTTCCTGCAGGGTGCGTCCGCTGGCGCGTCTGGACGACCGAGCGTGGTCATCGGCGACCAACCGGTCACCTAGCGTGACGCAATCCGTCCACGGACGGCACTCGGGCGAAGAAGCTCTGTCACGACGGATTGTCATCGGACATAGTTGGCTCCCAGGTTAGGCAAGAAACTACCGACTACGTCACAACGTGCGTCTGCGCAAACGTGGAAGAGTGCGAATGCACAGCCATGGACGCCGTGCGCATCGAGCTCTCCAGCCGTCTGGAGCGGCCTCCATCATGCGACGAGCGAGCTGGAGTTCACCGAGCTGGATGGGACGACCGCTGCCCATGGTCCGTTTCGACCCCAATCTGGGGGATTGAATGGTGGCAAAGGACTCATTTTCGGCGATCTCGCTCAATTGGACCGGCAAATTGGCCGAGCCTGTGCCTGTGACGTTCACCTTTTCCACACAAACGGCAGCACGACGCATTGTGCTTGCATTCGTGATGATTGCGTCACTCGTTGCGTCGATCGCGTCCGCAGGTCCTGCGGAGGCAAGTCACACGACGGACTTCGAGATCGATGGAGACTTCACCTCAACAACAGGCACCGACTGGGACACGCTCGGCGGCCAGCGGGACGACGTCAACGGCGTTGATGGCGTCTGCAGCAACGATGCGGAAGATATCTACACCCAGAGCATCAAGATCGATGACGAAGGAGTCATCGTCGACACCAATGGAAGCGTGCCGGGCAAAACCGACATCTGCTCATCTTGGTTTGGCACCGAAGTCGACGGACTGAATTCCTACGCCTACGGCATGTGGTGCCGCGGCGAATCGACCGGCGCCTTGAGTGTGTGGTGGGAGTTCAATCAGAGCGAGCCCCAGTCCTGGGAGATCGCTGGCGACACCTACCTCCACGATCGAGACGAAGGTGATCTCCTGATCGGCTTCCTCCTCGGCAACTCGGGCGCTGACTTCGCATTCTCGAGTTGGGATGAGGCGGCAGGCGAGTTTCGCGACCCGACCATCATCGATCCAACGTTTGTCCACTGGGCCTTGAGCCCCGACGAGCTCTGCGCAGAGATGTCGATTGACCTCCGAGCATTCGGAGAAACACTGGGCTGTGTCCAGTTCGCTTCGATGAACACCATCAGCCAAACCGGCGGCGCCAGCGCTTTTCACACTGCGAACCTCAAGGACTTCATCGCACCGTCTCCTGCCACATTCGAGACCTGCGGAAAGTTGCTGGTGAACAAAGTCACGAGTCCGTCAAATGTCGGTGGACCGTTCCCGGTGACCCTTGCGTCTCCCACCACCGGATACACCGAAACGTTCGACTTACCTGCGGACGGTTCGGTGTACACATACATCGATGTGCCGTTCGGCACCGATTACACCCTCAGCGAAGCGGTCCCCGCCGGGTTCACGCTCGACAGCATTATCTGCGACCACGACGGTGTGATCATCGACCACACCAATGGTGAACCAATCACGGTTGTGGTCAACTCGACGGTGAACTGCACCGTCACGAACCTTCCTGACACGGCCACCATCACCATCCAGAAAGACGTGGTCGACGATGGGACGGACATCACTGATCCGACATCGTTCGGCTTCACGACGGCCGGAACAGGAACCAGCGACTTTGCGCTCGTCGATGACGCCTCCGCAAGCAACACGACGAGTTTCGAGGTTGCCCTCACCGAGGCACCGTTCACTTTCACCGAGGCACCGCATCCGATGTTCTCATTGACCGACATCAGCTGCGTTGGCCTAGCGTCGGTCGACGTATCGACCGATCCGAGCACAGGAACCCTGACAGTCAACTCGTTGGCTGCGAACCAGGTGCTTACCTGCACGTTCACCAACGAAGCACTGGCTGCGGACCTCACGGTGACCAAAACCGCGGATACTCCGATCATCTCGGCCGGCGACTCAGCGACCTTCACAGTCACCGCCGAGAACACGGGCGAAGTTGACCTGACCAATGTCTTGCTCGACGACCCCCAGTGCACAACTGTCACCGGCCCAACCGGCGACGACGGCGACGACGTCATGCAACCCGGCGAAATCTGGCAATGGGCCTGCGCCGTCACCAACGTCACGACAGGTTTCACCAATACCGCAACCGTCGACGCAACTGACCCGGCCGACAACCCGGTCGCGGACTCGTCGTTCGACGACGTCGCTGTCTCGGATCTCTCCGTCACCAAGACGGTCGCCGATGCGACCATCCCCTCAGGCAGCGACGCCCTGTTTACGGTCACCGCCGAAAACACCGGCGATGTCGACCTCACCAACGTGATCCTCGACGATGCGCAATGCTCTTCCATTGCTGGCCCAACCGGCGACGACGGCGACAGCATCATGCAACCCGGCGAAATCTGGGAATGGACCTGCACCATCACAAGTGTCGCCGCGGGACTCACCAACACCGCAACCGTCAACACCACCGATACTGCCGGAAATGCTGTGTCGGATACCGATACCGCAGACGTCGCCGTCTCTGGCCTCGCTGTCACCAAGACGGTCGATGCCGCGGTGATCGCCGTCGGTGATAGCGCCACGTTCACGATCTCCGCTCAAAACACCGGCGAAGTCGACCTCACCAACGTGATCCTCGACGACGCGCAGTGCACCACCATCACCGGCCCAACCGGCGACGACGGCAACAACATCCTCAACCCAGGAGAAACCTGGCAATGGACCTGCAGCATCACCAACGTGACCGCAGGACTCACCAACACCGCAACGGTCGACGCTTCGGATCCAGAAGGCGACGCTGTCTCGGGCACCGACACCGCAGACGTCGCCGTCTCAGACCTCACCGTCACCAAAACCGCCACCGACGCCACCATCCCATCCG
>CALLGK010000272.1 GCA_938009905.1 uncultured Acidimicrobiales bacterium | reverse complement strand
ACGATGAGAGCATCAACGACGTCGGCAACATCGACGACAGCTCAACCAGCGATATCGATGACTCGTTCAACGAGATCGACACCGACATCGACGCCGACGACGGCAGCACCGTCGAAGACGTCGAGCCTCTCGACGGCTGATACGGCTGTCGTGCACCTTCACGACACGAAGAAGTAAGCGAACGGATCCGGCCTCAACGGCCGGGTCCATTCGTGGTTTCCGTACCGGCTCCGCTACCCAAACAAGTTGGGGTCGTTGCGGTAGAGGATTGGTTGTCGTTGCCCAGGCGCGATCTCAATCCATCCCCTACTGTTTCCTACGGGGTCTAGGGGGATCCCCGATTCAGGCACGACAAGCCGGGCGTACTGTCGTGCTTACAAGCAATCACCTACCAATCAATCAAACCCACGCCAACCGGAGGGAAATTCCAAATGTCTGACGCAAACCACCTGCTCGAGAACTTGCTCGGAACGCTTCTTAGCGACCAAACCGCAGCTCTCGCCTACTCACAAGCGCCGGCTGACTATCTGTACAACGAGCTCGGCGACGCCGACCTCGATCAGGTCAACCTCAGCGACGTGATCTCAAACACCTCGAACACGCTCGAGATCGCACCCGAGACCACCACGACGCTTCTTCAGGCAGCTCCCGCTGCCGCTCCTGCCGCAGCTCCTGCCGCTGCAGCCCCAGCCGCCGCTGCACCCGCAGCTCCTGCTGCCGCCCCTGCCGCTGCTGCACCGCTCACCATCACTGATGTCGAGCAGAACTTCAGCAGCGTCGTGAGCGAGTACTACGGCGGCGACACCGAGATCACCGAGAACATCGTTGACAACGGCACCGACTTCGAAATCGAAATCGATGGCGACATCGGTGGCGGCAAGCACAGCGACGGCGAGCTCGAGATCGAGATCGACAACGAGGTCACCAACGCCAACGCTCTCGGCGAGGGATCTGTTGCTGGTGGCGAGGACGTCAACGGTGCAGCCACCGGCGACGGTGCCATTGCCATCGGCGGTGACGCTGACGATGTTCAAGCTAACTCTGGCGCCGGCGCTGCTCAGGTCGATGGCGACAACGACGGTGTGATCGTGACCGGCGGAAACTCCGGCGTGGTCGCTAACGGCGATGTCGACGACACCATCCTCGGCACCAACAACACCCAGACGGGTGAGGCCGATGTCGTCGTGAGTGGCAACAACAACGCCGTCACAAACGTCGACGGCTCAGACAACACCGTCGGTGATGGCATCACGCAGGTCGACACCGATGGCGGCGACGCTGTCGTCGGCAGCGGCAACGCCACCATCCAGGATTCATCAGACGTCAACGCTGGCTTCGGCTCGGGCAACGTGACCGACCTCAGCGGTGCAGACATCGAAGACTCCAACATCAACTTCGGTGACGGTGGAGCGGTGCAGGACAACGACACCACCACCACAAGCACGATCGAGGACTCGTTCAACCAGACGACCGACATCGACACCGACATCGACACCACCATCGACGTCACGAACGATGAGAGCCTGAACAACGTCGGCAACATCGAAGACAACTCCAGCAGCGATATCGATGACTCGTTCAATGAGATCGAGACCGACATCGACGCTGACGACGGCAGCTCGGTCGAAGACGTAGAGGGTCTCGACTAAGTCGTCAACACTATTGTCGCAACGACGCTCTCACAGCTGACGAAAACCGCAGCTGAGAGTAGGGTCAACGCAGAACACAACGCCCGTGGGCCCCGACGAGAGATCGTCGGGGCCCATTGGTCGATTTTCGTGCTGGCGTCCGTCAGCACGCATGCTGGTCTCTTGCGAGGTCAGCACGATTCGAGGAAGAGCAACGAGACATGACGGGAACCGATCCTCACGCCGACGTCCGGTCGACCCTGAAGCTGGCGACCCAGGCATCAAGCGCGTACGAACGTCCCGACCTTGCCGAACGAGCCGATCGGCTATTGGCCCAGGTTGGCGACCCCAACGTGCAAGTCGTCGTCGTTGGAGAATTCAAGCAAGGTAAGAGTTCGCTCATCAACGCCCTCGTGAACGCGAAGATTTGTCCGGTCGACGACGACATCGCAACCGCGGTGCCGACGGTGCTCCGTCACGGAGAAGAAAAGCGGGCCTACGCCGTTATCCATCCCGTCACCGATGGGCCTGTTCCGGACGATGCGGAAGAGCGTCGGCCCATCCCATTCGACCATGTGCCCGCCTACGCCACCGAAATGGGCCAAATCGATCCAAACATCGTCGTCAAGGGTGTCGAGATCGACCTGCCACGCAAGCTGCTCGCACAGGGCCTGATCTTGGTCGATACACCCGGTGTTGGCGGCCTTGGTTCAGCGCACGCAACGGCGGCTCTTGGTGCACTTTCCGTCGCTGATGCGGCCCTCTTTGTGAGCGATGCTTCGCAGGAATACACCCGAGCCGAGATGGACTTCCTCTCTCAGGCTCAAGATCTCTGCCCGTCTGTCATCTGCTTGATGACCAAGACCGACTTTTATCCAGACTGGCGCCGAGTGCTCGAGATCAATCGAGGTCACCTCGATCGCCTCGGTTTCGATGCCCCGATCATCACCGTTTCGTCGATGCTTCGGGCTGAGGCAGTTCGTCGCAACGATCGCGAACTCAACCAAGAGTCTGGGTTCCCCGAGCTCGTCCGCATGCTCACGAACGACATCGTGGCCGGTGCCAACAACCGGGAGCGGGCTCGCTCTCGCGAAGCTGTCATCGACATTTGCGATCAGCTCTCAAGCCAATTTGAGGCCGAGCTGTCCGCCCTGAACGATCCGGAAAAGGCCAACGAGCTCGTCTCTCAGCTTGAAGAGGCGAAGAGTCGTGCTGACCGCCTTAGAGGTCAGGTGGCCAAGTGGAGCACGACACTCAGTGACGGTGTCGGCGATCTCACCAGCGACATCGACTTCGACTTCCGGCAACGGATGCGACGGATCACCCAGGAGGGCGACGCCGCGATCGAAAACTCCGATCCGCTCGACACCTGGGCTGAGTTTGAGCCGTGGCTCGTCAATCGTGTCTCGCACGAAGTCGTCGCCAACTATCGCTATCTCACTGAGCGATCAGCAAACTTGAGTCTCGACGTGGCCGGGCACTTTGAGGTCGATGGCCAGGCCCTGGTTGGCACGCTCGATGTGCACAACCCCACCGACGTGCTCGAGGGTGTCCACGTTGAACCCACGGTTGATCTCAGTGAAACCACGATGGGCAAGAAGGGCATGACAGTGCTCCGAGGCTCATACTCGGGCATGTTCATGTTCACCATCCTTGGCGGTATGGCGGCCACCGTTGTGCCCCCACTCGGCTTGCTTGCCACGGCGGCACCTGCGATCGGCTTGGTCATGGGTCGTGGTGCCCTGAAGGACGAGAAGTCGCGACAGCTCACCAAGCGCCGAGGCGAAGCCAAGAACTCGATGCGTCGCTACTGCGATGAAGTGAGCTTCCAAGTCAACAAGGACAGCCGCGACACGTTGCGCCGTGTCCAACGCCAGCTCCGCGACTACTACAGCACTCGAGCTGAGGAGCTGCACAAGTCCACAACCGACGCGCTCAAAGCGGCCAACGAAGCTGCGAAGATCGGCCAGTCAGAACGAGGCTCACGCATCCGCGACATCGAAGCGGAGTTGGGCCGAATTCGTCAGCTCCGAGAGACCGCTGTCGGTCTGCAGACCGAAGTGAAGGGTCCAGCCCCGGCGGCCGCCGGTGGTGCCGCATGACGCTGGTCGAGCAGGCCCGAAACATCCTGGTTGACGCCCAAACATCGTTTGCCGGCCACCCTGACAAAGCGTCGCTTGACGGTGCTCTCGAACGACTCGATGGCCCGCTGCGCGTGGCGATTGCCGGAAAGGTCAAGGCCGGAAAGTCCACGCTGTTGAACGCATTGGTTGGCGAACGGCTCGCTCCGACAGACACCGGCGAGTGCACCAAGATCGTCACGTGGTATCGAGACGGACACACCTACCAAGTCATGATGCATCCGGTCGACGGATCGGCCCCGATGCAGGCCCGTTTCCACCGGGACGAGGGTGCCATCGAGGTTGACCTCCAGGGTCGCGAGGCCATGTCGATCGAGCGGCTCGAGGTCACGTGGCCGTCCAGCGGTCTCCGCAAGCTGACCCTCATCGATACGCCGGGTGTCGACTCACTCACCGACGGCATTGCCAATCGGGCATTTGAGTTTCTTGACCCTGAAGACCGGGGCACCGCAGCAGACGCGGTGCTGTACCTGATGAAGCACATCCACTCGTCTGACCTTCGCTTGCTCGAAGCGTTTCACGACGACTCTGTGGCCGAACCGAACCCGGTGAACGCTGTGGCCGTGCTGTCACGCGCCGACGAGATCGGGGCTGGCCGACTCGACTCCATGTCGTCGGCCCGCCGCATTGCTAAGCGATATGGCCAAGACGGGCGCATGAAACGGCTCGTGCAAGTCGTGGTCCCCGTTGCCGGTTTGCTAGCTGAGACGGCAGAGACGCTCACCGAGTGGGAGTTCAAAGCGCTTCGGCAACTGGCAGACGCTCCGCCAAAGGAGCTCGAGCCGTATCTGCTGTCGGCCGATCGGTTCGTTGACGCTCGGCCAGAGACACCACTCACGTCGCTCGAACGCGAACAACTGCTCGGGCGGTTCGGACTGTTCGGCATTCGCCTGTCGCTTGCCTTGCTCCGTCGCAACGTGGTCGAGTCGAGCGTCGAGCTCGCTGATGAGCTTGTGAGCCGGTCTGGGCTTGTCGAGCTACAGACTCTGTTGACCACCCTCTTCGTCGACCGGGCCGACGTGCTCAAGGCCCGATCTGCGCTCTTAGCGGTCGAGCGACTCTGCACCGACAACCCCGATCACCCCGCCTCACGCGACCTGCTGCTGTCGATCGAGCGAGTCATGGCAGGGGCGCACCCCTTTAACGAACTCAGCACGTTGGCCGCCGTCCGCAGCGGTTTCATCAAGGCCAAAGACGACGACTTGCAGGCCCTCGAGCGCATCCTCGGCAGCTCGGGAACCGCCCCATGGCAGCGCCTCAGCATCGACGAGGCGACGCCACCAGACGACATTCGCACCGCCGCGATCGCCGAGCTCGGTCGCTGGCAGCGACTGGCCGAGAATCCCTTCACGACCCACGACTTGGTCACGGCCGCTCGAGTAGCCATCCGCACCCTCGAAGCCATGATCACCGACTCCGTCCCCGCCTAGCGGCACACAGGTCAGTTCTCGGCCCCGTAGGCCCCGGCACGATCCCGGGCGCACCGAGCTTGCTCCTATTCGCTTCGCTCAGAAGTCGCGGCGCTTCGCCGCACCCAGGCTCGTGCCTCGTTGGGAGCGTTGCAGCTTGGAGCCGGGTATGGCACGTGTTTGGCTACCTCGGGCTCGATCGTCGCTGGGCGCGTTGCCTCGTGCTTGCTTCGGAGCAACTCGCCGGGGCGAGTCTGGCCTCAAATGGCGCTCGGTCTGGCGCTAGGGGTCAGGTACGGAGCCGTAACGCGCTCAGTCCAAGCCGTACCGGACCCCGACCGCAACGCGCTCGGTCTGGGTTGCCTATGTATGAGACCCGAGACCGACTCGGAAAGCGAGGAACGAGCCGGAGTGCGCCGAGGCGCCGCGACTTCTGAGCGAAGCGAATAGGAGCAAGCTCGGTGTGCCCGGATCGTTCCGGGCCTAGATGAGTGGACTAGGCGTCGAAGTCGAGGTCGAGGGGGTCGGCGCCGTCTTCGGCTGCGTCGTCGAACTCGACCGAGAACAGATCGGCGCCCTCGTCGAGAAGATCGTCGCTGCCTTCGAGCTCGTCGAAGCCATCGTCGAATTCTTC
>CALLGK010000271.1 GCA_938009905.1 uncultured Acidimicrobiales bacterium | reverse complement strand
GTCGCCAATCTGATAGGCCTCCTCGGCCTTCAGACGGTGTAGCGACTGACGGTCTTCCCAGGTGTAGACGGCGACAGTCTCGATGCCGAGTTCATACGCAGCGCGGAAGACTCGAATGGCGATCTCGCCGCGGTTGGCGACAAGCAATTTCTTGATAGCGGGCACCTGTTGATGGTGCCATGACGTCGCCGAAATCGCGCCCGAACAGGCACATTGATTGCGATGCTGTGGTCAGCCCGTCACACCTAGTGTTGAGGGTCCAGACGAGAGGGCTAGCCCCGGCGGGTTTCCTTCCAGCTCATGCCCCGCTCTGGGTCCGGTTCTGACGGCAGTTGCAGCACTCGCTCACCCACAATGTTGCGCTGCACGTCGCCGGTGCCGCCGCCGATCGTGAGTGCTTGGGAGAACAGGTAACCGAAATGCCAATCATCCGCGCTCTGTCCAAGCCCACCGCCGGAGTCCCCTTCGGTGATCATGCCGTGTGCACCCCGTCGATCTTTGGCAAGACCCATCACATGTTGACCGTGCTCGTCGGCCAGGATCTTGCGGATCGACGCCTCCGGCCCCGGCTGCTTGCCAGCAAGACGAGCCATCAGCGTTCGCTGGCGGATGAGATCGAGCACCTGGCCTTCGATCTCCATGTCGGCCAAGCGTTGACGGGCCAGTGGATCGCTCTCGCCTCCACCGTCGCGCACCATGTCGATGAGGTCGGAGGTTGAGGGGCCCATCCCCCACAGCACTCCCCCAGTCGAGAGCGAGACTCGTTCGTTAGCGAGCGTCACCTTGGCCAGCCGCCATCCGTCGTGCTCGTCACCCACCAGGTTCTCGGCCGGCAACTCAACGTTGTCGTAGAACACCTCGTTGAACGAATAGGCAGTGGTCATGTCGATGATCGGCCGCAGTTCGATGCCGGCAAGATCGGTCGGACAGATGAAGTACGAGATGCCGCGGTGTTTTGGGGCATCTGAATCGGTTCGAGCAATCAGAATGCCGAACTTCGAGTTGTGCGCCCCAGAGGTCCAGATCTTCTGACCGTTCACTCGATAGATGTCGCCGTCCCGATCGGCCCGCGTGCTGAGCGACGCCAGGTCAGATCCCGAACCGGGCTCGGAGAACATCTGACACCAAACTTCGTCGCCCGAAAGCATCGGGCGGAGGTAGCGCTCCTTCTGCTCTTCGGTGCCGGCGTGAAGAATTGTTGGCCCAGCCCAGCCAATGGCGATCTGGTTGGTTGGCAGTTGCACGTTTGCTGCCTTGAGCTCCTCGTCGATGATGAGCTGCTCGAGCGGTCCCGCGCCAAGACCGTAGGGTTTCGGCCAGTGCGGGGCCACGAAACCCGAGTCGGCCAAGTCGTGGCGAGTGTAGTTGGGATTGTCGGCAAGCCAGTCACGAACGAGCTGGCGAGTCGGGTGATCGTCCGGTGCCAATTCCATGCAAACGAACGTACTCCCCCACGCCCATCGGTACCCGATTGGTGTGCCCAGGTGACCAGATACGACCCTCTCAGCACACCAATGGCGTGGCGGTCTCGCATTGGTGTGCTGAGGTGACCAGATACGACCGTCTCAGCACACCAATCCGGGGAGGGACGGGCTCAGCGTTCTGGTGGGGTGTGAAGCTGGCTTCGCCGGAACCCGCCCTCGGTGTTCAGCGTTTGTCCCGTGATCCAGCCACCCTCGTCGCTCGCCAAGAAGCTCACGAGGTTGGCGATGTCGGCCGGTGTCCCCCAGCGGCCTGCTGGGAAGGCTCCCGCCACGGCGTCGTGAAAGCCACCGGTGGCCCAACCGGTGTCGACCGGACCGGGGTTGATGCAGTTGACCGTGATGCCCCGGTCGGCCAACTGATCAGCAACAGACGCTGTCATCTGTTGGATGGCGCCCTTGCTGACGGCGTATGCGATCTCGTCGCCCATGGCGTCGATGTGCTGACCGCTCGTAAAGAAGAGCACCCGGCCGGCGCCTCGCGATTCGTCGTAGGCCGTACCGAACTGCTGGGCCAGAAGAAGCGAGGCCCGTGTGTTGACGGCCCAGCACCGATCAAGTTCGGTGGCCGTCACGTCTGCCAAGTTTGCGTGAGAGCTTCTGGCGTGGGCAGCCACTACTGCGTCGATCGCTCCGAATCGCTCAACGGTGGCGGCCACGAGCTCGGCTGGGGTTTCGCTGCTCTCAAGGTCGGCGTCGACGTAGACCAGTGACTCGGCGTCCGGATCAAGCGAGCTGGCCAGCGCGGCATTGCCGGCGTCATCAACACCCCAGGGCATTTCGGCGTCGTGCGGGGCCCACCCAGTGGCCAACACCTGCATGCCGTCAGAAAGCAGCCGCTCAACAACACCGGTCGCGATCCCTGCCTGTCGAGAGAATCCCGTCACGAGCGCCACACGTTTCATTGCTGAAGGCTCGCACACCCGACAAGTGCCATCTCGGATAACGCCCGACGCAACCGCCGCTCTAAAGTCGCCGCCGTGACGGAATGGAACTACGCGGACATCTGGGAAAACGTCGCTCGCTGCCTTCCCGAGGCACCGGCGCTCATTCACGGCGACCTCACCAGAACATGGAGCGAGCTCGACCAACGGGCGAACGGGGTGGCCCGTCACCTGCTCGACGCAGGATGCGGCCACCAAGACAAAGTTGCGTTCTACCTCTACAACCGACCCGAGTACCTCGAGACGTTCTTCGCCTGCACGAAGGCCTCACTGGTGCACGTCAACACCAACTACCGATACGCCGACGACGAGCTCGTCTACATCTGGGATAACGCAGACGCCGCGGCGGTGGTGTTCCAAGGAGCCTTCACCGAGACCGCCGATCGCATTCGAGATCGGGTGCCGAGCGTGTTGGCATGGCTCTGGGTCGACGATGGCGTTGGCGACTGCCCAGACTGGGCAACGCCCTACGAAGAAGCGGCCGCCACCCAAACCGACGGTGCGGTGCACGGCGCAACCCCACGCTCGGGTGACGACCTGATCTTCATGTACACCGGCGGCACGACGGGCATGCCAAAGGGCGTGATGTGGCGCCAGGGCGACCTCGTGGCCTCGACCGAACCTTCGAACCGTCACGGCCTCCCACTCGAGCACGACCTCGACGACGACGGTGTCTCGCCGTCTGTCGTCGCTCGAACGGTCAAGCCGGGCCCCGTCAGCATCCCGTGCTGCCCGCTCATGCACGGAACAGGCCTGTTCAACAGCGTCAACACGCTCAGCCTTGGTGGCTCCATCGCCACCCTCACGGGAACGAAGTTCTCGGTGCCAACGCTGCTCGACACGATCGACGAACACCAAGCGAAGAGCATCTTCATTGTCGGCGACGCCTTCGCCAAGCCGATCCTCGCCGCCCTCGATGCCGAGCCAGACCGCTGGGACTTCTCGTCGCTTCGCGTGATTCTCTCGAGCGGCGTGATGTGGAGTGCGGAATCGAAGGAAGGCCTGCTGCGCCACAACGAGAAGCTGATCCTTGTCGATGCCTTCGGTTCATCTGAGGCAATGGGGCTTGGCCGGTCGGTCTCGTCAAAGGGCGATTCATCAAAGACGGCGTCGTTCTCGCTTGGTGCGAACGCTGCGGTGTTCCGTGACGACGGTGAGCTGGTCGAACCGGGCTCTGGCGAGATCGGCAAGATCGGCGTGAAGGGCCGCACACCCGTCGGCTACTACAAAGACGAAGAGAAGAGTCGCGCGACCTTCCCCGAAATCAACGGCGTTCGCTATTCCGTGCCAGGAGACTTCGCCACCATCGAGGCAGATGGCACCATCACATTGCTGGGCCGAGGCTCGGTGTGCATCAACACCGGCGGCGAGAAGGTGTTCCCCGAGGAAGTTGAGGAAGCGCTGAAGCGCCACGACGCCATCACCGACGCCATCGCCGTTGGTGTGCCAGACGATCGTTTTGGCAGCGCCGTTCACGCTGTGGTCGAGACACCTGACGCCAGCGCGTTTGATGACGAAGATGTGATTGCGTTCGTAAAGTCGAGCATTGCTGGTTACAAGGCTCCTCGGCAGCTCCACCCTGTGACCTCGCTCGACCGCGCCGCCAACGGCAAGGTCGACTACAAGCGCTGGACCGCCTACGCCACCGACAACGCGGGCAGCTGACGTCGGGGCCGTCTGCTCACCTGGAACCCACACGTCTCTGAACACGGACGGTGGTTGCCTGATCCGATTTCGGATGTCGGCAAGGTGTTTGTTGTTGCAGTTCGCTAGGTTCGGTCCGTGCCCGCAGCGCAAGCCCTCCTCGCCGGCGTCATCGCCTGGTTAGTCGTGGTCGTTCTTTACGCGACGTACGACGCCATCGCGGGCCGCAAAGAACGCAGCACGCTGCTCGCTGTCTCGACGCCACCGCTTGTTGGCAGGGCCCTCGACTCGGTCTTGAAAAGCCGGACCGAGTTCGCCAGCGCAGTCAAGCGCTACGAGTCCGCCCTCGCCAGAAATCGTCCAACGGTCGGCGCTTCATCGACCGGTCCGGAACGGTCCCCGAGCCGAAGCCTGTTCGCCACCGAGTTGCCAGATCTTGAAGCAGCAAAAGAGGCTGCCCGCGAACGACTGCTCGATGCCCAACGCCTCTGGGACGCGGTAAAGCCCGGCCACGGTCCGGTCGCCGACATCGACCTGTGGATGGGCTTTGGGTTCATGCGGGGCTGGCAGATCGGCCCCATCGGCTACGAGCGCATGTTTGTCCGCATGGACCACGCCATCGACTCAACCTGCTGGGTCGTGTGGGAGTTCCGTCGCCCTCGCTTTGGCTTCGGCCTCGGCTACGAACGTCAGCGACTCGCCCTCTTTTGCGTGCGCACCGACGAGAAGACCTTGCCAAGCCTCGTTGGTCGTGCCTTCGATGGCCACGAGATCGCCGCCCGACCCGGCTTTGTGCCCTCTCGCGTGTGGCGCCGATTCCGCCGCGACGACGAAGCAAAGTCAGCCAACAAGGCACTGCTGAGTCGTCACCAGTTGAGCGATCTGATCTCTGGACCCGACCAGGCAACTCGCCGAGTCGTCACTGCCGCGTTTGAGGCCGAGCTTGGCAACAAGCTCCATAACATTCGAGCCCTGCCAGCCGGCCCCGGCATCCTGAGCATCCACGCCAAGGGGCCATCGTTGAGCCTCGGTGCGTGGACGGGACCCACCCCCGAAGCCGAACTGCGGGCTTCGTCTGGACACAAGACCTGGCACGAGTAAACCTGCGAGGGTGAGTTCTACCTCTTCCTCCCCCGCAGCCTCCCGCTATGGCATCTCGGTGCCGTTCGGCGGCGTTCATCTCGTCGACCATCGCGACGCCTACCGAGAAGTTGTCGACCTCGGCTACACCGATGTGTGGTCGTCCGAGGCCGATGGGGCTGACGGGTTTACGCCCCTCGCTCTTGCCGCCGCATGGGCGCCCGAGCTGCGGCTTGGCATCGCCATCATCCCCGCCTACACCCGAGGGCCGGCCCTGCTGGCACAGAGCGTGGCCTCACTCGCGGATGCCGCGCCCGGCAACTTCGTGATGGGCATCGGGTCATCGTCCAACGTGATCGTCGAGCGCTGGAACGACATTCCGTTTGAGGAGCCATACAAGAAGACGCGCGACGCCGTGCGTTTCCTCAAGACGGCGATGGAAGGCGAGAAGGTCACCGAGACCTACGACACGTTCGACATCAAAGGGTTCCGCCTTGGCATTCGCCCAAAGGTGAAGCCGCCGATCCTCATTGCTGCGCTGCGCGGCGGCATGCTTCGACTCGCCGGCCGTGAGGGCGACGGAGCCATCATCAACTGGCTTTCCGCCGACGACGTGTCGACCGTGGCTCCGATCGTGCAGGAAGCAGCAGCCAAGGCAGGCAAGCCCGAGCCAGAGATCGCCGCTCGTCTCTTCGTGTGCCCAAGCACCGATGCCGACATGGTGCGAGAGTCGGCCAAGTTTGCGATCGCCGCCTATCTCAATGTGCCGGTCTATGCCGAGTTTCATCGTTGGCTTGGGCGAGACGAGAAGCTCAACGACATGTGGAAGCACTGGGCCGACGGTGATCGCAAGGCGGCTCTCGCTGCCATCCCAGATGAGGTCGTCGACGAGCTCATCATTCACGGCTCACCAGACGAGTGCCGCGAGCACGTCGCCCGCTACGTCGAAAACGGCGTCACCACTCCCGCCCTGTCCGTCCTCCCCTTCGGCGGCATGGACGTCATGCAAGCAGTAAGAGACCTCGCACCGGGTTAGTTCGGCGGCACCAAATACACCCGAAGATTTTCTGGCTCGTTGCCTTTCAGCGTGAGGATCGAGGTGAAGACCGATTCGGTTGGCGGGCGCTCTTGTCCATCGTCGTACCAGAGCGAGAAGTTGTCTCTCGCCAGACATTCATCCCACTCGGACAAGACGATTTCCTTGTATCTCATGTCGTTACGGTGGGAGTTGCTGAGGCGAATGAGAGTCGTGATCTCCTCGACAGGCGTTCGCAATGACACCGCGCCTTCGACGCAAACCCTGTGACGGGCGTTGGATCCTTCTTCTGCCGGTTCTGTGCTCACGTCGATGGAATCTGTGGTCTCCACCAAGCGATGCTGCGTCACATCGACTAGTTCGACGTCGCCAAAGAACTCAATCAGCGAGGCATCGCCGCGATAGGAGGCCCAGATACTGAGCTCGCAGGGGTTTCCACAGCCCGCTGGCGGATGGATTGGCTGCAGCTCCGAACGGGAATCGTGCAGGCGTTCTTCGATGGTCGCGAGATTCAAGTTGCCCTGAGGCGTTACTAGCAATCTTGGGGGTGAATCTGTCGGGAAGCGGATCACTGCTTCGGTGACCCTCCACTCTTCCCAATCGCCGGGCAGCTCGACCTCCGCATCGGCATTGGGACCCGCTTCATCTGGTGCAGCCTCGAGTTGCAGTGTTGCCGACTTCGAATCCGCGCACCACGGCCAGTCGATGAAACAATCATCACCCGGAGTTCCGACCCCGTTGATGTTCCACGTCACTTCAACGGGTGCCCAATCGGTGTCCGCCAGCGTGATCCTCACTTTGTCGTCTCCACGGACAGTCCACTTCACGAGCTCGCGGGAGGACGGGACTCGGGAGCCGTCTCCAACACCAAAGGCGGTTGCCGTGAGATTGACTTCGAGCCGAGGTGCAGTTCGCTCGCCTTCTAGTCGGTACTCCAATGGCATGACCACTGACGGGCGATCTTCGGTCAGCACCAATGTGCCGTTGTACGCCGAAGTTCGCGGCGCCTCTGGCGCGCTTGTCGCCATGCACGTCAGCCCGCCTGCAACGAGGAGCACCCGACCCAGTCGGACACGCGAGCGTGACGAGTCGAGGTGTCGTCGACGCCAAAGCAGGACAGGGACAATCAACAACGGCAGCACCACGAGATCGCTCGGATCCATCGTGAGCTCAGACGGCACGAAAAGGTTCAGAGCACGAGCGGTGAGCCGGTCTGCCTGCTCGAAGAGATTGATGCCGGCGAAGAAGACAGCTGTGGTCGCGATGGCCCAACGCACCGGCCGCTGTGCGATGCGTTCGAACAGAACGGCGAGCAACAGCGGAAACACGACCATGGCGAACGCATCGCTCAGTTTGCCGGTGAGTTGGTTGTGGTAGCGGCCTTTGAGCACCCAGTCGTTGACGAGCCAACCCGCCAGCGAAATGGCTACGAGCGGGTGAGCAAGGATGGCAATCGAGGAGGGTGGCCTACGTTCGTCCACCCGCTCCTGTCGGCCGGACAAGCACGATTTCTAAGCGAGCGTCAGCGAGCGACGGGTACCCAGACCACCATGAAGTCATCGACGGTGATGTCGGTCTTCTCGAGCGGAATCTCGACAACCTCGATGTCTTCTGCCTTTTCGGTCCACTCGTCGTCGATCTCGATCACTGCTTCTTGCAGTTCGAGTTCGAGCTGATCGAGGTCTTCGATCTTCTCGGCGACGCGATTGCGGGCCGAGTCGAGACGGGTTTCGATCGAGCCTGACTGGCGAGAGCCGGAGGCGGCTCGCCGAGCGGCGGAGGCCATGCCACGAGTCTTGGAACGACCGCCGAGAAGCCCGCCAAGAATGCTGGTGCCGATGTTGATGGCGTTCTGCGCCTTGCGGCCCTTGGCCTGCTCTTCGAGCTCGATCACACGATCTTCCGCTTTGGCGAGCGCAGTGTTGACCTGGTCGTGCTTCTTCTCGAGCTTGGCCCGAATCTTGGCACCCTCTTCGTCTGCACCATCGTCAGCCGCGGCTTCACAGCGGGCCGTGAAATCTTCCGGTGTTTCACCAGGACGTGACCAGAGCTTGAGCGAAGCGTTGTGCTGGAGCGCAATGGTCTCGGTGCTGTAGATCATGTTCTTCAAGTCGGTCTGGGCCGACTTCAGGGCCTTGGCCGTGATCTCGAACTCAGGCAGCACATAGGCCGCGTCGCTCGGTGCGTCGTTGACGAAGTCGCGGTCGTCGAAGTCGACGGGGATGGCGTCGTCGATGTCGATGCGGTTGCCCTTGAGCGGGATGATCGCTTCCCACTCTTCGGTGTGACGGAGCTTCGACTTGGTGTCGTCAAACAACAGATTGAGTCGAGCGGCCAACACGGCGGTGAGACGCTTCGAGTCTGGGTCGGCGTCGATCTGGTCGATCCATGGCGCAGACGCGTGCAGATACTTCACGTCGATGCTGTCTGGCATGTCGGGTGGCAACGACGACTCGTCGTCGGCCAGTGCCGGAGCAGCGTCGGCGGCCGGAGCTGTATCGGCCGAAGCGGCTGCTGCTCCACCGGCTGATGCGGTGGGTGCCGTCGACACGTGGTCGGAGGTGAGCTCGCCGATCTGTTCGCGGGTGAGCGGACCAGCCAGGTAGCTCATCGCCCATCGGGTGGTGAGCAGCGGCAGGTCGCTCGATCGAGTGGTGCGCAGCATGAACTGGCGCTTGCCAAGTCCGCTGATGATGTTCTCGACCGTGCTGATGTCGACTTCGCCGTCTGCTGAACGCAGACCATCGATCAGGCGGTTCTTGTCTTGCTCGGTTTGCAGGCGACCGATCATCCACGTGCCGGCGTTGCTGATGGCCTTGTAGTCGAGGTCGACGGGGTTCTGCGTTGACAGCACAAGACCAACACCAAACGCACGAGCCTGCTTGAGCAGGGTGAGAATCGGCTTCTTTGGAGGCGGATTGCCGTTTGGCGGGGCGAGGCCCATGACCTCATCGATGTAGACGAGCACGCGCAACTCACCCGTGCCGGGCTGGGCCCTCATCCAGCTGATGAGGCGGCTGAGAATGAGGGTGACCGAGAAGTGGCGCTCGTTCTCGTCGAGATGTCCGAGCGAGACGATCGCGGCGCGGGCCTTGCCGTTGGCATCCCACAGCATTGTTTCCATGTCGAGCGGTTCGCCCTCGGCCCAGGCGGCAAAGCTCGGTGAGGCAAGCAGGCCATTGAGCTTCATGACGAGAGCCTGGCGATCCTTCGCCGGGAAGAACGAGTCGAGCTCGAGCACACCAAGCTTGCGCATCGGCGGGTCCATGATCTGCCCGAGCAGGGTTGGCAGATCGAGATCGGTGCCGGCATCCCACGCCCGTGTGATGAGGTTGGCCATGAGGATGTGCTCGCGACCCGACAGCGGATCGGACTCAACGCCAATGAGACCCAAGAGACCGGCGACGGTGGCGTCGACTTCATCTTGGCGAGCGCCCGGATCGTCGGTCGCTGGCACCGACAGTCGACCAAGCGCGTTAACCGGAACACCGTGGGTGGAGCCCGGCGTGTAGATCACGGGGGTTGCCGCTTCGCTCAGCGTTGCGACGTCGCTTCCGTCCATGCCCCACGAGCCGAGGCCGTTCTTCCAGAGCTCGGCCGTCGATGCGGCCATGTCGGCCGTGGTGGTCTTCTGCACCCGAGCTGTGCCCTCGTCCATCCATGGCTCAAAGTCAGATGCGGCCAGGTTGGGGAACGTGAGCGCCAAGTTGCCAAGGTCGCCCTTGGGATCAATCGCCAGAACGGGGACGCCCGAGAGCAGGGCTTCTTCGAGCAGCACCACGCCAAGACCCGTCTTACCGGAACCGGTCATACCGACAATGACACCGTGGGTGGTGAAGTCGGCCGAGTCGAGCAAGATCGGCGTTCCAGTGCGGTCACCGGAGTCGGCGTCGATGGATTCTCCGATAAAGAGCTCGCCTGCTCCTCGTTCGACCTCAGTCATGCAATTCTCCCGTCGCTCATCTTCGATTGATCGCCACACGGCGAAGACGACGTCCAGCGTCGCACGATGACAGGGGAATCGCACTGATAGGCCCCAAAACAGGCAGAATGGTTGTTGATCGCCCTCAGTACGGCGGTCTGCCCGCTGCACTGAGGAGAACTCATGGGACTCATGGACAAGATCAAGGCAATGTTCGGAGGGGCCAAAGATGCCTCTGGTGGACTTGCCGACAAGGCTTCCGGCATGGCCGACAAGGCCAAAGATGCCACTGGCGGAGCGGCCGGTATGGCTGACAAGGCCAAGGGCGCTGCCGGCGGCATGGCCGACAAAGCCAAGGGCGCAACCGACGCCGCCAAGGGCGCAACTGGCGGCATGGCCGACAAAGCCAAGGGCGCAACCGATGCAGCCAAGGGCGCTGCCGGCGGCATGGCCGACAAGGCCAAAGGCGCCGCAAGTGGCGCAACCGACGCCGCCAAGGGCGCAGCCGACAAGGCCAAGGGCGCCGCAGCCGGCGCAACCGATGCAGCCAAAGGTGCTGCCGACGGTGCAGCTGGAGCTGCTGGTGCAGCCGCTGGCGCCGCAGGAGGAGCCGCCGACGCAGCGAAGGACGCCGCCGGAGGAGCCGCCGATGCGGCCAAGGACGCTGCAGGTGGCGCCGCGGACGCGGCGAAAGATGCCGCTGGTGATGCCGCCGACAAGATCGACGGCGACAAGGCCTAGCGCCTCAACACGTTCAATCTGAGCGAACGGCCACTCACACGCGGTGACGCGGTGGGTGGCCTTTTGCGTCTTTCGAGCCGTGGGAACGAAGGCTTAGGAAAGCGGCGGCGGTCCGGCAGCTGCCTCGGTGAGGTGGCCAACCAAATCGCTCAACGTGGCGTGGGTGTTAAGGCCACTCGTGTTGGGCATCAAATACACGGGGCACCCGCCGAGCGATGACGGTTGCCAACCCGCGGCAGCCTTCGGGGCGCCCGTGGCCTGACGCCACCCGGTGAGCCCGACCATCACGATCGTCTTTGGCTTCAGCCACTGCACGAGCCGTTCGACTCGCGTGAGCCCGGCTTGGTATTCGACGCTGCGGATCTCGTCGGCCCGCACGGTGGTTCGCTTCACAAGATCAGTGAATCCAACCCCGTCGAGCGTCAGCGCATCAACGGGCTTGCGGTCCGAGCTGACCAATCCTGACTCGAGCGCCGCCGGCCAGAAACGATTGCCTTTGGTCATGAACCCAACGCCTGCTTCCGACGCGTTCGGGCTCGGATTCAAGCCGCAGACAAGAAAGCGCATGCCCGGTGCCACGTAGTCGCACAACGTCGGCTCTCGCACGTATTCCGGGCCGGATCCGGAGAATCCTGCGCCTTCAGTGAGGTTGCCGAGCGGGACGGGTAAGTCGCCATCGACGTTGATGCGCACCGTGCACCCAGCGGGAATGGCCCGAGCGAGCTTGGCCAACCACATCGGCAGCGCACCTACATCTGCAGATGACTCACGGCGCAAGCCAACGTCATCGCACCAGGCGCGCAGTAAGAGATCAGCCATACGCGGTTAGACGTCGGAAGCCTCAGAGGGAATGCGCACCACCGATAAACGGTAGTCATATTGTGCGGTCAATCCCAAGTATTGCCCTCGATCCCAACGCCCGAGCGGCTCGTGGCGTCGTGGCCAGGCTGCAGACTCGCGAAATCGCCGTTCGACTGATCGTTTCGGCCAGAAGACGATTCGGCCCCGCGTTCTTGACCGTCAGACCTGTCTTGTAGGATGTCTCCCATGACAGAACTCAAAGATCTCCAGCCTCTCGAAGAGGCGCTCGGGATCATCGACCAGGGGCTCGGCGGACTCGCGGAGCGTCAGCTGGTCTCCACGGCGGAAGTCACCGATCTCCTTCTCGATGTGCGGGCCTTGCTCAACGAGATCGACCTACGCGACGGCGACGCGCCGGCCGAAGAACCAGCAGGGACCGCCTAGGCCTTCTGTCGGCAAGCGAGCTACAGCGGCCAGAGTTTCCGGGCGGCCCAGCCGAGTGCTGTCCCCGTGACGAAGCCGGCGGCCACATCGGAACCGTGATGCATGCGAGCGTGGATCCTGCTCGTGCCGACCGTTGCCGCGATCGCCACCCACAGCGGCTTGGCGACAGGCACAGCGTCGCTCAGTAGCGACGCTGCCATCGAAGCCGAGCTGGCGTGACCGCTTGGAAAGCTCGCCGTTTTCGGTCGGCGAAGATGAGGGGCTCCCTCGATGAGATCGGGACGCTCCCTCTTGAAGATCGGCTTGATCATCACGTTGACGAGCACTGACTCGACGCCCAGCGCAATGGTCATTCGCTTGGCATGTGGCCGCAGGGCTGGCACGAAGGCAGCGCCTGCGAGCGACAGCACGTGCCAACAGGCGGAGAACTCCGCCGCTTTGCTGGCGTTGTAGAAAACGCCATCCGCGACGGCGTTTCCCCGCAAGGGGTCAAAGGCCCGGTCGACAGACTTGTCGAACCGGGCCACGACATCACCAAAACTGCTCATGCGAATCTCGCAACACTACCAGCGGGCGTTTTGGCGCCCAGCGCCAAAAGGCCGTTAGGGAGCGCAGCGAACGGCAGTGTCGTTATTCGGCCGCGGCCTGCCACTGAGCGAGGAGCTTGGCAAACTCTTCGCCGGGGTTCGCCGGCACGACGTAGCCGTCTTCGCTGTTGATGGTCTCCCAGTCGTCACGGACCGACTCGGCCGTGATGTCGGCGCCGCGATGCGTGCCCTGTGTGAGGCCGATAAAGAAGCGAGCGATCGTGCCGCCGGCAGCGGAGTAGACGTTGCCGGAGGTCTCGCACGACTCGTGGGCCAGGTAAATGACGACTGGCGTGACCAGCTTCGGATCGAGCTGATCGGCCATGCCACCGAGGATGTCTTCGGTCATGCGGGTCTTGGCCACAGGAGCGATGGCGTTGGCCCGGATGTTGTACTTGGCGCCCTCTGCCGCGAGCACACGGGTGAAGCCGACGAGGCCGAGCTTGGCTGCTGCGTAGTTGCTCTGACCAAAGTTGCCGAGCAGACCTGAGTTGGACGAGGTGTTGATCACCCGTCCGTATCCCTGCTCACGGAAGTGGAGCCATGCCGGGCGGGTCACGTAGAATGCACCCTTCATGTGCACGTCGACCACTGGCGTGAGCAGATCGTCTGTCATGTTGTGGAACGTCTTGTCCCGGAGGATGCCGGCGTTGTTGACCACGATGTCGATCTGGCCAAAGGCGTCGATGGCGGCCTTAACGATGTTCTCGCCACCTTCTTGGGTCGCCACAGAGTCGGCATTCGCGACAGCTTCGCCACCAAGAGCTTCGATCTCGGCCACGACGGCTTCTGCTGCAGTCTGTGAGCCACCGGTGCCGTCAACGGCGCCGCCCAAGTCATTCACCACGATGCGTGCGCCGCGGCGAGCGAGTTCGAGTGCGTGCTCGCGGCCCAGTCCTCCACCGGCGCCCGTGACGATGGCAACCCTGCCGTCGAATCCGAGATCTGCGTCTGTCATGTGAATGTCTCTTTCTGCCGGGAGTGACGTGAGCCGAGCCGCCAGAATCTGGCCGACGTTTTGCCCACAAATGGAACCAGGTGTGAGGCTAGCGATTGACGACGTGCGCCCGGTAGGTGCCGGACGCCGAATTGGGACCACAGGGGAAGCGACGATGGCAACTGAAACCGCAAACGAAGCCGTGCTCTACGAGGTTGACGAGGGAGTGGCGATCATCACCCTCAATCGACCGGACCGGCTCAACGCTTGGGCGCCAGCTCTACACAGCGGCTACTTCAACTCGCTCGACCGAGCGGCTGCCGACCCAGACGTGAAGGTGATCGTGGTGACGGGCGCGGGCCGCGGATTCTGCGCCGGCGCGGACATGGACGTGCTCCAAGGCATCGGCAGCGGTGACGGTGGAGGCAACGACGAGTTCGCAGATGATCCCGATTGGCCGCATACCCACGCCATGTCGATTCAGAAACCCGTGATCGCTGCCGTAAACGGCGCGTGTGCCGGGCTTGGGTTTGTGCATGCGATGGCCTGCGATATGCGCTTCGCCGCATCGGGAGCCAAGTTCACGTCGGCGTTTGGACGCCGTGGGCTGATTGCCGAGCACGGCGTGTCGTGGACACTCCCCCGCCTCGTTGGTCAAGCCGTGGCCATGGATGTGTTGCTGAGTGCTCGCGTGTTCCTCGCTGAAGAGGCGATGGAGATGGGCATCGTCAACAAGGTGTTCGCGCCAGACGACCTGATGGCCGAGACTCTGGCCTATGCCAAAGACATGGCGCAGAACGTCTCGCCCGCCTCAATGGCCGTCATGAAGAAGCAGGTTTACAGCCACCCCGACATGGAGCTCGGTGACGCCTTGGCCGAAACCAACGTGCTCATGAGCAACAGCTTGCGCGCCCCCGACTTCAAAGAAGGCGTCGCCAGCTTCGTCGAAAAGCGCCTCCCCAACTTCCAACCCCTCGCCGACTAGCTCAGGCAAATCGGGCCTCCTCCCGCAACTACGCCCACGCGAACCTGCGTGCACGCCAACAGCGACCGGCGGTCTTATGCACGCAACTAGCGCTGGGCCGCAACCTTGCGTGCACAGCACCAGCTACCGGCGGTCTCACGCACGCAACTACACAAGCCGTCCGAATCTGCGTGCACAGCACCAGCTACCGGCGGTCTCATGCACGCAACTACACCCACGCGAACCTGCGTGCACGCCAACAGCTACCGGCGGTCCTCTGCACGCAACTAGCGCTGCGCCCCAAACTTGCGTGCACGCCAACAGCTACACACGGGTTCATGCACGCAGGTTGGTTGGTGGTCGTGGAGCTAGGAGGGGTCGGGGAGGCCGATGCAGGTGAGGCACTGATCGTCGTTGCTGACGGCAGCAGCTGCGGCGGCATCTTCTTCCGACTGATACTGCGGCTCGTCTGAACGATCGGTTCGAGTGTCGCCGGACGGCTTGTTAGTGGCCCCCGCGCTTTGACGGCGGCGGCTCCATCCGAGTGGATCGACCTTCCAGTCGTCGTCGATGTACCGAAGGTCGAGATCGACAAACCCTGGCTCACCGAGCTCCATGGCGGCGGAAAGACCCTCGGACAGAATGCGGCGTTGCACATCCGGCTCGTTTGGTGGACCGGTGGTGTGCCCGAGCGGCAAGTCGACAAAGACCGACCGAGGCGGGTTGGCGCTTTCGGTGATGGTGCGAGCCGAGCTGAACCCGACCGTGGGGAACCCGTTTGCTTCGAGGTGGCGTGCGATCAGACCGACCGACTGGTGACACACCGGTCAAACGGGCACCAACAGGACGAGGTCTGGCTCTTGCGCTTTGCACTGCTGCAAGATGAGCTCGGCGGTGTCAGCCATGAGCCGCCGGGTTGAGTAAATGCCGCCCATGAACGCAATGCCGTGGCTTGAGAGCGAGCCGATCTCGCCGTCGGCCACCATCTCGTTGAGACGATCGAGAGGGAAGACGCAGTTGGCGTCCTCTCGTGCGTCAGCTTGGTCGTACGCGAAGTGCGCTGTGCGCAGTTCGGTGGTTGGCGCATCGGTTTCGATCAGGCGAATCGACGTGTCGTCTTTGGTGTGAAACGCGATCTGACCCTTGCGGTAGATGCCGCCTGACCCGACCAGCAGCACTTTCGATTCCGACAGTGGTTTGTCGATCGGTACCCACGCTGGCGCCTCTGGCTCGTGGGCCCAGCGATAGGAGTCGTAGCCGAGCCCGTCGTAGAGCTTCTTGGTCTCGCCGATGTAGTCGGCGGGCGGCAACGGTGATCGGCCTTCAAGCACTTCGCTCATCGCAAGATCCTAGGGGTCAGGTACAAAACGTCACAGCGCGCTTCCGCTTAGCTGTGTCCGTAGAGGTCAGGAACGGAGCCGTCACGGGCTCAGCCCAAGCCGTTCCAGACCCCTACTCGCTTGGCGCCAACGGCAAGGGGTACGGCGTGCCCTCGAAGACAGTGCCCCAAATCTTGATCTGGTCGAGCGTTTCGGGCGGAACCTCGTAGGGGTCGGCTTCGAGCACGGTGAAGTCGGCCTTCTTGCCGGCTCGCAAGCTGCCGATCTCGTTCTCCATGCCGAGGACATACGCGGCGTTGATCGTGATCGCCCGCATGGCGGCATCGACGCTGATGCGCTCGTTTGGCGCCATCACGTCGCCACCTTCGCTCAGACGGTTCACGGCAACCCAGGCACTCTTCAGCGGTTGGGCCGGCGCCATTGTGAAGTCGGAATGCAGGGCCGTTGTAACCCCATGCCGGTCGAGCGTGCCGAGGCGAGCCATTTGCGATGCCCGCTCGTGCCCGATCGAGTTGGCCCAGTACGCCTCGCCGAGTTCGTGCACGTAGTAGATGTTGGCCGAC
>CALLGK010000270.1 GCA_938009905.1 uncultured Acidimicrobiales bacterium | reverse complement strand
GGACGATTCTTCGCGTCGTCATCGTTGACGTCGACAACAACGAGCGGAACGTCGGGGTCCATGCGCCAGGCCGACGAGTTATCGATCACGACAGCGCCAGCGGCAGCAACCTTCGGAGCGAGCTCCTTCGAGGTGGAGCCTCCGGCGGAAAACAGCACGACATCAAGACCCGAGTAGTCGGCGGTTGCTGCGTCTTCGACGACGATCTCGGCTCCGCCGTGTTCGATGACTTGACCGGCTGAACGAGACGAAGCAAAGAAGCGGATTTCTTCTGCTGCAAACTCACGCTCGAGCAGAAGTCGCCTCATCACGCCGCCGACTTGTCCAGTGGCACCAACAATTCCTATGCGCATCCCATAACGCTACGGGCAATGCGGCGCTACGGCGACTGAATTAGGCCGCGTCGAGACCGAACGCTGTGTGCAGTGCCTGCACAGCATCTTCTGCCCGGGATGCCTCAACCACACAGCTCACGCGGATGGCTGACGTGGAGATCATTTCGATGTTGATGCCGTTGTCGGCAAGCGTCTCAAACATCGTGGCGGCGACACCGGGGTTTGACTTCATACCGGCGCCGACGATCGACACTCGGCCGATGGCCTGATCGGTCGAGACACCCTTCGAACCGAGGTCTGCAAGGTTCGGACCAGAGATGATTTCGGTCGCGGCCTCGAGGTCTTCGGTTGGCACGGTGAACGAGATGTCGGTGCAGCCCTGATCTGAGACGTTCTGCACAATCATGTCGACGTTGATGCCGCCATCGGCCAGATAGCGAAAGAGCTTGGCCGACACGCCAGGCCTGTCTTCTACCTCGGAGACGGTGATCTTCGATTCTGAGAGGTCGTGGGTGACCGCTCGGATGATCGGCTGTTCCATGTCGGGTTCCTCCTGAACCACAAGCGTTCCTGGCTCCCAGGTGAACGCCGAGCGAATGTGCAGCGGGACTTGGTAGTTGTGAGCGACCTCGACCGAGCGCATCGCTGGCTTCGGGCACCCCGTGGCGGTCATTTCGAGCAGTTCGTCAAAGGTGATGGACTGCATCTTTGTGGCAACGCTGACGACCCGAGGGTCGGTGGTGAACACGCCAGACACGTCGGTGTAGAGCTCGCAGAGATCGGCTTCGAGCGTGTGGGCGAGCGCGACCGCTGTGGTGTCTGAACCGCCTCGTCCTAAGAAGGTGACGTCTCGCTCGGTTGACACACCTTGGCTGCCGGCCACGACAGGCACGATGTTCTTGCTGAGCGCATCGACCACACGATCGGGCGTGATTTCGAGAATCTTGGCGTTCCGATGGTTGGTGTCGGTCAAGAATCCGGCCTGGCTACCGGTGAACGACTGGGCCTCAACGCCAGCATCGGCGAGGGCCATGCACATGAGGGCGCAGGCCTTGCGCTCGCCAGCGGTGATGAGCATGTCCATCTCGCGGCCAGGGCGCTTGCTTGAGACCTGCTCGGCCATAAACAAGAGCTCATCGGTCTCTTTCCCCATGGCTGAAATCACGAGGACAACTTGCGTCCCACGGCGAATACAGCGGGCCACATGATCGGCCACAGCCCGCATACGTTCCGGATCTGCGACGGACGTTCCGCCAAACTTTTGCACGACGAGGGTCATCGCTCGGAAACGCTATCTGAGATCCGACAATCCACCCCCAGATTTTCGACCGTCAGATTTTCGAACTTCACCCGGACTTCCGGCCACGGCGCGCCGCAAGCGAACGTCAGGTCACGTAACCTTGGCCGCCGTGGCAACCGACAAACGTGAGCGCCAGAAAGCCAACCGCCAGGCCAGGCTTGAAGAGCAACGCAAGCTCGAACAACGCGAGAACCTAACCAGACGCTTAATGGGCGGTGCCCTTCTGGCCGCGCTCTTTATCGGGGCGGTCTTCCTCTACCTGCGGGCGACGGAAGAAGACCCGTTGCTCGCCGGTAACGACGACAACACGTTTGAGCCAGAGCTCGTCACCACCACCCTTCCACCCGAGACCGTGCTGCTCACCGCTCCTGAGCCCGGCGGTGCCTTCCAAGAGGGTGACGAAACGCCATGCCCGGCCGATGACGGTTCAGAAGAACGCATCACCACCTTTGGCGCCGCTCCTCCGATGTGCATCGACGAGTCAGCGTCATACAGCGCCGTTGTCGATACCGACCGCGGTGAATTCACCATCGAGCTCGACGTGGACCGGGCGCCCCTCACGGTCAACAACTTCGTTGTGCTCTCTCGCTACGGCTACTACGAGGGCGTCAGCTTCCATCGCATCATTCCGAACTTCGTGGTGCAGGGCGGCGACCCGAACGGCGATCCTCTCGGCACGGGTGGTCCTGGGTATGCCTTCGCAGACGAGCTGCCAGAAGAAGGCGAGTATCAGGTCGGGTCGGTCGCCATGGCTAACTCCGGACCAGACACCAACGGCAGCCAGTTCTTCGTTGTTACCGGCGAACAGGGCGAGGCCTTGCCACCGCGTTGGTCAATGTTTGGCATGGTCACCGATGGGCTCGATGTTGTCTTCGAGATCGAGAGCACTGGCACAGACTCCGGCACGCCGATGGAGGCAACCACCATCAACTCCATCACCATCATCGAGGGCTAGCTCACGCAAAAGACCAATCGTGGGTTGTCCTCCCTGCCGCCTTGTTACTTGTAGGTAACTTGATCTAGTGTCGACGCATGGAGAACAACACCGAAGATGTCAACGGCGACACTGCGGTCGAGGGGAGCCCAACCGGGCACACCATCTCTCGAGTCGGGGTCGTTGGTTCAGGAATCATGGGATCCGGAATCGCGGAGGTGATCGCGAAGGCTGGCTTCGAGGTCGTACTCCGCTCCCGCAAGCCGGAATCGGGCCGAGCGATGCTCGACCAACTGGCCACGTCACTCGCCAAGCAAGTCGATAAGGGTCGACTCGAAAGCGACGAGCGAGATGCCGTTGCGGCCCGTGTCACCACCTGCACCGACATCAAAGACCTCGCCGACTGCGGTCTCGTCATCGAGTCGGTCGTCGAGAACCTCGCGGTAAAGAAGGATCTCTTCACTGAACTCGACGAGCATCTGGCACCCGACGCGTTGATCGTCACCAACACATCGACGCTGCCGGTCGTCGAGATGGCCATGGCCACCAACCGACCAGATCGGGTATGCGGCCTTCACTTCTTCAACCCCGCCCCGGTCATGTCGCTGGTTGAGATCATCGAGCCGCTCACGGCGTCTGCTGAAACCATGCAGGCCGTTCGCGACTTCGCCTTGGCGTGCGGAAAGCAACCGGTCGACGTGCAAGACCGAGCCGGCTTCATCGTGAACGCGTTGCTCTTCCCCTACCTCAACAACGCAGCCCGGATGCTCGAGCGGGGCATTGCCACGCGAGAAGACATCGATCTAGCCCTTCAAGCTGGCTGCAATTTTCCGATGGGACCCCTAGCCCTTCTCGATCTTGTCGGGCTCGATACTTCCGTTGCGATTCTTGATGCCCTCTACACCGAATACGCCGATCCGAACTATGTCCCCGTCCCATCGCTTCGGCGCATGGTTGCCGCGGGTCAACTCGGACGAAAGAGCGGTCGCGGGTTCTACGACTACTCCCGCTGAGCTCGCGCTCATCGAGTACCGGGCGGGCACCCGCCAAATCGCACCTCGTCTTGACCGGTGCGTCAGCACCAGAGGAGCATGAACCGATGAGTCGGGCTCGACACATTGGCTGGGTCTTCCCGCCAATCACCACGCTTCCTCCCGGCGAGGACCTCATTGCCGCGGGTGCTGATCTTGAGCCAGAGACGCTGCTTGCCGCCTATCAGGCCGGCTATTTCCCGATGCCGCTCAACCGCCGGAAGATCGGCTGGTTCTCTCCCGATCCTCGTGGTGTGTTCAGGGCCGGCGACCTGCGGGTCTACAAGTCGCTGCGTCGCTCACTCAAACGATACGAGGTCACCACAAACACGGCCTTCGAAGAGGTCATCACGGCCTGCGCAGACCCTGGCCGACCGTATGGCTGGATCGATCGCCGCATCACAGACGCCTACATCCGACTCCACCATCTCGGGTATGCCCACAGCGTCGAGGCGTGGGATGACGATGGTCTTGCGGGCGGCCTGTACGGCATCCGCATCGGTGGCTTCTTTGCCGGTGAGTCGATGTTTCACCGTCGAACCGACGCCTCGAAGGTTGCACTCGTGCACCTCGTGGAGGGGCTCGGTCTCGAGAGCGACCCCGGTCGCCTCCTCGATGTGCAGTGGATGACACCTCACCTGGCCTCGCTTGGCTGTCGCGTCATCGACCGCCCCGACTACTGGCGCCGACTGCTGGACGGTCTCGAACGACCACCAACCGACTTCTTTCAGCCACCCTCCCCCGCCAGATCAGCTGGCAGAGAGACAGGACCTCAGTGACCGACGCCGAACGCCCAACCAGGGATAGGCCGTGGATGATGCGGACCTACTCCGGTCATTCATCTGCAGCTGCCAGCAACGAGCTGTATCGGACCAACCTGGCGAAGGGGCAAACCGGCCTGTCGATCGCGTTCGACCTCCCGACCCAAACGGGCTACGACCCCGACCACCCATTGGCCGCCGGAGAGGTTGGCAAGGTTGGCGTGCCGGTCGTTCATCTCGGCCACATGCAAACGCTGCTCGACAGCATCCCGGTCGATCAGATGAACACCTCGATGACGATCAACGCGCCAGCGGCGTGGCTCCTCGGGCTCTACATCGCCAATGCAGCAGAACAGGGCGTTGAGCCAGCGGCGCTTCGTGGCACAACGCAGAACGACATCGTCAAGGAATATCTGAGCCGCGGTACCTACATCTTCCCGCCCGAGGCCAGCCGTCGGCTCATCGTCGACATGTTCGCCTACTGCTCGGCCAATGTGCCCAAGTGGAACCCGATGAACGTGTGCTCGTATCACCTGCAGGAAGCAGGAGCGACACCCGTGCAGGAGATCGCCTATTCGCTGGCCACCGCCATCGATGTTCTCGACGCGGTCCGCGATTCCGGCCAGGTTGACGACGAGCGGTTCACCAAGGTGGTTGGGTCGGTCTCCTTCTTTGTGAACGCGGGCATCCGGTTCATCGAAGAAACCTGCAAGATGCGGGCCTTCACCGAGATGTGGGATCGCATCACCTCTGAGCGCTACGGCATCACCGATCCGAAGGCCCGACGCTTCCGCTACGGCGTGCAGGTCAACTCACTTGGTCTCACCGAAGCCCAGCCCGAGAACAACGTGCAGCGCATCGTGCTCGAGATGCTGGCCGTCACGTTGTCGAAAGACGCAAGAGCGCGTTCGATCCAGCTACCAGCGTGGAACGAGGCACTCGGTCTTCCCCGTCCTTGGGACCAGCAATGGTCACTTCGGATTCAGCAGGTGCTGGCCCACGAGACCGACTTGCTCGAGTACGCCGACATCTTTGAGGGCTCCCACGTCATCGAAGCCAAGACCAACGAGCTCATCGCTGGTGCCCAAGCCGAACTCGACGAGGTCGCCGAGATGGGCGGTGCCTTTGCCGCCATCGAAGAACTCAAGAGCCGGCTCGTTGCCTCACACACCGAACGACGTCGAGCCATCGAGCGGGGCGACATCACCATCGTTGGCATGAACGACTTCACCGAGGCCGAGCCATCGCCTCTTGGCGGGGCCGAGAGCATCTTGAAGGTCGACCCAGACGTCCACGAGGCCATGGTGGCCGACGTAGAAAAGTGGCGTGAGAATCGCGACGACGCCGCCGTCGAAAAGGCGATCGCTGATCTTCGAGCGGCGGCCGTTGACGGCACCAACATCATGGAACCAACCATCGAACTGGCTCGCGCCGGTGGCACCACTGGCGATTGGGCTGGCACGCTGCGCGAGATCTTTGGCGAGTACCGCGCACCCACCGGCGTCGGCACCTCCGGCACGTCGGGCGGCGGCTCTGCTGACCTCACCGAGATCGCTGGTCGCATGCGCCATCTCGACGGTGGCCCGCCCCGCATCCTCGTGGCCAAGCCAGGCCTCGACGGCCACTCAAACGGTGCAGAGCAAATCGCTGTTGCGGCGCGAGACGCCGGCATGGAAGTGATCTACCAGGGCATTCGTCTTACCCCAGACCAAATTGTCACCGTGGCGTGCGACGAAGACGTCGATGCGGTTGGGCTTTCGATTCTGTCTGGCAGCCACCTCGAGCTGGTTCCCGACACCGTGAAGGCGCTGCGAGAAAACGGCTGCGATGCCCCAGTTGTGGTTGGTGGCATCATTCCAGAAGACGATCAGCCAACCCTGCTGGCGGCTGGAGTAGCCGCCGTTTTCACGCCAAAAGACTTCGAACTTGGCGCCATCATTGGCGAGATCGCAGCGCTCGTCGAGACCCATCGAGCGTCCTGAGGTCTGGCGACTTACCCCGAGTGGCGCGCTCCGGTCTTCCGAAGCTGATAACAAGAAGATTCGAATCCCTTCAGTTCTCCGCTGTAGGGCCGATGGAGACGTGATATGAACGCACGAGTTGCACTCCCTGGGCTGGTCACGGGCCTTCTTGGCTTGGCCGCTGGTCTCGTTGCCTTCCTCTTTGAGCAGCCCATTTTTGGCGCTGTCGCAGGCCTCCTAGCGCTCGCTGCTGGCGTCGCCGGGCTGCGTCTCGGTCAGCAACTTGCTGAGCAAGCCGCTGTGCAGCGTCTCGTCGAAGACGAGCTCCGTGTGGTGCGCAGCGAGGTCGAGCACAAAGAAGAAGCCCTGCGAGCTGAACTCGAAGCCATGAAGGCTGACGAGGACGAGCCTCAGACCGCCGAGATGCTCACCGACCCGTCAACGGGACTCTTCAGCGAGAGCTTCTTCAACGTGGCCCTCGAGTCACGCGTCGCTGCCGCACGTCGCCACCTGCGTCCGGTTGCCGTTGTGCTTCTCGAAGTTGTTGGCGGCCTGCCAGACGGCGATCCCACCGAAGCAAACGCTGACGTCATCGCCGAGAGCATCAAAGTCACCTTGCGTGAAGCCGACACCTCATGTCGCCTTCGCAACGGCTACTTCGCACTGCTCCTCGAAGACACTCCCGAGAACGGTGCAATCTGGACCGTCGAGCGGATCCGTCGCCAGCTCATGGGCGCCGAAGCCGGACTCACCTTGTGGGCCGGTGTCGCGTGCTACCCAGCACACGCGTTCAGCCCAGACGAGATCATGTCTGCTGCTGAGACTGCGCTGGTTGCCGCCAAGGAATGGCGTCAAGATCGCATCGAAGTCGCAATCGCTGCTGCTGACTGACCGCTAGGTCACACGGGCGAGTCATCGAGCTCGCCACCCTGCTGATCAGGTATCGATCGGCGCCGATCCTTCATCTGTTCGTGGGCTTCAACGCTCCCGTCGTGGAACGTGCCAAACCACTTGTCGAGCGGGAGCAAGAGCATCCCGTAGTTCACCTCGAAGTAGCGGTGATGCAGGTTGTGGAAGTAGTCGCCGCCGTGCACGTTCCCGGCCTCGCCAAGCTTGAAGCGGTCGAAGCCAGAGTGCGACGGTGACGGCGAAATCATCAGGTACACCATGCAGAAGGTGATGATGAACGGCGAGCCGGGCACTACGAGGAACACCAGTGGTAACGACAGGTACAACACGTGCTCGATCGGGTGCATCGAGATGCCAGACCACGGGCCCGTGTTGACGTTGCGGTGATGCAGTGCGTGGGCCCACTTGTACAACGGGTCGACGTGGAGCAAACGATGGTTGGCGTAGAAGTGCACGCCCTCGATCCAAAACGTGGCGATCGTCATGACCGCGATGGCCCAGAGCGAACTCAGCTGCGGAATCGACTCAGCCGCATAGAGGCGAAACATCACTGACTCGTACACGGCCGCCACCAAGCCACCGCTCACCAACGTGAAGAACATGTTGTCGCGCGTCTGATTGTTGAACAGAAACGACGTTCGGTTGGTCGCCAACCAGCGCGCTTCGTACTTGAAGTCAACGCCTTGCGACTTTCGGATGTGCAACCACCAGTGCTGCCCACCAATCACTACCAGCATCAGCGCGGCGTTGCGCAACCACAGCACGCCGACATCGTCGATTCCCAACGTGGCGAACCGGCTGAGCCCCGGCGTCGCGAAGTGGTAGACGACTGCTGCGAGCCCAATCCAGAGCAGTGATTGGGGCCACAGATACTTGGCCAAGAACCACCTCAACATCGCCACCGGACGACTCGGCGATTGAAAGAGCGGTGGCACGCTCATGGGCTCAGGGTCATACCCCTTGGTGCGCTGCATCCGGGTTCGTCTTAACGCATCAGCCATACCGAACGTTCTTCTACGCCAAGGCGCCTTGGCAAGAAAACGGCCCGTGATTTCCGTGGTGTGGACACGCGTGTGCACACCAGATGTCTTGGCCGACCACGCGTTAATCCGTTGACAGGTCGGGACGTCGCACGTACAACTATCCACCCGGCAAACGCACGAGGTTCGTGCTGGCGCCGATTTCGAACAATGACCAAGCAACCAGAACAACTGAATCTGAGTGCGAGCGGCAGCCTTGCCGACTCGTTCGTGTTCAGCGACGCGCTGTTGCTCGGTAGCCCGGTGCCGCCGTGGTCACAGCGCCCGGATTCACGCTCAACGGCTTCGGAGGTCGGCGTCTTCTAGACGAAGACTCCCGCCTCATTCGTTCTTTCGACGAAGCCGCCTCTCACTGAACGAGAGAGCGGCTTCTCTGCTTTTCGCCCTTCGTACTGGCGACGCAGCGGTGTCGAGTCGAAGCCACATCAACATTCATAGCTGCATGGTGCATGCCGGTTCAGGAACAGACCCCGCGAACGTTCCGGCGATGAGGTCAGCCACGCAGTGTTCATTCCAAGAGGCATCTCAACATCAGAGCTGACGCGTCGGACAATCGTGCGACCGTCGGCTCACCGCAGGGTGAGGACGTGCAGGCTCGTCACCGGCCTTGGACGCCGGCAATCTCGGGGGTTCGATTCCCTCCGCCCTGACTCGTGGATTCGTCGTAGCTATTCGAGGCCAGCTCGGTCTCGAAACTCACCCGTCGAGTTCAAGTGTGGGAACGGCTCGTCTGGCACGTCTATGCCGAGCGCCGTGCACAACGGCTCCCAGCCATCAGATGCTTGCCACACCACCAAGCGATCAGCTGGCACAGTCGAGGTCACCTCGGCAAACAGCCGGTCATAGACCGCCATGGCTGCGGTTGGGTCGTCCCAATCGTCACCGAACCCACCCTTCGCCCGCATCTTTTCGTTGAACGCAGCGAGCGTTGGCTCGGTGTCGCGCCGACGCAGCATCGCCCACACCGTCCGATCGACACTTCGCCACCATGTCTCGGCGTCACCCCGGTGCGAGAGCACCACAACGGCGTCTGGATGCTTGGCCATCAGCTCTCGCCAAAACAGCGAAGCGGGCCAATCAACGGCTGCGCCGTAATCGTCCAACACCTTGTCGATCTTGGCAATGTCGCCCTCGAGGGCCTGCCACCACTTGATCCCCGCATCGAAGTCATCGAAGAGCTCAAACATGTGATAGCAGCGCTCGCCAAGCAGCAGCTCTAGTCCGTTCTTGAGCGAGGTGGTGCCCGTTCTGGGCAGGCCAGCACCGATCACACGCAATGGGGAACTCGGAGCGTGCGCGCTATCTGCCTGCATGCCGCCGACCCTAGTTCCCTCTTGCCCTCGTAGCTCAGTGGACAGAGTGACTGGTTTCGACCCAGCGGGTCGGAGGTTCGAATCCTCCCGAGGGCTCCACACGCGTTGCCTCGGCGACCATCGTCGAAGGACACGCGGCCCACTCCCCTGGCGGAATTGGTAGACGCAACAGGTTCAGAACCTGTCGCCTGACGGCATGTGGGTTCGACTCCCACGGGGAGTACTTCAGCGCTCGCCCACGGGTGCTCGCCACGCGAGCGACACCCGGTTCGACA
This sequence comes from uncultured Acidimicrobiales bacterium, assembly GCA_938009905.1. Taxonomy (GTDB): domain Bacteria; phylum Actinomycetota; class Acidimicrobiia; order Acidimicrobiales; family SZUA-35; genus CALEWY01. Next base: position 12,020 of record CALLGK010000270.1, on the reverse strand, counting down.
TCAACCTCTTGCTGCGAACGCCCGGCAGTTCTGCCTCGGCCAACTCGATGAGCTCGGTTGACGTCAGCGGCGGAGGCCACTTCATCGGTGCGTTGTGTTCCCAGTACTGCCCGCGAACCACTCGGACTCGCTTCATCGCCATGCCGGCTACCGATCGAAGGTGATCCCCAACGCTGTCTGGCATGGCAAAGCAGACCACCGCGACAACTCCGCCTGGCTTGACCAGTTCTCGAAGTCGTCGGAGCCCATCAGCGGTATCGACGTGATGGAGCATCGCATTGGCAGTAACGACGTCGAACGACGATGGGTCGAGCTGCGGGCCGAACACATCGCCACACACGAAGTGTGTGTGGTCCGTTACCCGGGCAGAAGATCGAGCTCGGCCGATGCTCGGGGCGTGAGGGTCAATCCCGACCACGTCGAGCCCTGCGTCAGCAAGATCGAAGGTCAACACACCATCGCCGCAACCAACGTCGAGAGCTGTTCTGGCCCCATCCGGCACAGCCCCCAAGAAGACCTGGTGATAGTGGATGTTCAGGTTCCAGGGCCGAGGCTCGTCCACGGCACGAGCCTCTCACGCGTGGTCCGACACCAGTGGTCGGGCGACGCCTCTGCCGACTTGGAATGAAGATTTGGCTCCGGGCCGCTGCGAAGGCCGGGATTTCTTCTCCGTTAATAGTGCGGTCGCGGGTTCGAGTCCCGCCGATGCAGAGCTCGCTCTGTCGTCGTAGCTCAGTTGGTAGAGCGCATTTGAAGCCCAGCCGCTGGGCTCTCGGCCCGGAGCCATGCACGAGCGGGCCAGCTGCGAAGCGTGGGGTTACTTCTGGTGAAACTCGGTTCGATTCCGATCACCCCGACCACCCATTCGGGGTGCGACCCCACTCGCCTGGTTCTCTGGCCCGCTCTCCCCCAACACAACCCACCCATCAATCCATTGACCCATCAATCCACTACGGCACCTGAAAGGAGGCCGCACCATGGCAAAGTTCAGCAAGTTCAACCGCATCAATCCCCTCGCCCCGATTGCCACTCGAGGGGCAACCATCCGCACGCACGAAGGAGGCCGGGCCTACCAGCCCGACCTTCACTCGGAGCTGTTTCTCATGGCGGCCACCTACATGGCCGGCGAGAACACGTTCTACGAGTCTGCTGAGGCTCGCGAGCGTCGATTCGTCGACCTCGTGCACCGCGTGGTTGCCATCGACCCTGGCTTCGTGGCTCGGCTCGCGCCCTACCTGCGGAGCGAGCTCAAGATTCGGTCGGCCTCGGTCGTGCTCGCTGCTGAGTACGTCGCGGCTGGCGGTGAGCGAGGTCGACCAGTGGTCGACTCCGTCTTGCAGCGGCCGGACGAGCCAGCCGAGATGATCGGGTATTGGCACAGCCGCTACGGACGGCGACTGCCGATGGCCGTGAAGCGAGGTGTCGCCGACGCCGCTGTTCGTCTGTACACCGAGCGCAGCGCTCTCCGTTACGACGGACTCGGCCGCGGCGTTCGCATGGCCGACGTGATCGAGCTCACCCACCCGAAGCCGCGAGACGCAACGCAGAGTGCACTCTTTGCGTGGCTACTCGACCGGCGTCACCACAACGACGCTGCGGCCAACCCTGAGGTGCTGCCCATGTTGGCGGCGGCCGATGAGTTGGCTGCGGTCGGCGTTGATGAGCGTCGAGCTGTGCTCGACAGCCGAGGACCACGAAGGCTGGCGAAGGCCGGCACCTCGTGGGAGCGACTGTCTGGCTGGCTGCCAGGTGGCATGGATGCCGAGGCGTGGGAGTCGGTGATTCCCACCATGGGTGTCATGGCGCTGATTCGAAACCTGCGCAACTTCGACGAGCAGGGCGTAAGCCCCGCTGCGGTCGAGACCGTGCTGGCTCGGATCACGGATGCCGACGAGGTGGCGAAGGCTCGGCTCTTCCCGTACCAGGTGTGGGCTGCCTACAAGCACGCCCCATCCGACAACTGGAAGCGAGCGCTCGGCACGACGCTCGACCTGACGATGCAGAACATTCCGGCTCTTGATCGATCGCTCGTAGCGATCGACATGTCGGGATCGATGCAGGGTCCGGTGTCCAACAGGTCGACGATCAGTCGAGTTGAGGTTGCTGCGGTGATGGCCGCGGTAACCGCGGCTCGGTCCGCCAACGCCGACGTCGTCATCTTTGGCTACACCAACCGAGCGGTGAAGCTCCGCACTGGAGCTTCGGTGCTTTCGTCGGTGCGGCACCTGGTAGCGATGATCGGCTCGGTTGGTCACTCGACCAACGGCCACACCGCCATCAAGGCCCACTACAACCCACGCAAGCACCATCGTGTTGTGCTGTTTACCGATGACCAGATGCACGACGCTGGCTCGGTCGACATCTCGCACGTGCCGCTTGTGTACACGGTGGACCTTGCGGGGTATCGACCACGGTCGATGCCGTCGGGCGGAAAGGGTCGCTACATCCTGGCTGGGTTCAGCGACGCAACGTTCCGTCTCCTGCCAACGCTTGAGGCTGGACGCAATGCTGACTGGCCGTTTTGACTGAGCGGCAGGCACGTGGCTTTTGCCATGGGCCTGCCGCTTCTGTCGTTCAAGACGGTCGGCCGCGCTCGGCGAGAATCGGGATGGCGGCGATTTTGTCGTCGTCGAGGTCATCCCAGATGATGCCGGGTGGCCTCGCTCGGCGATCGCAACGAATCACTTCGGTCGGTGTGATGATCACGTCGACGCCGAAGTCGTGCTGTGTCTCTGGCAACTCGTCGTCAACGAGCTGCACATCATGCACCGTGGTCACAATGGTGGTTGAGTCGTCAATGCGACCCGCTTCGAGACCAACGGCGAACTCCAGGTCGGAATAGCCGCCGCCCTTGCCGATGCGAACGCCATCTCGGTTGACGGCGACGGTTCCGCACACGATCAAGTCGATGTGTGGCAGCTCGTCGAGGCCAACCGGCACCCCATGTTCGCCCGATCCTTTGATCGACGCTGCCGCACGCGGCTTCACCGTGATGACTGCGGGGTCGAGGCGCAGGAACGGTTCTGGCTCGCGCAGTCGCGGCACCGCCATGTAGACGACGATGTCGTCGGCCAGCGCAGTCGCCCTCACCGGCAACTGCGGCATGTCTGGGTTGGCTTTGATGGCAGAGGCGGCCTGCCACTCGGGCAGTTCGGCCAACGCTCGAGCCGCATCGCCTACGCCGGTGAAGTTGGGAATGCGGCCATGGGCGCCGGGAAACCCCACCACCTTCTCGGCCACCATCTGATCCCAGATGCGATCGCGCCAGAACTGCTTGTCATCCGGCCCCGTCATGCTCCCGACCCAACAGCTCGCTGCATCAGGCGTTGGGATCGAAGATCAAGCTCATTGGCACATCGTCGCAGCGAGCGGACGCTGCCGCAACGGACGGAGAGCTTGCATCAACAATCGGTCAGCTTGCCTCGCCTGCCCGACGTCGGCGCCAGAACAACAAACCACCACCGAGCGCCAGCAACGACACACCGATCGACACCAACCCACCAGCATCAGAGCCGGTGAAGGCGAGAGGACCCGAGGGTTGCGGAGCTGTTGTGACGGGCGGCTGAGCAGTAACGATCAGCGGGAAGTTACCGTCGTGGTTGTCCTCTCCTGGGCCGAGATTGATCGAGATCTCACTCGGAACGGTCAGCCCGGTCGGGACCGAAGCGGGGTCGACCGCAACCTCGTACTGACCGGCTGGCAAGTTGTCGATGACATACCGGCCAGCAGCATCGGTGGTCGTCGTGAAGACGACATCGTCGTCAGTTCCGATGATCCCATCGAGGCCAGCCCAGGTCACCACGACATCGATGTTCGGGGAACCAAACTCGCTGCTGTTGAATGCGCCGTTCTCGTCTTGGTCCAGCCAGACACGATCGCCGATCGAGCCACTTCCGACGTAGCCGAACTCGACATGGGCAGTGCCGCCAGCCGGTGCCGAGACCGTCGTGGTGTTGTCGAGGACAGCATCAGGATCGACAGACTGAATCATGCCGAGCGGGATCGAGGCGCCATCAATGGAGATCGTGTAGTCACCCGACGGCATGTCGGTGAGCACGTAATCGCCATTGGCATCCGTCGTGAACGAGGTTGCCACGTCGTCATCGGTGCCAAGGACTCCGTCCGGGCCAGCCCAGGTGGCAATGCCGGTGACGTTTGGCAACAACACGTCTGTCGGATCGATGACACCGTCGTTGTCAACGTCGAACCATGCTGTGCCAGTGAGCGTTGTTGGGCCGGCAAGGCCGGTGGACAAGTCTGTGACGGAGTCACCAGAAGCGACAGTTCCGGAGAATGAGGATGTGCCGGCAGAGACCGTCGTGTCTGGCGGAACCTGCACGTTGACTTCGTAGGGGCCCGGTGGCACATCGCCGAAGGAGTAGTTGCCGTCTGCGTCGGTGGTGACGGTGGTCTCAACGTCGTCCGCCGTTCCGATGGTTCCGTCTGGTCCGCCAGTGGTCAGAACAACCGGGATGCCCTCGATCCCGACCTCACCAGGCTCACGAACGCCGTCGGCGTCGTTGTCGCCCCAAACCGTGCCCGAGATCGCGGCCGGTTCGAACCAGCCACCGTCGATGTCGGTGATGTCGTCACCGGCAACGGTGATGGGAGCGGTCACGCCAGAGGTGTTGATGTCCGAGTCCGACACGTCGTCGCCGACGTCCTGAAGGGTTGGGGTCGAAGTCGTTGGCACGTCGAACTGCACCTGATAGTCGCCGGGGAGCAGACCGTCGAAGGAGTACGACCCGTCGGGGCCAGCAGTGACCGAACCAACCGTTGCACCGGTGCTGTCGAGGAGAACGACCACCGTGCCAGGTACAGGCGTGTCTGCTGCGGTCAATTGACCGTCGCCATCAACGTCTTCGAACGCAACACCGCTGATAGAGCCGGTTGGCGCAAAGCCCACAGGGTCGGTGGCTGTGGTTCCGCCATCGATCACTGTTGCTGACTGGGTTGCGTTCATGGTGCTGAGTGCATGACCGGCTGGGATGTCCGGATCGGTGAGATCTACCGCCACCGTGACATCGCCGACCTCAATGCCGGTTGCGACGTAGTTTCCGTCAGCGTCTGTCGTCACCGTTGTTGTCGTGCCGTTCGGATGCGTGATGATCACATCGACATTGGCCAGATTCGGCTCGGTCGGACCTTGGATCCCGTCGCCGTCGACGTCAATGAAAAGGTGACCGGTGACCGCGCCAACCGGGCGGACCTCGACATCGGCGATGTCGGAACTGGTCCAAGGATTGCCCAAGGGATCGTCGGCCGTAACGGATGCCGTGTTGATGAAGTTCGTCGACGAAGCAGTCGTCGCAAGCGTGCAGGTGTAGGTGGTCGATTCTGTGACGGCCAAGGCCGCGATCGTGATTGCGCAGTCGGGTGCCGTCGGATCAGCGACGACCAGATTGGTCAGAGGAGTCTCACCCGAGTTCGTCACGGTGATTTCGAAGGTGACCGTCTCACCGGCCAGCACGCTCGGCGTCAGCGCCACCTTTTCGATCTCGACAGCAGGCTGCAGAACCAAGACGCCGGCGTCGTCAGAGCTGGAGACTGGTGCTCCGGTCGGGTCAGTTCCAACAGCTGATGCGACGTTGGTGAAGTCGGCCGACACCGGACTCAGTGAACAGGTGATCGTTTCTGTGGTGCCGACGGGCAGCGTCGGGAAGGTCTGATCGCAGGCTGGCGCCAGAGGGTCGCTGACGACGACGTTCGACAAATCAGCGTCACCCGTGTTCGCGACCTGGATGGTGAACGTGGCCACTCCCTCGACAACCACAGCTTGTGGGTCGGGGGACTTCACGACCGTCAGCGCTGGGCGGATGATGTCGACGGTCGCCGTGTCGCTGTCGGAATGTGCAACACCAAGCGGGTCGTCTCCGGTGACGTTCGCGGTGTTGATCGTGTCGTCGGCCAGCGTGGCCGAGCAGGTGTAGCTCGTGCTCTCGCCAACGGCGAGCGCACCCACGACGGAATCGCATGCCGGCACGATCGGATCTGTCACCGTGACGTTCGTCAGCGGTGTTTCACCGGAGTTGATGACCGTGATCGTGAAGGTGGTCGCTTGGCCAGCGACGGTGAGCTGCAGGTCAGGGGTCTTTTGGATCTCCACGCCCGGCACGAGAACCGTCACATCAGCGGTGTCGGACGCCAGGAGCGTGTTGCCGAGCGGATCGAGGGCGGCGACGTCTGCCGTGTTGGTGAAGTCGCTCGTGACGCCCGCCACCACACACGAGATCGAGGTCGACGTACCGGCGGCGAGCAGCGGCACGGTCGTTGCACAGCCTGGGGCAGCGACGTCGGTGATGACAACGGTCGTGAGGTCGACGTCGCCCGTGTTCGACACCGTCACCGTGAACGAAGCGTCACCTCCTGAGACGACCGACTGCACGTCGGGCGTCTTCGTCAAGGTCAAGGCTGGCGCAATCACATCAACCGGTGCGTCGTCGATGTCGGTGAAGGTGTCACCGAGCGGGCTCGTCGCAGCGACATCGGCTCGATTGACGAAGTCGGCCGTCACGTTGTCGAGCGTGCACGTGTACGTCTCAGAGCCGCTCTGAGGAATGAGCGCAAACGTTGTGTCGCACCCTGGAGCCAATGGATCGCTGACAACCACGTTGGTCAGATCAACGTCACCCGTGTTGGCCACGACGATCTCGAAGGTCACCGTCTCGCCACCGAGGAGCACAGGGTTGAGTGCCGTCTTCGTGATGTCAACGCCCGGCGTGATGATCACGACGTCAGCCGTGTCGCTGTCGGACAAGTCGGCGCCACCCAGCGGATCGGCCGCCGTGACCGACGCGGTGTTCGTAAAGTCTGCGGTCACGTTGGCCAATGAACAGGTCACGGTGGTCGAGGTCCCGGCGGCAAGAACAGGAATGACCTGTTCACAGTTGGGAGCCAACGGATCAGAGATCGTGACATTGGTGAGATCAACAGCCGCTTGGTTCGAGACCGTGAGATCAAAGGTGGCCGTGCCGTCACTGGTCACCGTCTGCAGATCCGGCGTCTTCTCGATGGTCAGAACTGGGATCGGGACCGTGACGTCTGCAGAGTCAGACGACGACACCGTTCCGCCGATCGGATCGGTTGCTGTGACGCTCGCGATGTTGGTGAAGTCGCCCCCAACACCGGCGACCGTGCAGGTGATGGTTACCGACTCGGAAACGGCGAGGGAGGCGATGATCGTGTCACAACCGGGGGCCAAGGGGTCCGTCACCGTCACCGCAGTCAACGCGGTTTGGCCGGTGTTGGTCACCGTGAGCGTGAAGGGGGCATCCCCGGCGTAGGCCACGCTCTGCGTCGCCGGCGCCTTCGTGATGCTGATCCCGGGCACGAGAACCGTGACGTCTGCAGTGTCCGAAGAAGTCAGCGTGTTACCAACTGGGTCTTGGGCCGCAACGCTCGCAGTATTGGTGAAGCCGGTCGTCACGTTCGTTACCGAGCAGGTCACCGACACAGACTCACCGGCGGCCAGGGCTGGTATGACCGTGTCGCAGTTGGGAACGAGCGGATCGGTGATGGTGACAGCTGTCAGATCCACATCACCGTTGTTGGTCACCGTGATCGTGAAGTCAGCTGTTCCTCCCTCGACGACCGATTGCACGTCTGGCGTCTTGGTGAGGACGATGCCAGGAGCAATGACATCGACGTCTGCGGTGTCGCTGTCGGTGTGAGTGTTCCCGAGCGGATCAGAGGCGGTGACATCTGCGGTGTTGACGAAGTCGGCGGCCACAGCATCGAGCGAGCATGTATACGTTTGCGACGTTCCGGCAGGCAGAAGGGCGATCGTCGTCGCACATGCAGGAGCGAGAGGATCGCTCACAATCACATTCGTGAGATCGACAGGACCGGCGTTGGTCACCGTGATGGAGAACGTTGCGGTCTCCCCAGCAAGAATCTGTTGAACCTCAGGACCCTTCTGAATGTCGATCGCAGGAACGAGCACGGTCACATCGGCGGTGTCGGCGTCGGTGTAGGTGTTGCCCAGTGGGTCGTCTCCGCTGACGTTCGCTGTGTTGGTGAAGTCGGCCGTCACGTTCGCGGTCGAGCAGGTGATGGTCTGCGACGTGCCCGCTGCGAGAACGCCGATCACCGTGTCACATGTCGGAGCCAGCGGGTCGCTGACCGTGACGTTGGTGAGGTCGGTGTCGCCAGTGTTGGCGACCACGATCGTGAAGTCGGCGGTTCCACCGGAGATCACGGACTGGGTGTTCGGTGACTTCGTGATCGTGAGCCCCGGAGCGATGACATCGACATCGGCGGTATCAGAGCCGTTCAGCGGTCCATCAAGCGGATCGACGGCGTCGACCGTCACCGTGTTGGTGAAGTCCGCCGTCACGTTCGTGAGCGAACAGTTGACGGTGTGCACGGCACCAACAGCAAGCGAGGCAACGGTTTCCTCGCAGCCTGGCACCAGCGGATCGGAGATCGTCACGGCGGTGAGTGGGACCTCACCCGTGTTCGTGACGGTGATCGAGAACTGGGCGGTGCCACCAGTAAGCAGCTGCGGCGTGCTGGTGGTCTTCGTGACCGTCATAGCGGGCACCAACACGGCGAGGCTGTGGGTGTCGTCGGCGGTCAACGAGCCGCCATCGCGATCAGAGCCAGAGGCTGTTGCGATGTTGACGAGAGGGTCTGGGTCGGCAATTTGCACCGTGTATGTGACCTCGAAGAGCCATGTCTCGCCCGGCTCAAGAAGCGTGTCACCGTCGTCTCCAGACACATAGGTCGTGGCTCCGGCGACATCGTCTGTCACCGACACCCCGGAGATCGGCGATCCGTCCGAGAGCGCACCATGGGTGACTGCGAAGCTGTACGTCACGGTTTCGCCTGGTTGTGCGCTGGCCGGTCCAGATTTCACGATGTCCAGTAGCGGAGCGAAGGTGACATCCAAACTGTGCGTGTCCGTGGCGGTCACCGACGCACCCAAGGGGTCGTCACCGCTAGCGGTGGCAGTGTTGAGAAGCGGGTCGGGGTCGGCTGCCGACACCGTGTACGTCGCTTCGAACAGCCACGTCTCACCGGCCTGCAAGATGCCGTCACCATCATCACCAGACACGTACGTGGCGGCGCCGGCAATGTCGTCGTCGACCGTCACGTTGGTGAGATCGGTACCGTCAGACGACGTGCTGTGGGCGACAGCGAACGAGTAGGTGACGGTCTCGCCAACCGCAGCGCTCGCCGGGCCAGACTTGGTCACCGTGATGTCAGGGTCGAATGGCGTGATCGCCGTTGAGTGGGTGTCGGTGGCCGAAAGCGCGTCGCCGTCTTCGTCAAGACCATCGACGGTGACGGTGTTGACGACAGGACTCGGGGCGGTGAGCGGAATGGTGTAGTCGACGGTGTAGCTCCAGGTCTCACCGGCCTGCAGAATGCCGTCGCCGTCATCACCGGAGACGTAGGTCGGAGTACCTGCAATGTCGTCGTCGATCGTGATTGTCGAGATCGGTGAACCATCTGAGGTTGCGTCGTGCGATACGGCGAAGGTGTAGGTGACGGTCTCGCCGAGCAACGCCGAGGGCGGTCCGCTCTTCACCACGTCGAGAACTGGGTTGTATGTGAGATCGGTCGAGTGGGAGTCGGATGCGGAAACGGCATCGCCGTCGAGATCAGCACCTGTCGTCGTGGCGGTGTTGACGAGGGGGTTCGGGTCGGAAACCAGCACGGTGTAGGCGACCTCGAACAGCCACGTCTCCCCGGACTGCAAGATGCCGTCACCATCATCGCCAGACACATAGTCCGCCACGCCAGCAACATCATCGCTCACGGTGACGGCCGTGATGTCAGAACCGTCAGACGTCGGGTCGTGTGACACCGAGAAGGAATACGTGACGCTGTCACCAACCACGGCCGAGGCCGGACCCGACTTCACAATGTCAATCACCGGCGCAAACTCCACATCAAGCGAGTGCGTATCCGTGTCGGAGACTGCGTTGCCGTCTAGATCAGCACCGGAGACGGTGGCCGTGTTGATCAACGGATCAGGATCCGTTGCCAACACGGTGTAGGTGACCTCGAACAGCCACGTCTCACCAGACTGCAGAATGTCGTCACCGTCATCACCAGACACATAGGCCGTAGCACCAGCAACATCATCAACCACCGACACGCCCGTGATGTCAGAACCGTCAGACGTCGCATCATGCGACACCGCAAACGAATAGGTCACCGTGTCACCAACCGCCGCAGACGCAGGACCCGACTTCACCACGTCGAGGACAGGAGCGAAGCCGATATCGAGCGAATGCGTGTCGGTATCAGAGAGCGCGTCGCCATCGAGATCGCTGCCAGACACCGTCGCGATATTCACCAACGGATCAGGATCCGTTGCCAACACGGTGTAGCTGACCTCGAACAGCCACGTCTCCCCGACCTGCAGAATGCCGTCACCATCATCACCAGACACATAGGCCGCCGCACCAGCCACATCATCGCTCACCGACACACCCGTGATGTCAGACCCATCAGACGCCGCATCATGTGAGACCGCACACGAGTAGGTGACCGTGTCACCAACAGCGGCGGACGCCGGCCCGGACTTCACAATGTCAATCACCGGCGCATACGAAACCGCCGTCGAGTGCGAATCGGTATCAGAGAGCGCGTCGCCATCGAGATCAGTCCCAGACACCGTCGCGATGTTGACCAACGGATCAGGATCGGTGGGCAGCACGGTGTAGGTCACCTCGAACAGCCACGTCTCACCCGCCTGCAGAATGCCGTCAGAGTCGTCACCAGACACATAGGCCGCCGCACCAGCCACATCATCGCTCACGGTGACGCCAGTGATGTCCGAACCGTCAGACGTCGCATCATGCGACACCGCAAACGAATACGTGACCGTGTCACCAACCGCCGCAGACGCCGGTCCCGACTTCACAATGTCAATCACCGGCGCGAAGTCCACATCAAGCGAATGCGTGTCGGTATCAGAGAGCGCGTCGCCATCGAGATCGACGCCAGACACCGTCGCGATATTCACCAACGGGTCAGGATCGGTTGCCAGCACGGTGTAGGTGACCTCGAACAGCCACGTCTCCCCGACCTGCAGAATGCCGTCAGAGTCGTCACCAGACACATAGGCCGCAGCACCAGCCACATCATCAACCACCGTCACGCCGGTGATCGGCGAACCGTCAGACGCCGCATCATGCGACACCGCAAACGAATAGGTCACCGTGTCACCAACCGCCGCAGACGCCGGTCCCGACTTCACCACATCGAGGACAGGAGCGAAACCGATATCGAGCGAATGCGTATCGGTATCAGACACCGCGTCGCCGTCCAGATCAGTACCGGAGGCAGTCGCCGTGTTGACCAACGGATCAGGATCCGTCGCAGCGATCGTATAGGTCACCTCAAACAGCCACGTCTCACCCGCCTGCAGAATGCCGTCACCATCATCACCAGACACATAGGCCGCCGCGCCAGCAACATCATCGCTCACGGTGACGGCCGTGATGTCAGAACCGTCAGACGCCGCATCATGCGACACCGCAAACGAATAGGTCACCGTGTCACCAACCGCCGCAGACACAGGACCCGACTTCACCACATCAATCACCGGCGCATACGAAACGGCCGTCGAGTGCGAATCGATATCAGAGAGCGCGTCGCCATCGAGATCAGTACCGGAGGCAGTCGCAGTGTTGACCAACGGATCAGGATCCGTCGCAGCGATCGTATAGGTCACCTCAAACAGCCACGTCTCACCCGCCTGCAAGATGCCGTCACCATCATCACCAGACACATAGGCCGCCACACCAGCAACATCATCGCTCACCGACACACCCGTGATCGGCGAACCGTCAGACGCCGCATCATGCGACACCCAGAAGGAATACGTGACGTTGTCGCCGACCGCGGCCGAGGCCGGACCGGACTTCACAATGTCGATCACCGGCGCAAATTCCACGGCCGTCGAGTGCGAATCGGTATCAGACACCGCGTCGCCGTCCAGATCAGTACCGGAGGCAGTCGCCGTGTTGACCAACGGATCAGGATCCGTCGCCAGCACGGTGTAC